>JAGHYT010000090.1:0-17227 GCA_017743535.1 Chloroflexus sp.
CGGGCCTTCGGCCCGCATCGTCAGTGCCTCACCTCGAATCATCGCTCGGCGTTCCTATAGATCACCGTTCGTTCAATCTCTTGTCCGCGCTGCGGTAAACCGGCATTTCTATAATACAATGTGAAATACAACCGATACCGTTCTACCTGATCAGGGCCTTTACGCCCAACTCAGACGCCTGGAGAGGTTTTCCATGCTCAATCTCACCACTATCCGAGCTGTGCTGTTTGATATGGACGGTGTGCTCTATCGAGGACAGACACCGCTACCGGGTGTTGCCGATTTGTTCAGCTTTCTCTCTGAACACCACATCCCGTTCGCCTGTATTACCAATAATGCCTCAATGACACCTCAGCAGTATGCAGCTAAACTCGCCAAGATGGGAATCGAGTTAGCGGCCAATCGGGTTATCACTTCAGCCCTGGCGACGGCACGCTATCTTCGTGACCATTATCCACCTGGCACCCGTATCTTCGTGGTTGGTATGCAAGGATTACGCGAAGCGCTGTTTGGCGATGGATATTTTGTTGAAGATGAACAATCGCCAGAACTGGTCGTGCAGGGAGCTGATTTTACGCTAACTTACGAGCGACTCAAGCAGGCTACATTGCACATCCGGCGTGGTGCACGGTTTGTTTCGACCAACCCCGACCGCACGTTCCCCAGTGAGGAGGGGTTGATCCCTGGCGCTGGCGCCATTGCCGCAGCGCTGAGCGCTGCCACCGATGTAACGCCACTGGTGATTGGAAAACCGGCCCCGACAATGTTTCTGATTGGCGCTGCGTTGCTTGGTGCAGACCCACAGCAGACGCTTGTAATTGGAGATCGCCTTGATACCGATATTGCCGGCGCCAACGCCGCCGGTATGCCATCGGTGCTGGTGTTGACCGGCGTCTGTACCCTTGCCGAAGCCAGCGCCGGTTCGATCCGCCCTGATTTGGTCGTAGCCGATCTTCCAGAACTGTTAACCCGCTGGCAGGCGAGTCTGAAGACGATGTAACGGCGAGAACGTGTCTTGAACATGCGCCTGTAATCTGGGAGCACGATGAGAATGGATCGCCCGGCACGTTAGCACACTGTCACGGGTGGGCAGCTTGACCCGCCCCCATTGCCCCTTTATCGTCAACCGGGAATATTCAGACACACGCTTATGGTTTTACCACCACACGCACGCGATAACTCTCGCCGAAATTGGCCACGCCGATATTCAGGATACGCAGATAATAGGTACCACTACGCGAAGGCCGAAACTCGATCCGTGAATTAGGGGCCGTATTATCATCACTGGCAATGAATACTCCAGCTCCATCGAATACATCGACAATGGTCTCAACACCTGGATCGAGATCAAATGTCTCTATCAGATAGGTCTGGTCAGCTTGCATTGTAATGACCAGCCAGTCCTCGTCAAAACCGATAAAGTTATGCTGCTGCGTTTCACCGATTACAATGGGTCGGGCTTGTTGCCGGTTGTTGTCCGGTTCAAATGGATCGGGCTGTGGAGGAGGAATGCGTTCGAGCACTAGCCGGTAGGATAGACCACCCACCGGCAAGTTGAAGGCCTGTATCTGCAAAAAGCGTGAACCGGTTGTTTCTGCCACATAGCGCAGTAAACCCGTCTCAATATTGGTCATCCCACTGGCGAGAAGCATATTCTCGGCGTCGTCGAACAGATAGAGGAATAGTTCAGCTTCAGCATTTATGGCAACGGCGCGGAGGAGATAGGCTTCGCCCGCCTGTACCTCTACCAAAGCATGATCGACATCCAGCTCAGAACGGATCGTTCGCTCTTGTTCCTCACCGGGTACTAGCAAAGAAGCCTGGGCAAATTCATCATCCGGCTCAAATTTATCAATGGCAACGGCTGGCGCCGCCTGTAGGAGCACGCGGTAGCCCGTATCGTTACTGGTTATACGGGCGGCTCGAATATTGAGATAGACTGTTGCCTCAACGTCTGCCAGATAATTCAGTTCACGGTTGAGACTATCGAGATAGCTACCGGTCGTCAGAATGTTACCGGCAGCATCGCGCAAATCCATTTCCAGATCAACTCCTAGGCCCACGGCGGAGAGGTTGATACGATAAGCAGTCTCAGGGCGTACACTAAATACCAGCCAGTCGCTATCATCTGGATCGCTGATAGTATGTTCCTGCTCTTCATCAACCCTGAGTGGACGAGCGATGTTTGGATTGTCATCTGGCTCGAAGGCATCAGGCGGTGCGGGGGTAAAGAGGGAGACTGCTAACCGATAGCGAAGATCAAGCTGTGGCGCATCATAGGTTGCCAAACGTAGGTACAACGTCTCTGCCCGATCACTCCGATAAACAATCGCCGATGCCCGTCCGCCGTCGGCATCATCGTTGAACGCCAGTTCTCGCCCATCCTCACCGTGGAGGGCCAGCGTTGTGTCAACCTGGTCATCAAGATCAAAAGTACGGAAGAGATATGTCTGACCGGGCTGCGTGCGGAAGCGAACCCAGTCTACGTCATCAGCATAGGTAAAGCTCCGATCCTGTACTACGTCGAGCTGCAACAGTTTGGCCTGGTCTATCGTATTATCAGGTTCAAAGGCATCAGGTGGTGGTAAGATGAGCTTGCGTAACAGCAGCACACAACTGTCAGCAGCCAAACCTGAACGAAATGCCTGCACGCGCACATATAGTGTTGCCGATACATCCGGCACGAAAATGATACGTGAAGCGAAACCGTCTGCATCATCGTTGTATGCTGCCTGCTCACCGGTAGACCAGAAGAGCGTGATGGCCGTATCCAGCGTCTCGGACAGATCAGTAGTAAGCACTTCATACGCCTGTCCGGCCTGTAACTCTACCCGAAACCATGCCACTTCTCCTGCGGTCAGTCGGAGGTTTTGTGGTGTATCAAGCGCAAGCACAGGCGCAGTTGCAATCACTTCTGCGTTAAATTCAAACATACTGGGCAGTTGTACCTGATCGGTATCACCTAGCGGTCGTGGGGTGACAGTCGGAGGCGGTAGTGTCGGAGGTGGCGGTGTGGGGGGAGGTGGTACGGTTGGCGTAGGTGTGGGCCTGCTAACCGGCGTAGCACAACCGGTCAGTAGGAAACAGAGGAGTAAAGAAATTATGAAACGCATACCGCCTCCCTTTGTCTGAATGAGGTTTATGCGTAGGTCATTGTAGCATGCACAAGAACATAACCGCCTGTTCCGGGGACTACTTCTCTTGCCGACGAAAGACCGAGAAAAGATTACCACGCCAGCACAAATGAGATTGATCACCTGCCAGTTCGACGCGGTGGGCAATCGCGGGCATAACCGTTATCGATTACCTCATCGACAAAATCGCGTCCACACTGACCAATAGCCTCTCACAACCGACACAGTTACAGGCCACTCCACAACAGAGGCCGATATTAACTTTCATGCGACCCATTCCGAGGATGCTTGAGCTATCACGCATTCGTTCACAGAAATGGCAGGGACTGATTCGCCAGCCCCTGCCATTAACAACCCTGCTGCTACTGTGCGCAGGAGAGCGTTGTGGCTCGCTCCACACCACCTGAGAACTACCGGGTCAATTTACGATACACAATCCGGTGGGGATGATCGGCTTCAGCGCCTTTCCGTCGCCGATAATCGGCGGCGTATTCAGAATAGGTACCGGGGAACCAAACGACCTGGCTATTGCCTTCAAAAGCCAGAATATGCGTAGCAACCCGATCGAGAAACCAGCGGTCGTGAGAAATAATTAGCGCACAACCGGCAAAGTTCTCTAGACCCTCTTCGAGTGCGCGCAACGTATGAACATCGAGATCGTTGGTTGGCTCATCGAGCAAAAGCACATTCGCCCCAGACTTGAGAATCCGCGCCAGATGAACCCGGTTTCGCTCACCGCCGGAAAGGTTTCCGACAAGCTTTTGCTGATCGCTACCACTGAAATTAAAGCGTGCACAGTAGGCGCGTGAATTCACCTGCCGACCACCAAGCATAATCTGCTCGTTACCTTCGGAAATGGCTTCCCAGACGGTTTGCTTCGGATCAAGCACTTCCCGGCTCTGATCGACATAACCGAGCTTAACCGAGGCCCCAACCTCTAATGTGCCGCCATCAGGCTTTTCTTGCCCAACAATCATACGGAAGAGCGTTGTTTTACCGGCGCCGTTGGGACCAACAATGCCAACGATTGCGCCCGGTGGCACATCAAAACTCAGATTTTCATAGAGCAACTTGTCGCCGTAGGCCTTCGTCACATTGGTTGCCCGAATAACCAGGTCACCAAGCCGAGGGCCGGGTGGAATGTAGATTTCAAGTTCACGTTCACGCTGATCCTGACCCTCGCTCAGTAACCGTTCGTAAGCTGCGATCCGGGCTTTTGACTTCGCGTGACGCCCCTTCGGCGCCATATTGATCCACTCCAACTCGCGCTGGAGTGCCTTCTGCCGCTGCGACTCGGCCTTCTCGCTCTCGGCCAATTTTTGTCGTTTCTGTTCGAGCCAGCTCGAATAGTTCCCCCGCCAGGGAATCCCATGGCCACGTTCCAGTTCCAGAATCCAACCGGCAACATTATTGAGAAAGTGGCGGTCATGGGTCACGGCGATAACTGTTCCCTTATACTCCTGCAAATGACGTTCAAGCCAGGCAACCGACTCAGCATCGAGATGGTTGGTCGGCTCATCGAGCAAGAGGATGTCGGGCTGCTGCAAGAGCAAACGGCAAAGCGCCACCCGGCGCCGCTCACCACCCGACAATACCGCTATCGGGGTGTCAGCAGGTGGGCAGCGCAACGCATCCATCGCTAATTCCAACCGGCTATCGAGATTCCAGCCATCAACGTGATCGATTTTATCTTGAAGCTCAGCCTGCTCGGCAATCAACGCATCGTAATCTGCGTTTGGATCGTTAAACAGCTCGGTAATCTCATCGTAGCGACGGAGTAACGCTACCGTTTCGGCCACCCCCTCCTCGACAACTTCACGCACCGTCTTGCTGTTATCGAGATATGGCTCCTGTTCGAGCAAACCGACGGTATAGCCGGGTGAACGGGTAATCTCACCAGTGTAGTCCTGATCAACACCGGCCATGATGCGCAACAGTGTGCTTTTGCCCGAACCGTTGACGCCGATCACGCCAATCTTAGCACCGTAAAAAAACGACAGACTGATGTCTTTAAGAATCTCACGATTGGGCGGCACAACTTTGCCTACCCGGTACATCGAGAAGATAATTTTTTGTGTATCGGTCATAGAGCGACTCCTTGCGCGTTCTTCATCCAGCTTCTAGTGTAGCATATACCCAACGGTCGTAAAAACTCGACAACAACATTCGCTATTTGTGGTATAATACTCAGCGAGGTGCCGGGTTGTGTAATGGTAGCACCACGGACTTTGGATCCGTTTGTCCAGGTTCGAATCCTGGCCCGGCAGCCAATTTCTTGCTCTGCCATCAGGCAATGAAACGGTTGAACTCACACAATCTTTCTTCAACCAGGAGCAGTCAGCGATGCTAAGCTGACAAATGAACAGGTGCGCAGTGAGCATGCTCGCTGCGCGTTTCTATTCAAGAAAGAAAGACCGAACTTATGGATGGTCGCCTGCTCATTTTTACCGGTAACGCTAATCCGGCGCTAGCGCAAGAGATTGCCCGCAATCTGCGTATCAATCTGGGGCGGGCATTAGTCGGTACCTTCAAGAACGGCGAGACGAGAGTCAAAATTCACGATAACGTGCGCGGCTGTGATGTGTTTGTGATCCAGCCTACCTGCACACCGGTCGATCACAACTTGATGGAATTGCTCCTTATGATCGACGCCTTCCGTCGGGCATCGGCAGCTCGCGTCACGGCCGTCATTCCCTACTATGGGTATGCCAAGCAAGAGAAAAAGACATCGGGGCGCGAACCCATTTCCGCCAAACTGGTTGCCAACTTGATCCGCACCGCGGGCGCCGACCGGGTGCTGACGATGGATCTGCACGCTCCGGCAATCGAAGGGTTCTTCGACATTCCGGTCGATCATCTACAGGCATCACCCCTCTTGGCCGATTATATTCGCGAGCTTAATTTGCCAAACCCGGTTGTGGTGTCCCCCGATACCGGCGGTGTGAATCGCGCCAACCGCTTCCGTGAGCGGATCGGCGCCGGTCTGGCTATTATCGCCAAGCAACGCCCCGAACCCGATACCGCCGAAGTGATTGAAATGGTCGGTGAAGTAGAAGGTAAGACAGCCATTATCATCGATGATATGATCTCAACCGGCGGAACTTTAATCGAGGCTGCCCAGACCTTGCTGGCCCGTGGCGCCCGTGCAGTGTATGCCTGTGCAACCCACGGCATCTTTGCCGACAATGCCCTGCAACTGATTGCCCAATCCGACCTGATCGAGACAGTGGTTACCAACACAATACCGCAACCTCCCGAAGCAAGCGCAGCACGTGTGCGCACCATCAGTGTCGCACCGCTATTCGCCGAAGCAATCATGCGGATTCACAAAGATTTGTCACTGAGCGCGCTCTTCTCCTGAACATACCGCATTGTTGCGCCCGAAGCCATCTGAACGTCGGGCGCATACCCACAATGATGCGCGCCTCTCTGCTTTGCGGGAAGGAGGATGATTCGCTTGGAAGACCCTAACCCTAGTTCGCTGGTGATTGGTATTGCGCTGTGTCTCATTGCACTCGGTATCATCTCGGCCGCTGATACAGCCTTGATCACCGTGAGTCGACCTCGCCTAAGCACGCTTCTCGCTTCAGCAGGTCTCGGTGGTCGTCGGTTTTCGGCCCATTTCCTCGATGAACCGCACCGGATCAAGTCGGCTATTATCTTCCTCAACGCTGCCCTGACGATAACTGTCACTGCACTGACCATACAGCTCACTGCTGCCCATGGGGTTCTGATTATCAGTAGCAGTCTGGTCGGGCTGCTGTTTGCGATTTTGATCCTGAGCGAAGTTGTGGCAAAGGCGCTGGCACGCCGTAGTCCTGACACAACCATTTTACTGCTGGCGCGACCATTAGTAGCCATTGCGACCCTGTTGTGGCCGCTGATGGCGATCATTAATCTCATCACACGTCCGCTCTTTACTTTCCTCAGCGGACAACCAGCTCCACCCACTCCCCTGGTGACCGAAGAGGAGTTACGACTGATGATGAGTGCCGGTGAAGAGGCAGGATGGATCGAGCACGAAGAGCGAGAGATGATAGAAGGGGTGATGGATTTTGGCGATACGCTCGTGCGCGAGATCATGATCCCGCGCGTTGACGTCGTTGCCCTGGAAGTCAATAGTTCCCTTGATCGGGCACTTGATGTCGCCATCACGTGCGGTCATTCGCGTATTCCGGTGTATGAAGAGACCATTGATAACGTCATCGGTATCCTGTACGCCAAGGACCTCATTCCGGTACTACGCGATGGAAAGCGCGATACGCCGCTCCGTGACATCATACGTCCGGCTCATTTTGTACCGGCAACGATGAAGGTATCTACGCTGTTAGAAGATTTGCAGCGTCGGCGGGTACACATGGCAATTGTGGTTGATGAGTATGGTGGCACGGCTGGTATCGTCACCCTCGAAGACTTGATCGAGCAGATTGTGGGCGAAATTCGTGACGAGTATGACACCGAAGAACCATCTATTGTCGAGGTTGGGCCGCACGAATTGATTGTTGATGCCCGCGTAACCATTGATGACGTAGCCGACATGCTGGAAGTCGAATTTCCAGAAACGACCGCTGACCGGATTGGTGGACTGGTGTACGAGCAATTGGGACGCATTCCACGGGTTGGCGATCAAGTTATCTGTGGCGATGTTACCATCACCGTATTATCAATAAAGGGTATTCGTGCTGAACGGTTACACATTGTGCGGCAAATGCCGGCTGAAGTGGCAGCGGCAACACCGGCTGACGCCGAGAAACCTCTGTTGCCGCTCCCCAAGGAAGCGCATGGATCCAGTGGCCCTTGATCGTTTAATTACAGCAGCTTTGCAGGCCCAACAGCGTGCGTATGCCCCATACTCGCAATTTGCCGTTGGTGCAGCCGTACTAACCGCCGACGGCCAGATGTTTACCGGCGCTAATATTGAGAATGCATCCTATCCGCTGACAATATGTGCCGAACGAGTGGCGCTATTCTGTGCCCATATGTCCACAGCAGGACCGGTCATTGCGCTGGCGGTGGTGACTCCAACCCCGACTGTAGCCAGCCCCTGTGGTGCCTGCCGCCAGGTTATCTTAGAGCTGGCGCCACAGGCGCAAATTGTGTTGCTGAACCACAATGGCAGTGAGCGGCGACTGACGACGCCGCAGGAATTGTTGCCCTTCGGGTTCGGGCCAGATCAACTGAGGAACGGTTAGGTTGCACACCAAATCTACTCGCGACGTGGCTTACTACTGTCCGGAGGCGTATCTGGCATTGGTAGCAAGGGGGCAACCGGTGCTACCAACCGATCAACGATAGCGCCGAGTCGAGTGAACTGGGGTCCCAATTCGGTTTCGGCCAGCGGTATGTTCACCGGTACATCCAGCTCAACCGGAATAGAGGTAACTAACTTGACATTCATATTCAGATCAACCGGTAATTCCAGGCCAGCCGGCAACACAATAGACACACTGGCATTGAGATTCCCACCACCACCGGGAAAAGTGATTTGGGCAGGGGCTTGCAGTGCAACCGGCTCGGTCAGCGTTACCACGTTACGCTCGGTCATGATGGTATCACCGTTAATCGGCACATTCAGCTCAATCGGTAGACGGGTGCTTAACGGTACGGTATACACAATCGTCGCCCCTTCGAGTTTATCAACCACATCTTGCAACTCGGCGAGATTGTTGGCTGCAAAGACCGGTAAACTCTCGGAGAGCTGGGCTACCTGGCGTTGATACATCACCAGAATACCAACCACAATGCCGAGCACAACCAGCAGAACCGCATTCATGATGAAAGATGTCCAGATCATCGCCTTATAGAGGGGGGCGATCCGCGCATAGCGCTTGGGGGGACGAGTAGTGGTTTCGCTGCTCATGGAACCTCCTGCAACTACGGTTGTTTGGAATAATACCACGCTTGTTCGTAGATGCAAGAGTTGCACAATGGGAATTTTCGCGTATAATGGAATTGTGCCGCGAACGGCAGATACTTGCGGAACCCCGCCAGGACCGAAAGGTAGCAACGGTACGCGAGTTCCTCTGGGTGTTCGCGGCGCACTTGTTCAGGCTCGATCATCGGCCACCAGTGCAGCAGCCAGATCGGCCAGCAAGGGTGTTCCCCCCATCCGCAGCAGAATCGGTACTGCTATCTCGAGCGAACGGAATATCTCCTCACGACCAATAGCGGCCTGCTGTAACGTGGCTGCGAACTGGGCCAGAGTGCTCGGATCGGCAGGATCTCGCGCTGCGACTATCGCCAGCCCGGCCCGTACTCGTTCGTTGCGACGGCGAATCCGGCGGGTAATGGCATCTGCTACTGTAAGCTGGCCCTGTCCGGCTAATGCAACGACCAGAGCCGCCCGATACCGACTCCGCGCCTCGCCAATCAGCAACTCATCGGTAAGCTGATCGGCCAGGATCGGATCAGCCGTTGCCAGTAACGGCGCCGAGACAATCAAAGCTCGCGCCCGCTCGCCGGCAAGATCAATCTCACGGATCAACCTCACCGCTTCAGATACCTTACCGGCCCGCATCAGTGCAATCGCCAGATCGGCCCTGGTTCGTGCTCGTTGATCGGGGGCAACGATAGCCGCTGCCTGATCGCTAGCTGCCTGCCAATCACCGGCAGCCGCCAGCAGACGCGCAATCTCATCGCGTGCCCAATCACGCTCATCATCGTCGGTGATCTCGGCAAGTACCGCCTGAGCGCCAGTATAATCATGAGCCTGGGCGCACGCAACGGCTACCCGCGACAGGGCCCGTTCCAGTTCTTCGCCGCTTAACTGGCGGGCAATTGTCAATGCCCGTTCTCGACGCCCAATCGCAGCATGCGCTGCGGCCAGTGCAGCCAGGAGAATCGGTCGGTCTTCACCCTGGAGCGCGTCTATCTCTCGCGTTGCCCGTTCGGTTGCTAAGTTTGCAACCAGACCTTGCAGCAAGACTCGCAACTCAAGCAGCGTCGTTACGCGCAATTCGCGGCTGGTAATCCGCTCTGCAGCCGCCAGGGCGTCGCCATCCTTCTCGGCCAGGGCAAAGACCCGCGCCAGCCGGGCCAAACCACGATCGCGCTGATGAGGACTTGGCAGCGCCATAATCCGCTGCAACGCTGCATCTTCGTTATGTGTAGCCAGATCGCAGGCCAACTCGATTTCTGCCCATGCCCGCGCCGTCTCTACCGTTAGCTCTGCAAGTAACATCTGAGCGCGGGGATCGGCGATCCGTGCCAGCGCCACTGCAACCTCAGCTTGCGCCCAGGCTGCACGATGTTCGTGCAGAATAGCCCGTGCCAATCGCCAGGCCCGATCGTACTGACCGTTATCCAGGAAGTAACGCACAACCAGCGTTTCGACATGAGCGCGTCGTTCCAGCAAATCGATCCGCTCGGCGCATAGCAAGGCGCGATCAGGATCGCCCGCCTCGATACACGCCGTTGCCAACGCTTCTATTGCCTGATCACGAACATCACGCCACGCCCGCGAGACCGGTTGCGCCTCGAGATCAAGCGCGCGCGAGAGCAGGCGCATCGCTGCACTCCGCATATTCACGCTGTAACACGCTTCGCCGAGTTGACGCAAAACGGCCGCTTTCGGCACCCCATCCGGCAATTGTTCGACAATAGCGGTCACCCGGCGCAGGCTTCCTTCACGACCGGATGTATTCACCGCTGTGAGGAACGCAGCCGTTACTAACTCGCCGCTCAATTGACGGGCGCGAGCGGCAAGCGTTCCGGTAACCGCAGCCATCCGCGCCAGACTCAGCGGCGACGTGAGTGCTGGGTCATGCAGCATCCATCCGGCATCACGCAGCGCGCCAGCCAATCCTTCCCGTAATTCTCGTTCACGTAGCCAGCTCAACGGTTGTGCGACCGGCAAATCAGGTGTTCGGTGATCGGGCGTACACAGTACCGCATGGCGCGCTAGTTGCCGACCGAGATAGCGATTGGTCGGGTCGAGCGGATTACGCCGCAACCGTTCAGTGCCCCACTGAGCCAACTCGCAATGCGCAGCCTCCACCTCGTGCGGCACATGACGCGCAAGGAAAAGGCGCAGCGCACGATGGGTATAGCGCACGAGCAAGAGAGTATCCTCATCGCTCGCCCGCCACAAATTGATATGCACCAATCCCTGTTCTTCCCAGCGGTCGAGCAGGAGTTGTGGATGCTCAGCGCTGACCTCGGCGAGCGCAACAACCGGTAACGGTTCACCAGCCGCAGCTAACAATACTGCCAAACGTCGTTCGGTTGCGTTAAGCGACTGCCACCAATTCTGAAGAAGCTGATCGAGATCGGTCGGCAGATGAGTAATCTCCAGCAAGCCAAGGTGCAGCCAACGTTCAGCCCAACTGAGGTAGAGCAGATTCCCCTGAGCAGCCGCCAAAATAGCTTCGCGCCATTTGGGTGGGCAGTGACGCCGTTCAAGGAGACTGGTCTGTGTCTGAAGCAGCGCCCGATCAGCGGCGGGTAATACCAGTCGAGCATCTGGTTCGACCGGCAATTGACCATGAACCAGCAAAATAACGCCTGGCGGTACATCAAACGGCAGTGGTAACGGGAGCGGACGCAACGGTTGCCGATCACGATCCGGCGCACTTACCAGCAGCACCAGCGGGCGAGACGGGTCGGCAATCTCATTCAGGAGACGCTCAAAAGCAGCGGGGTCAGTCAACGCAGCCGGATCAAGTAAAGGCAAGGTGGGCCGACGAGTGGCCACAATCTGGGCGTAGAAGGCTAGTGCTCCATTCCCCTCATCATCATCGGCCAGCCAGAGCGGCCATTCGGCGCGTACCGCCAACTGACAGAGCAAAGTAGTTGCACCAACACCCATCGGCGCTTCGAGGGCGATAACCCCCCGCTGCTCGCGCAGTGTGGCAAGCACAGCCTCATACAGCGCCGGTCGTTCAATCGCAGTACGCAAGCAGGCCTGTACCCGTTCCTGTTGCGCCCGCAACGCCGGCGCCACGACTGCGTATAGTTCGTGAAATTGCTCAACAGCGCGAAACGCACGCGGCAGTACAGTCTTCATCAATTATCTAATATACCATATCTGTGATAGAGGATTGAGAGATTTATGCCCGGCGCGATATTCACTCTGTACGTTTCAAGGGTTTTTGGTAATCACTTGCAGGCCAGGAATATTGGTAAAATCTTTCGCGTTGTGGGTAACGAGAGGTATATCATAGCTTCGTGCACATGCCGCAATCCAGGTATCGGCGCAGGAGATCGGGACACCGTTCTTTTTTCGATGTGCAATGATCGCACCGTAATGTTCGGCTATACGATAATTGTAGGGAATCACCACAAATTTACGAATAGTAGCACGGAGTTGTGCTTTTTGTGTTGTGCCCCCAATTTGCCCACTCTGCGCCAGCCCAAAGCTCTCCCACAGTAATGAAGGATATAGCAAGTCTCTTTCCTGAGAGATGCTTTTCATAGAGCTGTGCTTGTGGAGTGTTTTTCATGATGTATGAAACAATGTTTGTGTCGAGAAGCAGATATTTCGATTTCATGCAATGCTCTTGCACTATTCAGCTAAATTTCCTTTGCGTAGACTATTGATAAACTCCTCAAATTTATCATCAACCTCGCCAGGCCATGTATTATAGAGAGTTTCTAGATTGGTTTTTGAGGTAATTCCCTGTAGCATGGCAAGCTCATCAAGAGTTCTAAACTGCCAAAACTCCTGGGTTCTCGACAACGGTTCAATAGTATGTACACGTACATAGCTCATCTTGCCGGTAGCCGGATTGATAATGGCTTCACCTGTTACCCGCACGTAGTGTCGTGTCATTGTATCGACCTCGTCCGCTTGTTCCTCGGTGAACGTACAAGACACCAACTCGCCAGAAGACGTTTGTAATGACATACGCCGACGCTTAAAATCGACCATGAACACATAACCTTCTATCTCGGTCAATGTGTGTCTTCTGATGACATCAAACCCCTGAGCGGTATACCAAACGTGCAATGGTAATACGTCTCGATACAATGTGAAGGTCATGCATGAGACACCTCTTCGGAAGAGGTCACCAACCCTACTCCAAGCAGTAAGCACCTCTCTATCGAACCTGAAAGACGACTCGTCTGTAACGTGTTGCATCTCTTCTAATTCCCAAAGAGCCTTCTCAAAAATACGAATCGCCTCACTACCGTTTCCTGCCGAACGCACGGTTACGCTTCGCTGGAAGGAAGGTATCGTTGATAGACTGCGCTCCGAAATCCCAACGAGATCCAATTCTAGAAGCTGCCGAAGTTGCTTCCGCCTCACAATTCTCTTAACATCGTGCTCAACATTATCCTGCTCATCAAGCAGGATTTCTCCCGTTCGATACAAAGCGCGCTGAAAACCTGCCAGAAAGATCGCAAGGTAGGATATTGGTATCCGCCCCCAACGAACCGATTCGCCTTCTAGTGACACCTGTAGAAACAGCTCCATAACAGATTCCTTTCCAGAGCAGGCTTTACTGCTAGTGGCAGCAATCACTATAAGTATGTGACAAGAAATACAATGATCAAAAGCGCCGTGTAGCAAGGGAAACAGCGTATACCGACCTCATTTCACCCAAAAACAGTTGAACGATTACTATGAAATCAACAACAACTCAACAAAAACAGAGTGCGGCAAGGTCTTTACAACCATCTGCCGCACTCCGTGCAAAGCTAAATTGCAAGGGCAGGACTACTTAATCTCAACCACTGCACCGACTTCGGTCAGTTTCGCCTTGGCTGCCTCGGCCTCTTCCTTGCTCACACCTTCGCGAACCGGCTTGGGTGCACCCTCAACCAGGTCCTTCGCCTCCTTCAGACCAAGGTTGGTCAGCTCACGCACCACCTTAATAACCTGAATCTTGTTAGGACCGGCCTCTTTGAGGATGACGTCGAATTCAGTCTTCTCTTCGACCGGCGCCGCAGCCGCAGCACCATCACCGGCCGCAGCAACCGGCATTGCGGCGCCCATTGCCATCACAGGAGCAGCAGCGGTAACCCCCCACTTCTCCTCCATCTTCTTCTTCAGCTCAACCAGCTCGAGGACGTTAAGGCCCTCAATCATCTCGATAATTGAATCAATCTTGGACATGGTTGTACACTCCTTATAGGATAGAAATAAATACTTGACCGCGCAGATAACGATTATGCCGTTTCACCTTGCGGTTGTAACTGATCGATCCGAGCCTGCAATACGTAGAGAACGTTTGAAATCGCGGCGTTGAGAACACCAACCACGCCAGCGACCGGTGCGGCAATGCCGCCGACCACCTGTGCAAGCGCCTGCTCACGCGAAGGCAGCTTGGTCACCTGTTCAAGGGCGTCAGCCGGCAACAATGTCTGACCGAGCAAGGCGCCACGCACAGTAAAGCTCTTATTCCCCGACTTTAGATAATCGAGGAGCGCTTTCGCAACCTTCGAGACATCGTCATACCCGAAGGTCACTGCCGTTGGGCCAGACAGTAGTGGGTCAATTGCCTCACGCCCGGTATGATTGGCAGCAATTTTCAACAGGGTATTTTTCGCTACTACAATCTCGCCACCGTGCTCGCGCAGTTTGCGGCGCAATTCGGTCATATCGGCAACGCTCATACCCTTTCCGTCGCCACGATAGTCGGCAACCACAACCAACTGGGCGCGGCGCAGCTTTTCGGTCAGCGTACTAACCGTCTCAATTTTACGCTGCGTTGGCATGCATTTCACCTCCTCTCAAAGTAGATTAAAAACGGTCGCCTGTCTCCTGAGACAGGCGACCGAGAACGGCGCAGCTTATCTGCGCACAACTGACAGAGTGAGCATACCACTCACGACTATCGTATCTCAGACGCCACCTCGGTCGGCAGCCCAAAGGCCATTAAGAGCACAGCTCACCGACTGTCTCAGGCAGCTAATGAACGATGTCAGACCTTTAAGTTCTGGGCAGCAACCGGATCAACCGGTATTCCAGGCCCCATGGTACTTGTCAGAGTCACACTCCGAATGTAGGTTCCTTTCGCACCGCTTGGCTTTGCCGCTTTCACCGCGTCCATGAGCGCTACAAAATTTTCGCTCAACTGCTGTGGTGTAAAACTAACCTTACCGATAGCAACGTGCAGGATACCGGTCTTATCATTACGAATCTCGACCCGACCTCCCTTCACCTCGCGAATGGTACGCGCCAGATCGGCGGCTGGAACGATGGTTCCACTCTTTGGGTTAGGCATCAAACCACGCGGGCCGAGCTTACGACCGATGCGACCGACCTTACCCATCATATCAGGGGTTGCAATGGCTACATCGAAATCGAAGAAATTTTCGCGGTCGATACGGGCAATCAAATCATCGCTACCGGCATAATCTGCACCGGCATCGAGCGCGATTTGAGCGGCTTCGCCCTGAGCAAAGACCAGCACGCGCACCGTCTTACCGGTACCATGCGGTAATGCAACCGTGGTACGAATATTCTGATCGGCGTGACGTGGATCGATACCAAGCCGCAGATGCGCTTCAACCGTCGCATCAAATTTTGTATACGACGTTTCTTTAACCAATGCGAGCGCATCTAGCGGTGAATAGAGGCGAGTTCGGTCAACCTTCGCCAGCGCGGCGAGATACTTTTTTCCGTGCTTTGGCATAGCAACTACTCCAGGTGGTGATGGCGGATTAAGTAAATCCTCCCACCAACTAATCATTCAACAATCTTAATGCCCATACTCCGTGCTGTACCGGCGATAATCCGCTCAGCGGCCTCAATATCATTCGCGTTCATATCGGGCATTTTCTGCTGAGCGATCTGGCGCAACTGGGCACGTGTAATCGTACCAACCGTCGTGCGCTTCGGCGTACTGGCGCCCTTTTGAATACCAGCCGCTTTGCGCAAAAGATCAGCCGCTGGTGGTGTAAGCAGACGGGCAACGAAGGAGCGGTCACTATAAATCGAAATCTCGACCGGAACGATACTCCCGGCCTGCGAGGCCGATTTTTCGTTATACTCCTTCACGAAGGCCATGATATTGATGCCGTACTGACCGAGCGCCGGGCCAACAGGTGGCGCTGGGGTAGCCTTACCGGCCGGCAATTGCAGTTTTACCACTGCGACAAGTTTCTTAGCCACGACACAACTCCTTGAATGGCGGGAAAGCGGCCATTGCACTCTCCCTCCCTCGCACAACCGGCGAGGTAGCGGATCTACGACACAATTATTCTACCAATCGAGTTACCTGTAAGAAATCAAGTTCAACCGGCGCTTCACGGCCAAAGAAAGAGACGAGGACACGTACTCGACCTCTCTCGTGGTCGATAGCATCGACAATACCCTCGAAATCGGTAAAGGGACCGTCGATAATCTTGACCGCCTGTCCTTTTTGATAGCTTACGCGCACCTTAGGAGTTTCGCCCTCCATCTGACGAAGTATCGCTTTCACCTCTTCTTCATCAAGAGGGGTAGGTTTATTGCCATGCCCGACGAAGCTGGTCACGCCAGGTGTATTGCGCACCACGTACCACGAATCATCAGTAAGACGCATCTGTACCAGGACATAGCCGGGATAGATCTTCTTGTTGACCGTGCGGCGCTGACCATTTTTGATCTCAATTTCCTCTTCGGTTGGCACGATCACGCGAAAAATCTGGTCTTGCATCTCCATCGAAGCAATCCGATGCTCCAGATTTTTCTTGACCTTATTTTCGTAACCTGAGTAGGTATGGATCACATACCAGCGCCGATCATCGGCCTCTTTCTCTTTTTCCTTTTCCTCAGACATGGCAGTCCTCGTTCGCGAATAGCTATTGGACGAGGCTCACGAGACTCGTGTAAAGGAAGGTGAAAATTGTATCGCCAATGAAGAGCAACAACCCGATAACAAGCGATACTGCAACCACGAGTACCGTAAGGCGAATTGTCTCTTCGCGGCTTGGCCAAACAACTTGCCGTAACTCGCTGCGCGTTTCGCGAAACGTGCGCACGAGAATGTTTTCTTGAACGTCACGCTCTGTATCTTTGGCCACGGCCATTTTATACCCTTCACTTTGAAGCTGTCGGCGACAGCAGCGCCGCCGACAGCTTAGCGAATCCGGCCTTGGGAATTAATCCAGGATCTTGGTTACGACACCGGCACCGACGGTGCGACCACCCTCGCGGATGGCGAAGC
>JAGHYT010000091.1:0-17139 GCA_017743535.1 Chloroflexus sp.
CGGTGCAACCCACGCGCAGCGTCGCCATCAAACAGCTCAATAACGAAACCAGCGATGTAGCACCGGTTTCAACCGGTGCAACCCACGCGCAGCGTCGCCATCAAACAGCTCAATAACGAAACCAGCGACGTAGCACCGGTTTCAACCGGTGCAACCCTGCTCCATTGCATTGCGGAACGATCAAAACTCCCACCACACCCAGTGGTACGATGTCACTGGGGTTGGGCGAGGCGGTATTGCGCCACCTGGCTTGGGCAACTTATCGTTAATCGGGTTCACCGTTGCACTACGTGCGTATATATACGCCGGTTTGCCAGCATTCATATCGAATGCCGTTTTGACCCAGGCCTGAGCAATGGTGAGCTGTGCCCAAGGAAGATCGCCTATGATCGGGAAGCTCGGCATACGCATATTGGCAACCAGTTGCCCACCGAACGCAATGTCGGCCATATTACTGTTGAAACCGAGTAACATGTGTGCGCCTTGGAAGGCGTTAAACCAGCGTCGGATCGGTTCGTTTCCTGCGGTATACCCCTGGACGCGCAGTGTCTGGCATGAAGCAAAGCCAACCCAGCGTAGATTCTGATAGCGGGCATTCCTCCCATCAAACCAGGTGCTATCTTTGTTAGATGCCATCGCAATCCCACCCGGCCCACCGTGCCCGGCGTAGTACACGAAGGCGGCACGATCAACCCCTGTGGTACAATCGACGCCGCCCAGGCTGCAATCACGCCAATCCTTTTCCCAGGCGTTGGCATTCGACCAGAAGAAGCGCGATGTATAGCCATATCCGATCATACCGATACTAAAACCGTTGACATCGGGGATAACTCCAGGCAAATCGGAGCCGCCTGGACCTGCTGGTGGATAGTCCCAATTGCCTTCAACACCGAAGGTATAGCTGGTTTGGGTGAGATCGATCGTGGGCAGCGCACTAGTACTGGTGCCACTGCGCGTCACGACTGGAATGTACAAAAAGCGAAAATCGGGGATCAAGCTGATCGTGGCATCGCGTTGAATACCGTTATTATCGGTTACCCGTAAGATGACGGTAACGACCGTCGGTGAAGTTTCACGAACACTGGCTGGGAGCGCTGCGGAAAGATTGACTGAACCGGCTGCGTTGAGCGTCGCTACATTGCTCAACGGCGTCTCATCATCGAGAAGCCACTGATACGTATAAGGAGCAGTACCATCGCTGATGTTACCGGTCAGGTTGAGCGGCTGACCAGCATTAAAGAGACTGCCATTAGCCGGTGTGGTAATGGCGACCGTTGGGCCAAAGCCACCCGATCCGCCTGCGGCCAGCGGCAACGAGAAGGAGCGCAGGACGACCACATCACCATTTGGCAGCGTCACAGTAATGTCTTCAAACACTGCCTCTGGTTCCAGTACCGTCTGTTCAACCGCCGCATCATCAACGACATACGATAGACGCGGCGCCGGAACATCAACGGTTGCGCCGGGATATGAACGTTCTACCATCTGTTGGACCTCATCGCGCACAGTATTGAGATCGCGTACCGGCACTTCTCCCAGATAATCCAGGCTCCGCCCGAAAAAGGGCATCGCAACAGCAGCCAGACCGGGTACAGCATTGTCCAGTGAGTCACTACCGCCCTGTTGAGAGATTACCGTATCGGTATGGGTAAACAACAGTGAGAGGTGACCACCAGCGCCACCGATGTTAATGAAGTCCTGTCCATTAACGAAGCCGAATGGCACTTCAACCACGACTCCGACAATCGACTCGGAGACCTGCCCCAGCCCCGCTCCGCTGGCCGTTGCCTGAGCCGCCCGAATGAGCGTGGGACGACCAAAATCCTTCGTCGAGTCACAGGCTCCTGGTACAGATTGTAACCGTACCGGGTAATTGCTCTGACCGTTACCGGCCAGCACACCATCGCGACCGACAAAATTGTTGTTGGTCAAAAAGAGACATGCCAACCGTTTTGCCGTTTCGACATTAACTGACCCGGCAGGCGTTTCACGTCCTAGCCCGTCAATGTCGTAGGCAAAGAACCCACCGGATGCTGCATACTGCGTAAGCACCGTCCGGTTCTGTTCATTCAGGCGAAAGAAACGGTTCCTGCCGCGAAACTCGTCTTGCCCTGTGGGGGCGCCACGTCCGATCCCTTCGAGTACTCCTCCCAATTGTTGGGTCGTGGTGTCACTGACCGATAGTTTTGTCAAGCGAAAGACGGGTAAACGATTGTTGGTTTGGGCTGGAGTTGGGACTGCCGGCACGAGAGTGAACGAAAGCAGCACCAGTAGCACCAGACCGAGTAATCGCTGTGATCGGAGCACTCCTTCCATACGTTCCTCCTTAGCTATTCAAACCAGAAGATGTCTGTACCACAAGCAGGGGAGGAACGATTGCAATGAGTGCTCAGGTTAGATCATCACGATCTTAAACGTATATCCCGGTAAAAAGTTTCAGCGAGTTTGCACCCTATGCAGTGACGTGCGGGCATCCATGCGGTCGCTGTGAGGGGGGCGTGGATTGAAACTGGTAGGGGCACGGCAGCGCCATGCTCCACGGGAGGCTTGGATTTAAAAAAACCACATCATGACGTAAAACTCTTTGCACTTTTGGGGTTGACACAGGGGGTCTAGCGCGTAAGCGTGCGTTATATTATCAAAAATGTGTTGACCGTTGCTGTTATCCGTGCTAGAATAGGCGCGATTACCACAGAATCCTGATCGTTGAATTAGACAGAAGTAAAGTAAAAGGAAGGATAGGTCATGGCGGATCCCGAAAGCATCTTGCAGCTTGGCATTGAAGCCGTGCGTAAGGGGGAGAAGGATGAAGCTCGTAGGCTCTTCCGCCTGCTGACCCGTGAACACCCCAACAATGTCCAGGGATGGCTCTGGCTCGCTGGTGTCGCAGCCGATCGTGAAGAGCGCCAGGCAGCGCTCGAACAAGTGTTGCGTCTCGATCCGAACAATGAGATGGCGTTGAAAGGGTTGCAGGCATTAGGGGTAATGCCAAAATCAAGAGGCGCTGAATCGCCACAGCCCGGCCCGCTATCTCCGCCCCCTGCTCCGTCGACACCAGAGGCTGATGTACCCGCTAAGCCGTCACCTGCGCCTGCGTCAACTCTACCTGATTTCGATGAAGACGATCCGTTCGCCCAGCTCGATGCTTTATCTGAAGCGATGGCTGCCGATAGTGGGCCGGTACGCCGCGATCCGACCGCTCCGCGCCCAGAAGAAGTTCCGGCTGGTGAACCGGAAGTTGCAGCAGCTACGTCGTCTCCGCCACGCTCCAGCCGCCCTGCCGAGTCATCACGCTCTAGCCGCCCTGCCGAGCCGCCGCGCTCCAGTCGTCCTAGTACCAGTTGGGCGCGTGGTAGTAGCAGTAGCAAGTCTACTCAAACCACGCGGTCGGCTCGCGGTGGTTTGTTCGGGAATCTTTTTCGCCGCTCGGGACCGCCAGCTCAGCGCGATAACGATTTGGAAGCTGAGACAGTACCGGCAAAGCGTGGGTTGACGCCGCTGACCGTCATTTTGCTGGCAGTGCTCCTGATCGCTTGTATCGGGTTCGGTTTTATTTTTCTCTCCCGTCGCGACCAGACAGCAACTGTTCCCCCTACACAGGCGACAGCTCAGGCAGCCACATCAATCGCTGCTACAACTGAGGCCTCTCTGGCGCCGACGACGCCACCGGTACCTGAGCCTGAGCCAACGGCAACCCCAGCGGTTGAGCCAACCCCAGAACCGACTCCCTCTGAGCCAACGCCAACACCACCACCGCCTGCACCCGATCCGGCACTGGCGAATCCGACCCTGGTTAGCCCAGGTACCGAGTTGACCAGTAATGGCTGGGCTTACGACTTTAATCAGCCAACTTACGCTGCACCGATTATCGGGCCACTGAATGGAATTACTCCCAATAACGGTCGCTTTGTAGTGGTGCTGGCATTCGTGCGCAATACGACCGGTCAAGACCAACCGCTACCGCCTGATTTCTTTGTCCTGAAGGATGCTCAGGGTCGGGTTTGGTCACCTCGCCTCGATGCGTCGGATGCCTACCTCATTCGCGGTGTGAATGCCGACCTGAGCCACAGCGAGGTGGTGCCTGCCGATGGTTTTGTACGGAGTGTTGCCATTTTATTCGATGTAGCTCCCGATGCTACTGACTTAGTCTTCTTTGCCCGCAGCAATCCCGATCAGGGTTGGTTGGTCTTGAGTCGCGTTTGATCTGCGGTTGTTGCAGTGAATGTGGGTGACGAAGCGGCGATTGATCTGGAACTGTGGTTGACCCGCGGCGCGTTGGCAGCGCGCCGCGGTGATCTTGTGACGGCACGCCGCATTTTTCGAGCGTTATCACACCTGGCGCCTGCCGACCGTCGGGTTTGGATTGGCTTGGCGCGAGTAGCCGAGAGCGTTGCGGAACGTACTGAAGCATTACAGCGCGCCGAATGTACCACGGCACATCTACCTTTACCACCAGTATTGCTGCGCACAGAGGATGTTTCAACGACAACGGTATCTGTTGCGCCCTCTCCCCTGCCTGCGCCGGTTGTCACAGCTACTCAACCCGCTCCTCTGCCCTATCGAAGCTGGTGGTGGCCGGCGCTCCTGCTCGTAATACTCGGTCTACTGGCTGTGTGGTGGGTGATGCGCGTGTCGGTTCCGGAGACAGTATCAGTTGCTTTACCGACCGTATCGGCAATAGGACCATTGCCTACTCCGCCGACAGATGGAGCGGTTGTCGCTGTGCCCGCTATTACTCCTTCACCGCTGCCTCCTACTCCGTCACCCGTCCCCTCTCCCTCATCGGCGCCCGATGCACGTAACTTCGGCCAATTTGTCATCCACGAGAACTGGCACATTGCGCTCTTGCGACCGGAAGATGCGGTGATCGTCGATGGTGAATTAGGAACGATCCGTGCAAGCGGTCATGTGCTGATCGTACTGCTGGCGGTGAGTAATGAAGCGCCGGTAGAACGGACACTTCCTCCCAATCTGTTTGCAGTTGAAGATGAGATGGGACAACGTTATTACCCCTTACCGGGCACATCAACGGATTACCTTGAGCAATTTGGGCGTGGGATGTACGGCGATCTGGCCCTGGAAGATCGGTTTACGCCGCAGAGCGGACTACGGAGTGTACCGGTCTTGTTTGCATTGCCACGCAATCGGATACCATCGCGCTTATGGGTTGGCGATGATGCCTGGCTACTACGGTAGAGATGCCAGCCTAGCCGCGCATAGCAATACCGACGCGGACGAGCAGTTTGCAATCCCTGGCAGGCCGAGGATTGCAGAAAGTGGGTGCCTGACGCTTAAGCAAATCTGTCACAAGCAGAAACTGAAAACGTTGCAACATCCTACCTTGCCCATTCGCCTAAAGCTGGCCCCGTCTCGAAAAAGATTGAGGGCAGCAGATCGAGTCGCCGACTGAGCCAAGGGACAAACGTCTGTACGATGTGGCGACGGATGGGCGAAGGTAATAACAAACTCATTAACGCTGCTGAAGGCAATGGACGACGCGACTGCTGATGCGCAACCTGAATCAATCGTGCTGCTAACTGTGCTTTCGCAAATACGATTTGTGGCGCTCGATTCCACTGATCGAGAAAACGCTTAAGCTCATCGAGTTCGAGCGGTGGAAAATCAGGTTGATTAGCCCAGTGCCTCTGATGCTCACGAATAGCTTGCTGCAACGCTGCTGCTTCATCGGTCAACGATGTCCGTTGCCGATTGAACGCCATCTGACCGAGTGGCAAGAAAAATGCACGTGTGCGCCAGGCAATGGTCAACGCATCGACCAGGTAGCTCAGACTATTGCAGATCATCCGGGCCAGCGGATCATCATCCGGCGCCAGGCGAGATATTTGTGCCAGTAGTTGTTGTGCATTTTGAACTGCTCTTGCTGACCGCTGAAGGATCGGCGGAGCATCTCGTAAGACCTCAGCGAGATACACCCACACCGGCAGCGCAGCCGTTGGCCGCATCCACCATACCCAGAGAAGCGGCGGTAGGACAAGACCTCTAACTCGCTTCATACCCGGTGCATGACCAAAATACCAGCCTTGCTCTATCAGACGCTCCGATAATATATACGCATCAGCAACTGCTTCACCGAATTCAGGACGATAACGAGCCAGACGCTGCGCAAACCAGCTCCGAACGAATGCTCTTCCATCATGCTCAGGATGGCTTGCTAGCATACCGGTTAACGCACTACTAGCTTCTGTCCAGATATTCCAGCCATCAGGACCAATTGATGCCTTTCCTCCTCCCCAGCCGCCGGTACTGTTCCACGCCCAGAGTCCAATACACGTTCGCGTAGCCTCGGCGCGGCGAATGGCTGCACTGTGCAGTTCGACCACACCGGCAGGAACCAGACCAAACAACTCGTACTCACGCCGGTTTTGGACCTCAATGATCTGCCTTGGCCCAGGTAAGCCAATAGTCGGGTTTGGTGGCAGCAAACGGAAGAAATCTGCCGGCGTGTGTTTAATCGAAACGAGCAGATGTGAATTGTGATAGCCAGCAAAGACGGCAGTATAGCGTTCTGGTGACCACAGAAGATCACCCACCTCACCGATACCCAGCGTCCAGGTGCGCACAATCAATTGTCGATCAAACGCTGTACATACTGCCAGCAACGTGTCAATCAAACGTCGAACGGTCGCCACACTGTGATAGAGCAGATGACCGCTATACCCACCGTGATCATGCGCGCCACCGGTTTCGCCGATCCGGATAATCACCCCAGACACCATCGGTAAGGCCGTAAACAGGTCAATCAGCGCATTGCGGTTTAGCTCATACAACAACGGATTGTCAGCCGCTAGTCGTCCAACGACCTGCCGGAGTTCTGAAGTCAGCCATTGCATATCACTCGTCACGTAGACCTGCATTCCCCGTGTAGTAGCATCGACAAGCAATGGCATGATTTCCTTGCGATACGCCAGCGCACGTAAGCGATAAGGGCTGTCGGGTGCGTAATACTGACGGGGCGCCTGATCGAAGGTCACCAGATGCGCCAGGTTATCTATCACAATCCCGGTATAACCCTGATCTTGCACCAATGCCAGATAACGCCTGGCCCGCTCTACGCCTTGACGAAAGCGCGCAATATCGAGATACGGTGGGTCGGGCTTATCGAGTTGAGGAAACGGAAACGAGGACCAGTTTCTCACTGGAGCAGACTGGTCAACGAACGGGCCATTGATGTCGGCAAGACGGAGCAAGAGTGTCATTGAAAGCACCCCATTCGTCACTATCGAGCATTTGTTAAGAGAATATTATATCTTGTTGAAGGAATAGTTCAATGAGGTTAAGATTAATTTACCGATAGAATTACCTTACCGAAGAGAAAAAAGGGGAGAGGAGTGAAAAGAGAGGGTGATAAATTAAATTATGTCAACTTACTCTACCGAACTAATGTACGCATTTATTGGTTAGTACGGGTGTGCGCTCATTGTGTATCTTCGGCGCCTCTGGTAAAGACGGGTTTCCAACCTGGCCGGTAATCACTGGGGACTAAACCCGATACGTATCTTCGGCGTCTTCGGTAAGGACGGGTTTCCAACCCCGGAGGCTCCTGCGCGCACCCGGCGAATAGCCACGGTGCGCGCCCATTACCATTATTGCCGTCACTGCCGCGAGAAGGGTGGCCATCTACCTACTAGCCGAGAAGCCAACGCACGAGTGGGGAGCAGCGCTGAAGTCTGCTTCTATTCACCAAACTGCCGCGAACGCGGTACTGGAATGTACTCAACCGAGGGCCGCCGCTGAGCAGTCTGCGGGTAGAGGGCCATAATCTGGTAAATTTCTTCCGGCATCTCGGTACTTATCGGCAAACCTAACTCACGAGCTTCGCTCACCGTTATTGGGTAGTCATGCGTCCATACACCGCTGGCCAGCGTATGCGCAACTTCTTCAGCCCGCTCAACCGGCATTTTGTCACTCAGCAGCTCGCAGACCGTGCGCTTAACCTGCCGGATCGCCTTTTCGGCAATATCGGCCATCATCAACGTTTCATCATCAATCTCGCTCAGAGGTTTGCGTTCAAGAACGCGCAAAATCGAGGCCGCCGGATGCTGACCCAACTGGGGATCAACTGGTCCCAAGACTGCATTTTCGTCCATCACGATTTCATCGGCAGCCAGCGCAATCAGCGTACCACCCGACATCGCATAGTGCGGTACAAAGACTGTCACCTTTGCTGGATGTCTGATCAGCGCACGTGCGATCTGCTCGGCAGCAAGGACCAATCCACCGGGTGTATGCAGAATGAGGTCAATCGGAATATCGCGATCGGTCATTTTGATCGCCCGCAGAACGGCCTCTGAGTCTTCGATATTGATATACCGTACCAATGGAAAACCGAGCAGACTCATCGTTTCCTGGCGATGGATCAGCGCGATTACCCGACTCTTTCGTTTACGCTCTAACTGTTCGAGCAGTCGCTGGCGAGCGGCGTCGAGCATACGCTGGCGAAGCACTGGTTGCAGGGAGGAAATAATGAAAAAAAGCCACAGTAACGCGAAAAAGTCCATACGTCACTCCTAAGCAAATCGTTACCAGGGATAATACTCATCAACGTAGTAGCGCCGCCAATAACGTCGTTGGCGGAAGAATGGCGCCAAGATTAAACCGGCAACAAAACCGCCGATATGCGCCCACCAGGCCACACCACCCATCGCCTGTACGTTGATCATAATCGAGAAGAGACCGTTCGCCAGTTGCGAAAGAAACCAAAGCCCAAGATAAACGACGGCCGGCACCTCCACCAGCCATGGCAAAAAGAAAATAGGTACCAGTGTAATCACCCGTGAATGAGGAAAAAATAGCAGGTATGCAGCTAGTACACCGCTCAGCGCACCGCTGGCGCCGACGGTTGGAATCGGCGAGGTTGGATTAAACATAACATGGACAAGTGCGGCTGCAACGCCGCAAAGCAGGTAGAACAGAAAGTACCGTTGACTGCCCATCCGGTCTTCGACGTTGTCGCCAAAGATGTAGAGCGCCAACATATTGCTGAAGAGGTGAAACCAACCACCGTGCATGAACATCGAGGTAAAGATCGTGATCAACTCAGCCGGATCGGTCGGATTCGCGAGGAACCGCGCCGGTACCAGCGCAAGTGCCGCAATCCATGCTTCGGTCAAACGATTATCACCCACCATCAAGAGAAAGACGACCACATTTGCCGCCAACAAAGCCCAGTTCACTATCGGAAATGATCGTGAAGGGATAGTGTCTTTCAGTGGCAGCATAGCATTCCTTTCTTGAGTAGAAATGAGCACAGGCGCATTCTACCATACCTTCTGGCAATAGTCGTGGTGTGGCTTGGTTCGTATGGGAAGGGTTTTCAAAGCCTGATCAAAAACCCAGACTTCTATTCAGGTTCATTCCGTGCACATTGTACCATCACGTAAATGCTATTCGTGCACTATGCCTACGCTATCGTCACGTATAGGTTCGTCGCATGGTCATGCGCAGATACCGGTACCGGAGCGAGGTAGACGATAGGGGAGAAAAAAGTTCTTCCTTTACCCTCGATCCCATTGATACGGTTGGAGATTAGGACGGTATCGGAACAATGACTCTGCGTATCACGTCGGGTTGTATGCGCAGAATGCTAGCACGTCTCGGTGAGCGAACGTGATAATGTATGGGGAAAGAGCGGTGATTGACAAAGGCGGGTTCTCAGCTCGTTCGTAGCACACCGGGAGGCTTGCCTCTATCTGTTCTCCCAGTGTTCTGCGGCTGACCTACTGTCAATCGTCAGGCGCACCGGTAGGGCTACGGCGATGCTAAGCCCCGTATGTGATGCCGTCAACACCAGAATCAATTACCAGCGTATCTCATCAGGCCAGCTTCGGCGACTTCAGTGCGTTCCTGCCATAGCAGTTGCTGAAGTGCAAAGCTGGCGTGAAATTTATGTGATGGGTCTCATCTATCGTGCAGTGAGGATTAGCTTTTCGGATGGCTCTTGCGCAGTCTTCATCACCTCGAATAAGGGCAAGCGTAGTGTTTCAAAACCTCTGAAAGAAGGACGGCATTGTAGCTACAACCATCATAAAGATACAGAAAAATATAAACCCAAACACAATGCCGACTAGCAGTAGGGCGAAAGTTCGTTTAAAAAGAAAGACAACCATTGAGTCAAACCGCATATTAATATCTTCAACCTTTACCCGAGTTATCGATTGTGGGGATTGACGTAGCGCTTCCTGAAGTTGTGCAAATTGTTCGTTCAGTGAACGAAGTAATAGTAATTGCTCTTGTTGTGCTTGGTAAATATGATTCAGAAGTACAATCTGATCCTGCAACATATCCACCGGATTTTTTGGCGAGGGTCGTGATGGCTGTGATGTCATAGGTAGGTCTTCTCCAATTTGTCATCTTTCTTTGACTGAAAGTACTGCTAAGTATTCATGAGTCCACTACAAAAACTCACCACGGAGCACACAGAGCGTCTAAGATTTATGAATGAAAGGATAATTTTTGACCGTTGGGCGCATGGAAGAAAAATGTTCACAACCCTATGTTCAATAAATTATCTTTAGTCTCTGTGATCTCCGTGGTCTCTGTGGTGAGAAGATCACCTTTTTGCAGTGAAGTCATTCATCTATTTCCCACACGAGAAAGTTGGTGATACGTCTGAACCAGGCTATCCTACCGCCGAATCAGCCCAAAAGCCGACCAAATTGCCGGATGCAACCACTCCGGTTCACGGAGGAGTTCCTGTTGAGTCTGGCGCAGCGCGGCTGTAACCTCTGGCTCGCCGGCCAATATCCGATAAAACCGTGTCATAAACTCAGCCGCCAGTTCGTCGTTGATCGGCCACAGACTGACCAATAAACGACGTGCACCGGCAATAAGAAATGCCGATTGGAACGCGATCAATGCCCCACCACTTTCCATTCCGTAAGCCGTGGTGCAGCCGTTGAGCGTAACCAGGTCAGTACCGGTCAGATTAAGACGGTAACATTCCTCGATGGTAAAGATGCGGTCGGCCAGGTGTAAGCCAGCAAAGATCGTAGGCTCATCATCGAAGACCGTATGGGCGCTGAGGTGAACAATTCGCGGTGGTGGTGTTTGCTGGTGCAGAGCATCAAGTGCGGCTGGATCGTCGATGTAGACCTGACAGTCTGGCAAAATATCGGCAATCGCTTTTATTTCTTTCTCGACAGCCTGCAATACCCCTCCAGCCGAGGCACCAATCGCGAGGGCTGGACCTGATGGGCCGGTAGGCGCCGGAATGGCAAGAAGCGAACCGGTCGGAATCTGCTCAATAGTATATCGCTCGATCAGATAGTTGCTACCATCCCAAAGGGCGGCGAACGGTGCCAAATGAAACGGTGGACAGGGAGCAATCAGGAGTTTCCCTTCACTGGGTAATCCTGGTAATGGTGCGATCAATGCCTGATAGAGTCGTTTGAGAAGTACCTGTACATCTCGGGTAAACACCTGGCCGCGCTGTTGCTGTTGCTCACGACTCAAGCGCAGGAAGCTCACGTTTTTTAGTTCTAACCGCTGTAACAATTCACTGATGTCACTTGCAAGACCCAAAGAGGTAACCGTGCAATTGCCATCACGAGTGACACAAAACGCATACAGTTCATCACCAAAACAGACATACTCGATGAGGCAATCAGCATCTAGCCGTGCGTGTACTGTCTGCCAGTGATAAACGTTGGATGATGGGCTGCGGTTACGTTGATTGAGGAGATAGCGTCGTTCGTGGTATACCTGCTCTTCCAGTTTATGGAGCTGATCACGGAGTGTTTCGACCTTGTATGCTCGCTGATCATCGCGCTTGCTCCGCTCCAGTTCCCACCGCAGCTTCGCAATCTGCTCTTGCAAGTTTTCCAGCTTCGGATCGATCTGGGCCTGACTACCATGGCGTTGGATCAAATCGATCAGCGCACCACCCTTCCAACGCCAGACAGTCTGCAAGGCTTCACAGATCCGTTCGGTTTGTAGTTCAAGCTGTGCCAATCGAGGCAAGGCATCATTGCGACGAGCCTGAAACTCAGCAGTAAGCTCGGCCACACTCAAATCGGCGCGCATAAGGTCATCGATCTGCGCTGCTTCGGCGAGATGCTGGATCGCCTGTTCAGGATGATCGGCCGCCAATCTGTTACCAAGTGCAACCAATGCTTCGCGCTGTAACCAGATATGTGAGATTTCACGACTCTGTTCGAGGGCTGTTGTAAATACGGTACGCGCCGTCTCATAATCACCCTGCATCTGGCGCAATTCCCCGACCAAGAGCAGATGGCGAATATTGAGCGGGAGCGGTGCATCGGCTTCCCATTCGCCGCTGAGCAGCGATTCTGCCTGCGCAACGTTGCCCGTTGTTAACGCAAATTGTGCCCGTTCAAGAATGGTTTCATTACGCCAGACAGGCAGATTCAATCGGGTGAACGTATGATACGCCTGCGTCAACATCGTCGGCAATTCAGGATCGGCTGGGTTCAAAGCCCGACGAACCGCGGCGCCTGCCAGAAGAGACTGCGCAGCATATTGTTCCAATTTTTCACTGACGAACATCTGGTATGCCCGATGATAGGTGTTGCGGGCTTCACGTAATGCGCCCAGTCGTCTGAGCAGGTCGGCTTCGTAGAGCAGAACGGAAGCCTCGTCCATTGTCACACCCTGGACGACAAATCCGTTACGGGCACGACGAAAACATTGCAGTGCCATCGACAGATTACCGGTGACGCTGTAATAATCACCCAGATTTAAATCGATACGAGCGATAGTGAGGGAGGGTTTGGATGGAAGCTGCTCCAGCGTGGCCCGTGCCGTCAGCAGTAAAGGTTCGCATTCGTTCAACTGTCCGGTTGCTGCCAAGGTAAAGGCTTGATTAACTTGAAGCTCAGCCCATTCCTCTTGCATACCGTACTGTTGGGCCAGTGCACTCGTCTCGGCGTTGACAGTCAAGGCTTCTTGATACCGTCCAAGCTCGTAGAGCAGGAGTCCATAGTTCATCAAGAATATCACTCGATATCGTACAGGCCCATGATCGTGCTGAAGGAATTGGCGAGCTTGTTCAGCAAAAGTGAGTGCTTCCTCAAAACGACCAAGTGTGCTGTAGACGAAGATCAGATTACTTGAAATGCGGGCTATCGCTTCGGAGTCTGCGCTACGCTCGTAAATGGCCAGTGCTTCGCAATAACAACGGACAGCCTCTTCAGGTTGGCGGTATGCAGCCCAATTCCCTCGTGCCCAGAGGGCTAGCGCTCGTGCGGCCGAATCGCCAGGGAGCTGGTCGGCAACTTTTAGGGCTGCACGAGTGATCCGCTCTGCCAAGTCCGTTTCCGACTTAATCAGGTCATCACTTCGCCGTTTGAGCACTTCAATCAGTGCTAGCGATAGCGCCTCAGTATGGACAGCAAACCACATCGGCCATTCGGTCTCGGACGTGTCCAAGAGTTCATCGGCGAGTTGTTCGACGTTCATTGCAGCAACCTTTCTATTACCTGGAGGCGTGGTCCTCTGGCCGTCTTCCTGGGAGCGCGGGCCTCTGGCCCGCATCCTGATGTGAACGCAATGATACGGTAACGATTACCTGGAAACGAGGGCCTTTGGCCGTCTTCCTGGGAGCGCGGGCCTCTGGCCCGCATCCTGATGTGAAAGCGTGGAACTTCCGATAGTAGTATTTCGCCATCGCAGAGAGGATGCGGTTAACGGTATTGATCGACCGCAACATGGATACTCTTCGTCACCCCCGCAGCGATAGTACCGACACCACATCGTCCGGATCCCAGCACCACTAACGCAGAGCACTATTACCAACAGCGGGATGTTTTCAGATAGGCTAATCTATACCGATCTTCAGCGAACGGATCACAATCTCCTTTTCAGGTGTACGAACCGTGATGCGATAGGTTCCCGGCGCGAGATCGCGTAAGATAAAGGTTCCATCCTCTTCCAGCTCTGCCGTGATCGACTCCTCATCATCGCGCATTGCCAAAACCTGCTCGATTGGCTGATCGGGCGGTGAACCATCGGGCATTCGCAATTCGCCGATAACCGTCCAGCGAGGGATGCCCTGACTGGTTCGCCGCACGTTGAGGGTTAAAAGCACTTCAGCCGCCGCGTAGATCAGTGCCTGCCCGCGCAACTTGAGGGCTAGCGCCGGTTGCAGAATTGCTTCAACAACCTGCCGAACTCGCATAAATGGCGATGGTTCGATCAGTGGTGTCTCATCCATGATTCGGAGTAATTCTAGCTCTTCCTGACACCAGCGGCAGGTCTCGACATGGCGGTGAATAACCAGATGTTGGGTCGCTTCCAGTTCGCGATGATAATAGGCATGCAAGCTATCAACATCAGGGCAGTGCAACCGGTACAGACTTGCTTCAATCGCCGCTATTTCTGCCGCCAGGACCTGAGCCTTCCTGACACAGTCAGGATTAGCTTCAACTACTAGCCGTTGCTCTGCTGAGAGTAAGCCGGCTGCGTAGTTGAGCAATGTTTCTTCATCAAGGGTGCAGGGAGTATCCATATCCATAAGCCGCCCTCTCCTTGTTTCAGGATCTGTCTCTAGTTCTATTTTAAGGGACTCAGGTCCCTGCGGTTTTTGGCGGCGATGTTTATCTTCTTCTATCGCTGAACGACGATGATCAGATTGATCCGAGAGTCCCGCGATGTCGCGGATCACTGGATCGTTACGTAAACGACGGATCACATTCTGCCTGATCTGATAGATTCGATTAACATCAGGGAAACGTTCCGGAAAAAGCTCCAGAAGCTCTTGTGGTTGATAGCCCTTTAGAAAGATATATTCAATAACAATCAACTCATCCTCAGACAGTACCTTCTCTAATCGCTGAGAAAGTGCGATTCTTGTCTCAGGATCGGATAGCTCGTTTGAACGATCAGGACATTGTGTATTATCTGCGGGCTGTTCACGCCTGCGACGCTTACGCCGAAACAGACTAAGCGTCGTACGCTCGGCACACTTCTTTAGGTATGCCAGGGGCTTCTCCAAATCATCGCCTTGCAAGAGATGGGGTTGACTATCGACACCTTTTTTCAACTTGAGCCAGGCATCATCGGCAGCTTCTGTTCGATCATGCTCGTCAATTAGATCGGGAAACTTGACACATACTCGTTGAATCCATTGACGAATGAGTGGCTGAAAGATTTCAATGACGTGATGCCAGGCATCTTGATCGTCGGCAAAGGCTCTGCGGAGGAGATTCATGCAACACGGCGATGATCGTTCACCAGATTTACTAAATGAATCACGTTCACGTTGACAACAGCGGACAAGGTCGGCAAGGGAAAGATCTGATTCTGGCATGTGATGGCCTCGCGAAGGCAGTGACAGGCAACTGTCGCTTTTACTGAGAACAAGCTCCCGCGACACACAGGCGTAGTCGCATCAGGATTTAGTTTTACGTCCGGTTGTTCCGATTATAGCATGAACGAAGTGTAGAATTATTACCAGAAACGCCCTCAAATCTGTCTAAATCAGTTGCTCTTCACAAGCTTTTTTCCTTGGCGCTTCCGTGTGAGCGACGCCAGAGAATAGGCGTGAAAGCGAAACTCACAAGCTGCAACCTATGCAGAACCGCTCTGGGATGGTTGGCAAGTGATGATCGAGCGACCAACACCTGTACTAGTGATCATCACTTTCGGCGAAAAGAATCATGACTTCACTGCAAAAAGGTGATCTTCTCACCACAGAGACCACGGAGATCACAGAGACTAAAGATAATTCATTGAACATAGGGTTGTGAACATTTTTCTTCCATGCGCCCAATGGTCAAAAATCATCCTTATCATTCATAAATCTTAGACGCTCTGCGAGCTCTGTGTGCTCCGTGGTGAGTTTTTGCAGTGGACTCAATCATAGTTAACCCGGTGTGCTGTTGCCATTTTTGAGCAGGTATAATGCTATGATAGCAACTAGGTATGACGCTATGGTAGCGACAGCGATTGAATACCTCAATGCAAACTAGGAGTTGTTATGGGTAAGGGTCGCGGATTATCACGAGCCGAGCGCTTAAACGAAATGAAGCGGCTATATGTGCAACGTGCCTTCAGCGATATCGAGATGGCCGAGCGACTTGGCATTGATCGCTCTACTGCCTACCGCGACCGCATTGCACTAGAACAGGAATATCCCTTCATTGAAGAAGAACCGGGTCGCTACCGCATTGATCGAAGTCGGTTGATTTCAGAGGTTCGGCTTACCCCTTTCGAAGCACTCTTCCTATACTTACCGGCCCGCCGTCTGCTGCGCCAAACCCACACTGCCAATCTCCATGTTGTCCAAGCTGTCGAAAAGCTGGCTACCTGTCTCCAACAGCCAATGACTGAGCGACTCCTGCAACTGACCACTGCCGTGCTCAAGCAGCAAAAACAGCCGCAACGACTGAGCATTCTCGAGCAGATTACAATTGCGTGGCTGAAGCAGCGGAAGGTGCGTATTACCTATCGTGCGTTGCGCGCCCGTCGCCCACTTATTCATACCGCTTGCCCGTATCTGATCGAGCCAGCGCTTTGGAGCGATAGCGTGTATGTGATTGCCTATAGTGATGTTGCACGTGATATTGTACCCTTCAAATTAGAGCGGATTGAAGATGTAGTAACAACGTTAGAGACCTTTGAAATTCCCGAAGATTTCGATGAACAACAACTGCTCCGCCATACCTGGGGTATTTGGTTCGGTGACGATGAACCGGTTACGGTGCGCTTGCGCTTCAAACCCGGCGAGGCTACACAACGGGTGAAAGAGACTATCTGGCATCCCTCACAACAGATTACCCTCTTGGAAGATGGCGGCTGTGAATGGCAGGCTCAGGTTGCCGATTGGCGTGAGATGGTACCCTGGGTGCGTGGTTGGGGAGCAGCAGTAGAGGTGCTCGAGCCGGTAGAGTTCCGCGAGACGCTGATAGGGGAATCACGAGCACTAGCCGAACGGTACGGTTGGCATGTATCATCTGCACCATCCACGACTGGCGAATCAACCACCTTGCGTGACTTTTTCGGAGGTTAGATCGATGCAACTATACCCTTACCAGCAACGGGTTAAAGACCTCATTCTGAACGGTACATCTGTTGTCTTACAGGCGCCAACCGGGTCTGGTAAAACACGGGCGGCTTTGGCGCCGTTTATTGAAGGATTTTTTGATCGGCCAGCCACCGCAC
>JAGHYT010000092.1:0-17019 GCA_017743535.1 Chloroflexus sp.
TTCGATCCGATGATTGAATGTATTGGCAATATAGATTCGTCCTTGTTGATCGATAGCGATACCGGTTGCACCATTACCGCCATTCGACAGTCGAATCTCGTTTAGCGCAGCCAGCCGTAGTTCAGGTGCTGTGACAACCGTTGTGGTTTGCCCAACTCCTCCGGCCAAATCACGGCGCAACCACACCTCAACTTCGCGTCCATTCAGTACGAGCGGTTCAGGAAGCTGACGGAAGAGGAGATAACGTCCCAACGTCGGCCAGTTTTCACGTTGAAATGGCCAGAGTAACACGTCAAATGGCCCGTGTAGCTCGTTACTGAGATCACGGCCACAATCTTCTTTGGCTGCGGCTGCCGTCCAGGTACTGTAATAAAATCGTTTATATCCAGGACTTTGTGGTGCACATTTGTTGCCTTCTGGGAACCACCAGTTGAACATTCCTACTGGACCGTAAGGCTGTACATACGACTCGCGCAGTATATCGCGGAGTCGGTCGGTCACAAAGGGGCGATACAGCATCACAATCGGAGCCAGATCACGTCTGCCATCGGGCATTGTTACGGTCAGTTGATCAACTGATGGCACACGACCCAATTCGCTCCCATTCACCCAGTTGATATTCTTGAAATCACGCAGATACCATTGCAATGGCCAGGCTAATGAGCCTTCGGCGGTTTTGTCGCCACCATCAAGAATGAGTGGCATAGTCAACCCGCCGGTGGGGTCTTGTGGCCCCCGGTTGCCCCGAGTAAGATTAATCGCCAACTCGCGAATATCAGCCGCATAGCGTGGTACATCCGGTGCGGTCTGAGTATAGATCAGTGGTTCGATAGGTACATCTGGGTGATCATAGACCACCAGCCACGTTGCCCGAATCATGTAGGCGGCCAGTAAAGCGGCGCCGGTCAGACCAATCGCCGCGCTGACTGCACGCAAATGCAGTTGAGTGATGAGTGAGAGGAAGGCATAAATCAACCCGAAAATGATCAGGAGTGGAATGATGGCCTGCAATATCGCCGTCTGACCACCGCTACTCAACCGCCAGAAGGCAACGCCCACAGCCACCCCCAAGAGGAGGATGAGGAGTGGAATGAGCCAGATGCGCCAGCCGACCCGTGTCTGGCGAACAACATCGATCAGGCGTCCGATCACCCACGCTGCAAGGAGATTCCCCGGCAGCGCCATGTGCACAACCAGCCAGGGCATTTTTTCGCCGGCCCACGAAAAGATGATGGTTGCCGTGAAGAACCAGAAGACGATCAACAGCGGGTAGAGGGGCCAGGGTGCCAGAGCAATGAGTCGTGCGGTCTCGTCAACATCTTGCCCGGCAGGATCGCCTGTTTCCTCAACGGTCGTGGGTAGTGCCCTTTGCCTGGAGAACCATTGTCGTCGCACAACGGCGACCACCATTGCGATGACAACGCCTAAGCCACTGATCACTGCCAATGGTTCGTAGAGGGGGAGAAGCATCAGGTAGTAGTACCAGGGCTGATCACCACGTGCATACTCTTGCTGGCTCCCCAGCCAGTAGATGAGACCGGCGGTAATTCCATCGATGGCGCCGGGCAGGTAGGTAAAGAAACTGGTGTAGAGCACCAGGTACACTCCACCGAGAATAGCCAGGGCCGTCCAGAGAGTCGTTCGTTCCTCTTGCCACAATGCACGCAAACGAGTGGTCAACACCGGTTCGGGTGGCCACAGACGCTGACACAGCCAGGCCAGCACTAGCGCCGACGCGATCAGGAATGCCTTTTCGCCAACATACAGGCCACGCCCAAACGGCAGCGGCGGATTGAGGATCATGAGCACCAGGCACAGACCGATCACGATCAGCAGCACAATATTTTGATAACGGGCCAGACGGCTCTCGGCCAGCAACCGCATGAACACGAATACCCCGAAGATGAAGAGCAAAATATAGTACAGTTCATGGGTTGCAATAGCCAGTGCCAGGCCTAATGCAACCAGGTACAACCACTGGCGCTGACCGGTATCGATCCACCGTAATGCGCCGATCACCATCCACAACTCCCACAACACCATCAAGCCATCGTGGCGAGCAAAACGGGTGTAGTAGAGTAACGATGGTGAAAAACCAAGCAACAGTGCTGCCACCAGTGCTCCTCCGCGCCCGAGATACGGTCGCAGCCACCAGGCTGATGCCACCAAACCAATTCCAGCCAGGGCCATGGGTAAACGAGCCTGGGCATCGCCGTCGCCAAATAAAAAGTAGGTCAGTGCTGTCAGAAAATAGAGTGATGGCCCGTGATATACCGGATCGTAACAGTAGGTCTCGTGATAGAGGCCGCCACGTGCATTGCCGTTTTCGTCGAGACCATTCCAACACGAAAAGGCACCTGCACCCGTGTAGAGTCGCCAACTTGACCAGGCATGGATCGATTCATCGTGATGCAGTGCCATGCGGTCTAGACCCCAGAGATGGGCTACAATGCTGGCAATTACGATGACGGTGTAGGCTGCTGTTTCCCAGGTGAGCCAGTCGATGCGCAAGCGTTGGTTAAGCACCTGGGCAGTTGAGAATACGTTTGTTGACATAATATGTTAACCGAAACGTCTACCTGCTATTGTCCATGTGTAGCGTACCACCGAGGCCGATCCCGATCTGGCGAGCTAGTTCTGGTCGCACTGCAATGACAAAATCGGTTGAGCCTAAACCGGCCGGTGGTTGCCGGAACATCAAATATCGCCACAACTGCGCCGTGGTCTCGTAATCGAACGGATTGCGGAACAGGCGTTCAAGCAGTGATCCGCTGGTGAATCCACTGATGCGATACACTTGATCTTCTGGAAACCACCAGCGCAAGGGGTAACGCTGCAAGACAAATCCCTGGAGATAGGTGCGATTTTCGGGGTAGCGGTCGAGATTCTCTTGCAAGATCAACACCGCCTGCACCTCAGCAGGTGGCGGTCCATTCAGTCTTCCTCCCGGTACATAGATCGCGCCGGGCCAATCACGTAAATACCACAACCAGACCGTCTCGTTATCGTACATCAGCGGGAGACGGGTTCCCCCTGCTCGCCGCATTGCTGCCTCTTCCAAACGACGTACCACCCGCATTACATCGGGTGATGTCTGAGTGTAAACCATCATCTCACGGGCTACGTCACCGGTTTGATAAGCCAGACGAATACTGCTGCGCACGGTATACAGTCCAACCGCCAGGATCAGGCATATCGTGGTTAAGGTCGCGGTCACAATCCAACCCCAACGAAGCCAACTTCCGATCACAAGCAGGAGCAACAGCGTTAGGGTGAAGAGAAACGCCATCCAGGGTTGAATCGGTGACGTTGGCCCAGCAGCAATCGTAATTGAGAGCAAGAGAAAGCCTAGACAGATGATCAACCCGAACAGCACACCAAACCCGACCAGCGAACCTCTGGGCAAGCCCAGGAAACCTGCTTGATTATCATCAAGCCATCGCTGGTTAGTCGTATTCTTCGCTGGCAGATCACCAGCGCCACTTGGAGCAATGTGCTGAGCCGCTTCGGCATCCTCTGCCGAAGCCGGAACTGCCGCCTCTGACCATAACTGCTGCCAGTACATTACCTGCTGTTGGGCCAGCTCCAGTAACCTGCTCACTCCCCATGCCAGCAGCAGGGTGAACGGCAGCGCAATATGGATCGTTAGCCATGGCATCTTCTCGCCAGCCCAGGTGTAAATCGCAAATGAGGCGATGGCCCACCAGGCAATCAAACCCACTGCAAACGCCTCTGGCCGTCGTTGTCGCACTGCCTGTATCACCAGCGGCAGGCTAATGATCATCCCTAGCCAGAGTAACGGCTCGTAGGTTGCCAGGATTACCGCGTAATAGTGGGCCGGCTGGCTTCCACGTTGGACATTGTGCTGAGCCAGCCAGTAGAGTAACGAACCGGCCACTCCCGAAATAAGGCCGATTACGTTAGTAAACATTGCGGTAAAGAGGAGTGCATAAATAGCGACGAAGATAATCAATGCCACCTGCCAGCGCCGATCAGTTACCAGACTGTGCAACAATTGAGCGGCTGGTTCACCGCGTGCGATAGCATAATCCCACGGCGTTATCCCTGCGGCATCGCGTCGAAACCAGATCAGCCAGATGAACATCCCCAATCCAATCGTCACCAGCAGGATGGCACTGATGATTGCCGGATGGTTCACAAACCGACCGATGTCGGCCAGGTACCGTACTGTATTCTCCCAGACAGTTCGCCCACCGTCAGTATCGGCCCGGTGACGTACCAGCAGGGCATAACCGTTATCTTCAGTTTCGAGGGGTGGCCAGCCAAAGATGGGGCCAGGTTGGGCAACTTCAATCAAACCGTTGGCATCCCGTTTGGCGTGGTGCGCACCATCAACCACTGCGGTACCAGGCAAGACAAATATCAGGAGTGCCAGCCCGATACCAAGACCGGCGATAATAGCAATTCCCGGTCGATACACCTGCCAACAGAACAGGATCGCGAGTGGCAGCGCAAAGATCAAAATATAGAGGTATGTCGTCTCCTGGTTAGTCAACATCAACGCCAGTGCCGTTACCCCCAGGTAAAGCCAGCGCGGACGTGGGTCAGCAGCATAGCGCACAATTGCCACGAATACCAGTATTTCACAGACGACCGAATAAATATCGTGGCGAAAGAAGCGCCCGACGTAGAGGGCAACTGGCGAGATCAGTAAGTAGAGACTCGCCATTAATGCTGCCCGTCGCCCAATCACCGGGCGTAACAATATCGGGCTAAGCGTGAGAGCAATGCTAGCCAGAGCCGCACTCAGACGTGCTGTCGTGTCATTATCGCCGAACAGAAAGAAAAACAGCGCACCTAAAAAATAGAGGAGTGGGCCGTGCAACAAGGGATCGTGCATGTAGCCACGACCACTGTAGAGAAACCATGAATAAGCTGCGTGCAGAGTCTCATCGTGGTGTAATGCCCGATCGCCCAATGCCCACAGGCGACTAATGATTGCCAGAATGGCAATCCCCGCATAGCAAAGCTGTTCTACTGTTGGAGTCCAGCGCCGATCAACGTTTTCAATCACCGACATATATTTTAGTGCGCTGCGCAGTGCTTATGACAACCGCAGGCATTGTACACGAACGCCAGACGCATAGCAAGCTGCTCAATACGGAAAAAAGTCTTCCGGCATCACCTTTACATCGCGCAGCCAGGCGATCAAACGTCGTTCATCGCGTTGCACACGCTCGATCCGGGCAGTTACATATCGTCCCTGTTCCCGCCAGTACACCAGATCATCAGGCTGTAAATCAATCATCGTTGGTTTAAGATAGCCACCTGTGCAATCGATCATGACTCGCTGCTGAGACAGCTCATCAATTGGCAAGTCAGTGTAACGTCGTCCATAGCCACGACGGATCACCGAGATAGTACGAAGTGCGGGTTGTGACATAGCCCCCATTGTTCATTACTCGACGACTTCGCAAGTTACCCAATGCGCAACCAGGCAAAGAGTGCTACACCTGATAAGCGTATGACACCGGCCACCAGCAGGGTAGCAGTGATCCCTATTTGGTCGGCAAGTAACGTTGCGATCAACGGCATAACAAAGAGCGCCAGATTTTGCAACGTCTGAAAGACCCCAATGTATGTCGCCTGCCGTTCGGCGGGAATGGTGCTCAACACCAGATCAAAGTTGACCAGATCATTACCGGCGACGCAAAAGTTAGCGATCCCGGCCAGTACAGCCAGGATCAGGGGCATGTCGGTGGTAGCTAGTCCAAACGGATACAACGCCATACCGAAACTACTGGCAAGCAATACTCCTCTGTTCCCTAAACGTGGCACACCTGCTGACCATACCGCGTATGCAATCAGCAATACACCGTTGCCGATCATGCTTATCAGACCGATCCAGGCATCGTTCAGCCCGGCTTCACGCACATAGTAGAGTGGAATGAGCGGGATCGCCATAGCAATCCCACTCCGAAACACAAATGCACTCAATGCGTATTGTACAAATGGCAGTGGTGCCTGACGGAGGGCATCACGCAGCGATTCAGCGCCATGTTGCCGTGATGTTGGATTGCGGTCGGGTAAGGTAATCGACCGCGAAAAGAAGAAACTGAGCAGTCCGCCAACAACTGATCCGATGAATACTACCTGATAGTTAAACGGAAAGGGAAATATTTCCAGCACTGCACCTACAGTGGCAACCGTCACTGCTGTCGCCAGTCCTAAACTCGACCAGCGCATGCTCATCAGTTCATAACGACGCTGTGGTCCGGCGACCTCCCCCATGACTATAGTGAACGCAACATTAACAAAGGTTGAGGGAATGGTAACCAAAGCCCAAAGGATGATGATCGTCCACGGTACAATGTTCAGCGGTAAGATAAATGGTAGGCAGCCAAACACCGCATAGGAGATCAACACCCAAAACCGCATGCCCGAGTACCAGACCACGATATTGCGCTGCTGCTCAAGAAAGCGGCCAATCGGGAGGGCGAAGAGTGCGCCGGCTAATGCCGGGAGTGAGGTGATCAAGCCAACCAACAAACTTGATGCCCCCAGACGAGCCAGGAAAATGGGCAGAAAGACACTGACTCCGGTTACAATACCGACGCCGATACCATCAATGAGTACATTCCGTACATTGTGTTCGGTGGTCGTGGTCGGCTTCAGCAGTGCGCGTATCTCGGCGCGTGCAATAAGCGGTCGCATAGCGAGTTGCCTCTGACCGACCCGCAAACGTGGCGGGCGATCGCACATCGGGGCGAAAATCAGTGCGCGGCCAGTTGGCCGCGCAACAGGTGGTGGGCGATACTGGACTCGAACCAGTGACCTCATCGGTGTGAACGATGCGCTCTAACCAACTGAGCTAATCGCCCGCATGCTGGCAAAAGTATAGCACATTTGGCCGGTTTGTGCAAACGGTTGAGAATGACTATACTATATGGTATATCATACCTATTTCCGGTATTGCTACGCACGATAGGCGCTCTCGGTGTCTGGTTATGTTCAACAGCGATTTTTTCGTTTATGATTGCCCAATCAGTCCAAACTATTACTGAACCACGATACTTCAATCGTGAATTGAGCTTAATTGAGTTTAACCGTCGCGTGCTCGAAGAGGCGATGGATCCCCGCAACCCGCTGCTTGAGCGCATTAAATTTTTGGCCATTTTTGCTTCAAATCTCGATGAATTTTTCATGATCCGGGTGAGCGGGATTAAACAACAGATCCGCGCCGGTGTCCAAAAGCGCTCACCCGATGGACAAACCCCAACCGAGCAGCTCAGCGCAATTCGGCAGGCGCTGATTTCACTACTCCAGCAAGAGCGAGACCTGCTACTAAATGAACTTTTGCCTGCTCTCTACAAGCAGGGGATCATGATTCTCGATACTACAACCCTCAACGAGGAGCAGCGGTCCTGGGTGAGTGATTATTTTCGTCGCCAGGTCTTTCCGGTCTTGACGCCACTGGCATTCGATTCGAGTCGCCCGTTCCCGTTTATCTCAAATCTGAGTCTCAATCTAGCGGTTGTCATTCATGATAAGGCGAAGGGTGAACTCTTTGCCCGGATAAAGGTACCGGAAGTCTTACCTCGGTTAATTCCACTGCCGACTGAACTGTGTCCACCGGTGAACGATCTCCCTAGCACCCGTTGTCATTGTTTCGTCTGGCTGGAACAGGTGATTGCCGATCATCTCGAACAACTCTTCCCTGGGATGAATGTGGTTGAGGTGTATCCATTTCGGGTGACGCGCAATGCCGATGTCGAGATTGAAGAGGATGAAGCCGACGATTTGCTGGCAACCATCGAACAGGGGTTACGTCAACGTCGTTTCGGTGAAGTGGTGCGGCTAGCTATCGATAATGCAATGCCTGACCGTATCTGCCAGTTGCTGGCAACGAATCTGAAGGTTGGGCCAGAAGATATTTATACTGTCCGTGGGCCGCTTGGCCTGAGCGATCTCATGCAACTGACCCAACTTGATCGTCCAGACCTGAAAGACCCGCCGTATGTGCCACGTTTGCCGGTGGTGCTGAAAAATGCTCCGAATATCTTTGAAGCAATTAAGAAACAAGACATTTTGCTCCACCATCCTTATCACTCATTTACGCCGATCGTTGATTTTATTCAGGCCGCTGCCGAAGACCCACACGTGCTGGCGATTAAGCAAACTCTGTACCGAGTCGGTCGTAATTCGCCAATCGTTCAGGCGCTTATGCACGCTCGCGAACAGGGCAAGCAAGTGACGGTGGTGGTCGAACTAAAGGCCCGTTTCGATGAAGAGAACAACATTACCTGGGCACGGGCAATGGAACGTGCTGGGGTGCATGTTGTGTACGGGTTAGTAGGGCTCAAAGTGCATGCCAAACTGGCACTGGTGGTACGTCAGGAGACTGACGGTATTTGTTGTTATGTACATCTCGGCACCGGCAACTACAATGCGGCGACGGCCCGTGTCTATACCGATCTAGGCCTACTGACCTGTCGTTCGGATATTGCTGATGATGTGGTCGATCTCTTTAATTACCTGACAGCCTACAGTCGCCAAAAGGAATATCGCGCGCTGTTGGTTGCACCGGTCAATCTGCGTCAGCGCATCACCGAGTTGATCAAAGAGGAGATTGCGCTGCACCAGCGCCATGGCAATGGTCGGCTGATATTTAAGATGAATGCGCTCGTTGATCCGAAAATTATTGATGCTCTGTACGCTGCCTCTCAGGCCGGCGTACAGATTGACCTGATTGTTCGTGGGATGTGCTCGTTACGCCCACAGATACCCGGTCTTTCCGATAACATCCGCGTTCGTTCGATTGTCGGACGTTATCTCGAACACAGCCGTATCTACTACTTTCACCACGGTGGCACACCGAAAATCTATCTCGGGAGTGCCGATATGATGGAGCGTAATCTGGATCGGCGGGTTGAAGAGCTTTTCCCGCTAACGGATCCCGGTGCTATTCAGTACGTGACCGAAATCTTGTTGAAGACGTACCTTGCCGATAATCTGCGCGCCCGCGAACTCCAACCTGATGGTCGGTATGTGCGGCTGAATCCAAACGGTGCTGAGGTCATTGATAGCCAAGACCCAAACCGCATCATACCCCGGTGCTGACCGGTCTCGCAGCGCGAAGGCGTTGCTTGAGGTCTTGAGCAGCAAGGGTAAAACCACCGTCGGCACCATCAACAAAGTGAATCTGGCGCCCCATCCGCTCGAAAATGAGACAGGTCAGCATCACTTCCGGTGAACGGTGGGCGCCGAAGACCAGCTCGCCAGCTTCGGTACGGGTTGTCAACCATGCCAGTAATTGTGCGTGTTGCTCATCAGTACCAGAAATAATCATACGCAAGGTGTCATCGTATTTACGATAATCAGCCGCTGTGGCAACGTGCTGGCGATAGCGATTCCACCACGGGTTTTCACCACGCAGCCGTTGTAACCAGCGATAACCACGGACACCTAAGTTTAGGCCGTAGATGTGCGCCCAATAGGTTAGTTGAGCTAACCGATCGTTACCACCACGGAGGCGTGCTTCAGACCAGAGTGCTCTAGGATTAGCGCTTGCCTGCATCAGATTGTAGCGCAATGGATGATACGTCTGCTCATCGCCATAGATTTGTTCGATTTTCTCAATAACTGAACGGTAGATTGTCATTGACACTTCTGGATCAAATTGCGGAGTGACCTGTACAATCAGGCAGAGCACCGCATCATGAGGGGGATGGATGGTGTCCCATCGACACTCTAACCCATCGAGCCTTGCATCATCGGCATTACCAGATGCAATGAGAAATTGTTCAGCATAGCCCTCATCCTTCGTCAACTTCTCGGCATAACTGATCCCGCCACCGGTGAAAACGGCCTGGGCAACCTGATGGGTAAGGGCAAAGCGTCCAACCAGCACCTGATAGCCGGCACTGATAATCGTGGTCATCGGAATTGCGCCGACCCGCAGATTGAGATTGAAGGCTTGCTGCGACAATGCACTCACTGCACTAAGCGCTTGCGCGGTCGCTTCAGCCAGCTCAGGTGGCACAGCGAGTGAAGCACCATCGCCACCAAACACGAAGGGAATCTCGACGTTGCCGGCAATATTCAAGGCTGCGGTGATAGTAGCAGCACCGACCAGATTGACCTCTTTGTAGCGCCCTTCAGCGATAGCGCGCGTTGAACCACGTACATCGCACACAAAAACCGTCCAATTGGCTGGTAACGGTCGATAGGCGTTCAGGTCGGTAATATCGCTAAACCGCGTTAGAAGTGGTAGGCGGGAAAAGAAATCTATTGTCATGGTTTTCCCTTTGGCAGATGACATTTAGGCGTGGTACACTAAGCTTACCATGGATCGTATATCTACACAGGTGATGAATCGATTACAAGGCTGGCTCATCGCGTTGGGTATCTTCAGCGCGCTCTTGATTGCTCACGTTGCGCTGGCCCAACCAACGTGGGTCGAGCAAAGCACGGCCTACTTTCGTATTGTTTATGCACCTGACGATGTCGCGATTGCCAACGAATACGCGGCAATCATTGATCGCCTCTATGATGAGTTTAGCACAACCTTCGCCTTTCGTCCGGTAACGCCACTCACATTACGCCTCTATCCGACCAGTGAGGCATATTTCGCCGTCAATCCAGCCGCACGTGCCGTCCCTGGTGTTATCGCTCACGCCGATTTTCGCCGCCGGGAAGTCGTGGTGATTGTTGAACGTGCGCGTCTTCAGGATCAGACAGGCCAGGTGAATAATCTCCGTCATGAACTCGCCCATATCTTCGCTGCTGATCTGAGTGCGGGGAAGCTCAATGTTGGTTTGCAGGAAGGCATTGCGCAGTATATGGAATTGCCGGGGCCGGATCGTGATAGCAAGATGGCCGTTTTGCGCACTCTGGCTGAACGTGGTGGGTTGTGGTCGTGGGCAACCCTCGATGATCGCAATGCAATCTACGGGCAGCCAGACGTGAGCTATCCACAAACCTGGTCGATTGTCGCATTTCTCATCGAGCGTGATGGAATAGATCGGTTCCGCCAGTTTCTCGTTACCCTGGCCCAGAGCAGTGGTTATCGGTCGGCAATGGTTACCGTGTACGGTGTTTCGGCGACAACGCTAGAGGCCGAATGGCGGGCCTGGTTGCCTGGCTTCTTACAGCTCGATGCGCATCAGATGACACCAGCAGCCATCGATCTACAGCCGGTGCAAAGCTTTCTTTCGGCGGGTGATTACGAAGCTGCCTTACGGGAACTGGAACGTCTTGAACCTATCGCCGATGAAGCGACACGAACAGCAATCACGACGTTGCGGACTCAGGCACAGACCGGTCTGCGCGCCAACCAGTTGACTTCAGCCGCCCGTACTGCATTGCTTAATGGTGAATACGAACAGGCAGAGCGCCTCATCGGGCAGGCCGAACAGGCTTACCGCGACATTAACGACCTTCGTCAAACGGCAATCCTGGCCGAGTATCGGGCACGTGTTGCACGGGGCTTGCAGGCGAGTGAGAGGTTGCGACAGGCGTATGAACAGGCTCGTACCTTCGATCTGATCGGTGCTCAGGCGAATGCCGAAACTGCGGCCCGTGAATTTGCCGCTCTCGGTGACGATCTGCGGCGTGATAACGCGCTGGCGCTGCGTCAGCAGCTTGCCCGACAACAACAAAATATCGCGATTGCGTTGCTATTCTTCGGGGCAGCCGGAATTGCGATCCGGTTTATCAGTCGCCAGCTTATGCCGGTAGCGCGACTGTGGTAAGTTGGGAGCAGAATGTTACTTCTACCCCCAACCGTTTGCATTGTACGTTGTTAACGCACCTGCACCATATCAGCCGGTACCGGAAAATGGCGGCACATCTCTGCTACTTCACCTGCTATCCGGTGCAGGCGAGCCTCATCGTCGGGATATGTCAGTACTTCGCCAATCCAGGCCGCAATCTGTGCCATCTCGCGCTCACGCATACCACGGGTCGTAACTGCCGGTGTTCCAATCCGAATCCCACTCGTTTTCATCGGTGGTTGCGGATCGTCGGGAATGGCATTCTTGTTGACAGTGATAGCAGCTTTATCGAGCGCACGTTGCGCCTGCGCACCCGTCAACCCCGTGCTACGCAGATCAACCAGCATCAGATGGTTATCAGTACCACCGCTCACCAATGACAGGCCCTGCGCAAGTAATCCTTCGGCTAATGCGCGGGCGTTACGCCGAATCTGGGCTGCATACTGCTTAAATTCGGGGCGCAGCGCTTCACCAAATGCTACTGCCTTACCGGCGATCACGTGCATCAACGGCCCACCCTGTGTTCCGGGGAAAACACTCGAGTTGAGTTGTTTGGCAAACTCTTCCCCCATCAAGATCAAACCGCCACGCGGGCCACGCAGTGTCTTGTGGGTCGTTGTCGTAATCACGTGCGCGTAACCAACCGGTGAAGGATGCTCACCGGCGGCTACCAGGCCAGCAATGTGGGCAATATCGGCCATCAGCAATGCCCCAACCTCATCGGCAATCTGACGCATACGGGCAAAATCGATGATCCGTGGATAGGCACTGGCGCCCGACGTAATCAGTTTCGGGCGAAATGCTCGCGCCTTTGCTGCCAGATCATCGTAGTCAATCTGTCCGGTTTGGGCATCCACACCATAGAAATGAACGTTGTACCACTTGCCAGAAAAATTGACTGGGCTGCCGTGGGTCAGATGCCCGCCATGGTCGAGCCGCATGCCGAGAATGGTATCACCTGGTTGGAGCAGTGCCGTGAATACGGCAATGTTGGCCTGTGCGCCACTGTGCGGTTGCACATTAGCGTGGGTTGTCCCGAATAACTGACATGCCCGATCGATAGCCAACTGTTCAATCGCATCAACGAACTCGCATCCACCGTAGTAACGCCGACCGGGCAAGCCCTCGGCATACTTATTCGTCAAAACCGATCCCTGCGCCTCCATGACTGCCAGACTCGTGTAATTTTCACTGGCAATCAGTTCAAGCCCCTGCCGTTGACGTTGCGCCTCTCGCTCGATCAGATCGGCGATGAGCGGATCGGTTGCGCGAAGATGTTCAAGCATGTGATTGCCTCATTTTTCTAACTAGAACTTTTGTTACGAACAAAGCACCTGTCCGAACATTTGAGGATGCAAAGATTGTGTCTTTGCATCCCGCAGTTTTGGATCGGCTCTTCAGGCACGTTTGAAAAGAAGAACAACCGCAATCGTTCCCTTTCTGCCGACGACCATCATTGTATAGTTTAGGCAGCCGAGCAAACGGTCGTCGCAATAGCACGATCAGTTCAGACCATGCCCTAACTAACCGATTCACCGGGCTTTAATGCAATGATCTCCGTCGTCACACCAAACTCACGGCAATGCTCGATCAACGCCTCTGGTGTACCGACCAGAATAGGGAACGTCCCGTAGTGCTCAGGAATAGCATATTTAGGCGATCCCATCAGCTTGAGGGCATAAGCTGCCTGGCGTGGATCCATTGTAAAGTGGTCGCCAATAGGCAAAATCACCAACTCAGGGCGGTACAGCTCGGCGATGATCTGCATATCCATCGTTACGCAGGTATCACCGGTATGATAGATGGTGAAGCCATTGCTGAAGCGCAATACGTATCCGGCCGCGGTACCAAGATTGATAATCTGCCCGTTTTCATAGATTGTGCTCGAGTGGTGAGCAGTAGTCATTGTCGCACGGACATCGGCGACGGTGACGGTACCACCCTTATTGAAGCCAACGATCTGCGCAGCGGGGATACCCTGGCCTTCAAAGTAGGGTACCAGATCATACTGGCAGACCACCGTTGCGCCGGTTTCACGTGCCAGATCGACCAGATCACCAATGTGATCGAAGTGGCCGTGCGTGACAAAGATCGCAGCCAGCCCCTCACGTACCCGCGCCTTCCATGGCTCTGGACAGGCCGGATTCCCGTCTACCCACGCATCAATCAGAATATTGCGGCCTTCCGGCGTGGTCAGGTGGAAGGTGCCATGACCGATCAGAGTGATCGTGACATTACGTCCGAGCGTTGCCAAGGTTGCCTCCTTCCCTTACAAAATGCGATCTTCGTGCTGCTATTGCCGATGGTTACACATGAAGGTGTTACGCTGATTGCGCTTTCAGTATAACATAGCATACGCAAGGTTCCTATCGGTGTGTGCGGGTTGACACAGACGACAATGGGTACGGATAGGGGGCGACGTTTCTAGTTTGTGGTTGAGTTTGGTACGCTACGCCACCATCGGAGTGCGTGGCCGGAAGGATTCGGCTGGTGCATCCCCTGCAAGAAGGTTGAAAAGGATGGGTTTAGAGCGATTTCAGGCATTGGGACGGGGTATATGATTCTGTCACCAATGTTCGACAAGGGCTCCGGGCGCAACCACACCCGAACCCACCACCGCCTATGCGTCAGCAACCAGCGGAGTTGTTGTATCCCCCCACTAGCGCAGGCTGATAACCCGCTGCGCCGTGCCGCTTGCACGCCAGCGCAGCGGACGCACCGTTCGTCGGCGGCGCCTGCCGCATGCGACTGGGCGAACCTCCTTGCGGTTCAGCATCTGCGGTTCGCGTGCCGATGGCCACCGTCCACCGCGTGACCACCGCCACCACCAGCTCCTGCCAGGCGACAGCATCCGGGGTCGTCTGTAGACTGCACTGCCAGTCCCACCCCATCGATGTGCTTTGGTGGACGCCCGCCTCAACGTATCTGCATTGCGTTCACCAGCTTCATATCATTCGGCAACCGTTCGCAAGGCCCGGTACAACACCGGTGCCGCAGCACGCTGTTCCGCCGTCAAATAGACGTTACGGCCGCCCATCGCCAGACCATCGGCTTCGCAAACCGTTGGCACAATCACGATCTCAACCGGTATGTTGAGATCAGGTACCATCTGGCGTACCACCACGGTCTGTTGAGCATCTTTCTGCCCAAAATAGCTCTTCGTTGGCTAGACAATGTTGAACAGCTTACAAACAACTGTTGCTACCTGAGAATCCGGTTGCTTGTGCAAGGATATGGATATGGAGTAGACGGTTGTAGAAGACGATATGATTTGCTTCTTCGCGTACAGCACAGCGTAACCCAACATTTGTGTGAGTGGAATTGTCCGGTCACTGGTCAATCCGTATACGAGTGTTAGATTATTGACTCGTGGAATACCCTATCCCCTTAACGCACCTACCAATACGTTGTGTACAGATGATGCGATTGATGAGGCTATCCAAAATGCATGCCCCAAACGTTACTGTGGATCAGTATCTTGCTCTAACACCGGCGTATCAGCGCTGGTGCTCCAACGTATCGCCTGAAGCGTGTAATATCGCGAGCTACACCACCTACCTGCGCGGGTCGACCACATGCTTTGTTATCTCGCGATTCTATAGCCAACATTTGTCTTACGCGATGAGATGGTCCTGCATGCTGACCAAATCCCAAACGATTGGGAAACCTTTGTACAGCAAGCTCAGGAAGCGCGATGGTCTCCCCGTGATATTGAATATGTCGTGAACCACTTGCATGTTACGGACCTTTTACTCAACGATCCAGATTTGGCTACCATTCCACTTGAGGTCTGCAATTTTCTCGCTGATGTGATAGCCGATAGCTGGCGGAAGCGTCTCCACGGTATCTTCCCTCAGCGATATTTTGATGTCGGTGTGACGAATAGGGATACAAGCCCAGAAGTGTACGCGATTCAAACAGGCATATAGTATGAACACTGCAACTGGTAGCGCGAATTCACAGTTTTTGGGCATGAAACAGACACGCTCTAAATGCCTGTAAGTTTTGGCTTGTCAGAGCCTGATCAGAAACCCAGATTTCTTATTGGGAACGTACCATGCCCGCGCAACCGTTGTGTGAGGGAGAAGCCTACATGCTTGCGCTCTAGCCACCCCACGTTCCCCCTTTCTCGCCCCTTGTGGGAGAGTTTCCATCGCGCTGAAGGGAGGTCTGCGTTGCCCGCCACCGTTCCCCGCACCATGCTGGCGATGCCATTATCACGCCTCATCAATAGCCTAGGTGTTGATGAGGCGCTTTGTTGCTCGCCACTTCAGCCGACACCCCTACTGAGCGCCTGATCAAAACTACGAGATTCTGATCACGCGCAAAAACCCCTCACGATGAACGAACCTCTTGACACTCGCTATGCTTCAGAGTATAGTGTACCCCTAGGGGGTATATGATATATCCCAGTCGTACTGTAGAGGAGGACACATTCAATGGCTAAGCCAATTGTTGTCAATGATTCTGATTTTGCCGAAAAGGTCTTGCAGTCGCCGACACCGGTTGTCGTTGATTTCTGGGCGCCGTGGTGCGGCCCGTGCCGCGTAATTGCACCAATTCTCGACAAGCTGGCCAACGAATATGAGGGGCGACTCACCATTGCCAAGGTGAACACCGATGACAACGTACAATATGCTTCGCAACTCGGTATCCAGGGTATCCCAACCCTCGTGATCTTCAAGAACGGCCGCGAAGTAAGTCGAATCATTGGTGCTCGGCCAGAAGCAATGTACCGCGAACTGTTTGACAAAGTTCTGGCAATGGCGTGAGTGAACAGTTACAAGGAACGGATTCAGACGGTGGAGCAGCTATGAATGCCGGAATTCGTCCGCTGGCGCCGGAACGGCGTGAGGAAGTATTGCGCCGCCTACGGCGGATCGAAGGTCAGGTGCGCGGCATCCAGCGCATGGTCACCGAAGGCCGCGATTGCCGCGACATCGTGCACCAGATTGCGGCAATCCGGCAGGCTCTAGCCAGCGCCAATAGTGTTGTGCTAGAATGCTACGCCCAAAACTGTTTGAGCGATCCGGACAACTGCCGTGCAGAGACAATCAGCGAGTTGATCGAGCTGTTTAAGGACGTCTGTTAGAATTGTAACATATCCACCCTGGGTGCGCGGGCCTCTGGCCCGCGTCCTGATATGAATCCATCGCACGTCTCCTAAGCACATTTTGAGGGCAGGTTCCCAACCTGCCCTCGTCGGTGCTGTGAAGAGCATACGTTGCGGAGACAATCAGCGAGTTGATCGAGCTGTTTAAGGACGTCTGTTAGAATTGTAACA
>JAGHYT010000093.1:0-17005 GCA_017743535.1 Chloroflexus sp.
CCCCTTCCTCTCCCGCAGCGTGGGAGAGGAAGGGGGTTGGGGGGAAGGTGAGGGCGATACCCACCCCCTTCTCATTCACAAAAATGGACAAAATCTGTGCAATATATTGACAAAATATCTGCGCCGTGGTATATTACTGACCGGTTGGTAAGAATTCACTAGATTGATGTTTTAAAAATGACCGAAGCTGATGTGATGCTCGATCCACGCATTAGTGATAGCCCTACTGCATTGCGTATTCTCGATGTGGCCGCCCAACTCTTCATGCAGCGTGGCTATCGAGCAGTTTCTATCAACGACATCCTGCAGGCTGCTGGAGTTACTAAGCCAACCCTGTACTACTACTTCAAAGACAAAGAAGAGCTCTTTGTGCAAATGGGGTTGCGCGTGTTGGCAAGAATGAGTCAACCACTGGCCGGTCTAGCTACCGCTGATCGGCCTATCGATGAGCGGTTGCGTGCTATGGCGACCGTCTTGGTGACCGGTTACGAGGGTGACATGCGCATGATGCGGCACGAGATGATGGAGCATCTCGACGAGCCAGCTCGGCGCCGGTTGAGTGCAGCGTTTTACCATCATCTCTTTAAGCCACTCGTGCGCATGATGCGTGACGCGGTTGCCCATGGTCTGATCCGCGAGCATATCTCACCAGAGATGGCGACAATGTTGTTTCTCAACCTCTGTGAGGCGTTTCATGAACTAACCCCGCCAGGCCCTATGGCAGAGTGGGTTGGCCCGGTATCACCGAATCTTTTGGTTGAGCTTTTTCTGTACGGTGTCAGTACGCGAGTCGCACCGTATCCTTTGGAGGGAGTGAAGGAATGAGTACATTACCCCAGGCCCGACCTCGTTTTGGTTTACCACGTCTTTCCTGGCCGATATTGATTGCAGGCGTTTTGCTGATCGCAGTACTTGCGACTATTTTGGTGCGCTTTTCCACCACAACAACCTCCGACTCACTGGCTAATCTCACTCTGGCGCCGGTTACCCGTGGTGATTTGCAGCTTGCAGTCAGCGCAACCGGTTCGGTTGAACCAAACCAGACCGCCGAGTTGAGTCTGACCCTCCCTGGTCGAGTGCAAGAGGTGTTGGTAACCGTTGGGCAAATGGTTGCCGCTGGCGATCCGTTGTTACGGCTTGATGATCGCCAGTTGCGCGCTGATGTTGCAGCGGCTGAGGCCGCGGTAGCGTTAGCGCAGGCCGATCTACAGGCGTTACGCGAGCGTGCTACACCTGAACAGCGGGCCGAGGCTGAAGCGCTGATAGCCGCCGCTCAGGCCGGTCTGGCACAAATCCAGGCCAGTGTGACGCCGAGTGATGTCGCTGCGGCACAGGCTGCGGTTGTTGAGGCGCGTGAGCGATTGCAGAAATTGTTGAACGGTGCAACTACTGAACAGCGCATACGGGCAGAAGCCGCGCTTGTGCAGGCTCAGGCCGAGCTTGACCGGCAGCGCGAGTTGTTGTCAGCATCCAAGGCAGAGGCACAGGCGCGAGTTGAAGTGCAAGCAAACGCACTTCGCAATGCTCAGAGTGCCTACAGCGATGCCTACTGGAATTGGGAGCATGTGAAGGCAAAGGGCACTGATCCCCGTACTGGACGCCCACTCAATGAGGCCGAACAGCGAGACTACGAGCGGGCATTTGAACGGGCAGCACGAGCGTTGGCCGATGCTGAAGCTGCACTGGCACAGGCGCAGATTGCATATCAGACGGCTGTGCAAAATGAAATCAGCGGTCTGGCAGCCGCTGAAGCACGGGTGGCCAGCGCCAAAGCCGATCTTGATGCCTTACTAGCCGGGCCGGATAAAGATGCGATTGCTGCTGCACGTGCTCAACTGGCCCGCGCCGAAGCTGAATTGGCCCGACTGACCGGTGCGGCACGCCAAAACACGATTGCTGCCCAACAGGCACAACTGGCAGCCGCACAGGCCCGGCTGGCCCAGTTGACCGCCGATCCGCGGGCCAGCGATCTGGCGCGCGCCGAAGCGCGTCTGGCTCAGGCTCAGGCCCAATTGGAGGCGGCGCGCATTCGTCTGGAAGAAGCGACGCTACGGGCACCCTTTGCCGGCATGGTCGCTGCCGTTAATGTCGCACCTGGTGAAACTGTATCTAATCAGGCGCCAGTTGTGTTGATTGATGTTAGCCGATACCTGGTCAAGGTGACGGTCGACGAAGTTGATATTGCCCGCGTCAACGTAGGGCAGCCGGTTGAGATAAGGGTCGATGCCCTTTCAGCACCGCCGTTCCGCGGTGAAGTGGTGAATATCGAACCACTGCCTGCCGGTACGAATGGTGTAACCGCCTACCGGGTAACCATCGCTTTCGATCCGGCTGACCAACCAGTACGACCAGGTATGACAACCAGTGCATCAATTATCGCTGCTACGCGCACCAATGTGTTGCAGGTTCCGGCAAGTGCGGTGCGTAATGTTGGTGCTAAGACGCTGGTTGATGTTGTGACAGTCGATGCAAACGGCCAGCGCACGATCAGCGAACGCGCTGTGCTGGTTGGCTTGCGGGCTAACGGTTTGGTAGAAATTCAGAGTGGTCTGGCTGAGGGTGAGCAGGTTGTTGTGCGTTAGCCGTCAGATGAAGGCTAACGCCTATTCTTCCACTAGCAAGGAGTGATCGGCAATGACAGAATATATTGGTCGTCCGATTGTCGAGCTGCGTAACATTCGTAAGACATTCCCGACCGGTGATGGCGAGTTTGTTGCCCTTGACGATATAAGCCTGACGATTGAAGAAGGTGAGATGGTGGCGATTATGGGGCCGTCGGGAAGCGGGAAGAGCACGCTGATGACGATCATTGGGTTGCTCGATAACCCAACGAGCGGAGAGTACATCCTTGATGGAATGGATGTCTCACGCCTGAGCCGTCACGAACAGGCGCGTATTCGCAATCGCAAATTAGGCTTCGTTTTTCAGAACTTCAATCTCCTCCCCCGGCTGACCGCACAGAAAAATGTCGAATTGCCTCTGGTATACGGGCGGGTCAATGCCCGTGAACGGGCCGAACGGGCGAGAGCCGCATTAGAAGCCGTAGGATTAGGCCACAAACGTGATAGTCTGCCTAATACACTGTCGGGTGGTCAAAAGCAGCGAGTCGCAATTGCGCGCGCATTAGTACACGATCCGGCCATTATTCTGGCCGACGAGCCAACCGGCGCACTCGACACCCGTACTGGCGCCGAGATTCTGGCGCTCTTCCGCCAACTTAATCGCGACCAGGGGCGCACGATCATTATCGTGACCCACGATCCTGAGATTGGTCGGCATATGGATCGCGTCATTGGGCTGCGCGATGGACGACTGGTTGATAACATTCTTAGCGAGTACTACGGGGTCGAGGTTTTGGAAGAGGTCGAGCGGCTACGAGGTCTCGAACCGGTGCCGGTACCGGTGGTACGACGGCCAACCGACGAAGCAGCATAGCTAACCGTACAAAAACGGTATAGTACATGCAGGAATGTGACCTCTATTCTATGAGATAACCCTCCCCCTCCTACTGAGGTTTGAACAGAGTCGCTTCGGCACGGCTTCCTATCTCACGGGAGGGGTCAGAGATAAGGATAGTCTTCTGGAATATTTAGTTGCACGTTTCGCAGACCCGTATCAGACACAGCTGCGCGACATTGTTGAGACAATTTCACAGATACACAGAGGAGCCTATGCTCACCGAGTTGATTGCGATGGCTTTTGATAGCCTGCGCGCCAATAAATTTCGCTCATTACTTACTATGCTAGGGGTCATTATTGGCGCCGGCACTCTGGTGGCCGTGTTATCGCTAGGGAATGCGTTGCAGGGGCAGGTGTTTGAACAATTTGTTGATTTGGGCACACGACGCATTGCGGTAACACCGGGCGATCCACGGGCAAAAGGGGCGCGTGATGTTCCCGGTTATGGCTTGCTCTCGATCCAGGACTACCAGGTACTGAACTCGCTCGCAGCTAATCGCCCTGACATATTTCGGGCGATTGCACCAGAGATTACGGTGAGTACTAATGTACGAGCTGGTACCGTTGCTTTGCAAACGTTATTGGTCGGTACTAGTGCCGATTATCCACAGGTCCAACGCACGCCAATGCTCCATGGGCGGTTCCTCACTCCGGCTGATGAGGCAGAAGGAGCACGAGTAGGCGTATTGGGATGGTTGGTGGCCCGTGATCTCTTCGGCGCCGACAAAGCAGCATTGCGCGATGTGATTGGGCAAACCATTGAGATTAATGGTCAACCGATTGAGATCGTTGGCATCATCAACGAAAACGGTGGTCCCTTCTCGACCGACGGTCGAATTTTTACCCCGGTCAGTACCATGCGGCTCCGCCTGATCGGTGATCTCGATCTGCCGGGGCGTGGATTGCGGATGAGCAGTATTCTTCTCGGTTTGCAGAGCGAGAAGCAAGTCGATGAAGCAGTAGCGTTGATCGAACGCACGCTGCGTGCTGCGCGCAACGTTCCCGATGGCGCTATCAACGACTTCAACTTGCAGACCCCAACGCAGGCGCTGAATGTACTGGCCGGGATCAGCACTGCCATTACCGGATTTATTGCCGTCGTCGCCGGGATCAGCCTCGTTGTCGGAGGCATCGGTATTATGAACATTATGCTGGTAGCGGTAACCGAGCGAACCCGTGAGATTGGTGTGCGTAAGGCACTGGGTGCTAGCGATGGCGATGTGCTCGGTCAGTTTGTGATGGAAGCAGTTGCGCTAAGTTTGGTAGGGAGTTTGATCGGGGTCATCGGCGCAATCGGGATCGTCTGGCTTATCAGCACGTTCAGCGGAATCAATACCGGTATCTCGTGGATCGGGATTTTCCTAGCATTGACGTTTGCTTCGGCCATCGGTGTTGGTTTCGGCTACTACCCGGCGCGCCGGGCGGCGTTGCTACCGCCAATTGAAGCATTACGTTATGAATAGGAGGGGCGCTAATGGCGCCGGGTCTGTGGATTGTCGTGGGTACCATTGGTCATTTTGTAGGGGCACAGCAGCGCTGTGCCCCTGTATCGTTCGTTACAGGATCGGCACAATCGTAAGGTCGCAGTGATACCATACCCTTGCCTTTTGTCATTACCACGAGGCTAGGGCTGGGCATCGTGAATGATTTACTTTTCTCCAGACTGATTGAGTTGTGTTACCAACTCGCTTCACCAGGGGCAAGTGAGGGGATCAACGCTGACCAACCTCACGCCCGCCCGTCGCAACAGGACGCTAGGCGGGCGGGTTCTTAACCCGCCCCTACCAGTGCGGGCGCGAGCAGACATTGCCGGTGCAATAGATAAGGACAACGGGGCGCGGGGGAGAATGGCTTTCCCGCCTCACACTCCTCTTCCTCTCCCCTTGAGGGAGAGGAAGGGGGCTGGGGGAAAGGTGCGGGGGCTACTATACTCGTGCCTTCCAACGTCACATTACTGGTTCTCATCGGTAACCAGTTCGGTCCCGGCAACCCAACCTTCACGACCATCAGCAGTACGAATCTGCCACCATGGATAGCCATCCTTCTCTTGGGGACCAGCCAATAGGGTCAATGTAGTACCGGGAGGCAAACCGTCGAGGACGGTTGATTCGAGACCGGGGGCACTACGGAGACGTAAATTTTTACCGCCAGCCTTCTGGACATACGCGATACCACCGATTTGTAAACCACTGGTTGATGGCGAAGCTGCCGCCGGGGTGCTGGGGCCGATCTTAAGTACACCACTCGTGCCAAAGGTACCACTAACCGATCCGGTGATGCCTCCGGGTGCAGTCGTCGTTTCTCCGCCTGAGGCACTCGCAGCTTTACCGCCACTCGCCGTACCGGCACTGGTTGCGGCTAGTTGTTCTCTCAACTGCTTCAGCTCCGCTTCCATTTGAGCCATCCGCGCTTCTGCTTCAGCCAGAGCCTTGCGTACTTTTTCAGCCGCAGCAGCATCTTGTTGTGCTGTTTCGAGAGCCTCCTGTAACCGCTTAATCTCTTGAGCCTGTCGGCCAATTTGATCACTCATCGAGCGCATGGCCTCGCTAATCCCCCGATTCTCGTTCCCCTCGTCTTTCTTGCCACCGAAATTAATCATGTGAGGCTCCTTCCCTGTTTACAGTACCAGTACATAGTTCATTATAAGGCTTCGGCGATGATGAGGGTAGGACCAGTTTTAAGGTTCGTAGACGAATAGAGAAGTTGTTGAAGGAATGTTGTGCATACCCCCGTATTCTGAACGTCAATGGCTGAGAGTATATCTGAATATTCTCTTGCTGACCAGGAATTGGAGCAATTATTGACTTGCTGAAATCAAATTTCGGTATTTTACATAACTCGGTATTTTTCAGACGCGCTCTGAGGTCTGGTGGATCATCACAGGAGCTTTGCGAAAAAGCTTAGGCTGGCGGAACGAAATCTGCCAGCCTAAAAACAATCCGCTTCTGTCACCCGATAGTTCGGTTCATTGTATAATCAAATATCTCATCACAATGTGTTTCGTGCAAAGGAGCCTTGTCATGGAACTCAACCTGCACTACTTCCCCTACCCTGGACGACGGATACCGGTAGTTGCCGAGCGTGGTGTGGTTGCCAGTAGCCATCCGCTGGCATCGCAGGCCGGCATGCAGATATTGCAGGCTGGCGGTAATGCGGTCGATGCCGCTATTGCCACTGCTGCGGCACTGACCGTTCTGGAACCGACTTCAAATGGTCTGGGTGGTGATGGCTTTGCGCTCATCTGGGCCGGTGATCAACTGTACGGTATCAACGGTTCGGGGGCAGCACCGGGCAGGTTGAGCGTTGATGCGTTGGCTGTCGCTAGCTATACCGAAATCCCCACCCATGGTTGGTGGCCGGTCACAGTACCGGGCGTCGTTAGATTGTGGGGTGATATGCACGATCGGTTTGGTCGGCTTCCCCTGGATCAGGTGCTGGCCCCGGCGATTACCTATGCTGCCGAAGGTGCACCAACTCCGCCGATGGTAGCATACTTCTGGGCACGCGGCGTAGAAGCGGCCCGCACCCGCCATGGCCCCGAATTTGCCGGTTTCTTACCAACTTTTAGCATCGATGGTCGTGCGCCGCGTCCTGGAGAACGCTTTGTCAGTCCTGGGCATGCCCGTACCCTGCGCCTGATAGCCCGCCATGGGGCTGATGTCTTTTACCAGGGTGAGATCGCTGAGGCGATTGATCGCTTTGCCCGTGAAACCGGTGGTCTGCTGCGTGCCGAGGATCTGGCTCACCATCGTTCTGAATGGGTAACGCCGATTAGTATGCAGTATCGCGGTTATACCGTTCACGAAATTCCGCCAAACGGTCAGGGTATCGCGGCGCTGATGGCCCTCGGTATTCTCGATCAGTTCGATCTTGTGCGCTATCCCCGTGACTCGGCTGCAGCGTTTCACTATCAGATCGAGGCGATGAAGCTAGCGTTTGCCGATACCTTCGCCTACGTAGCCGACCCGCGCAAGGCCGCTGTCCCGGTGGCCGATATGCTGAACCGTGAACGGTTAGCTGCTCGTTCTCACCTCATCGGTGAGCGCGCCAACACGTTCCAGCCCGACAATCTGCCACGTGGCGGAACCGTCTATTTCGCAACGGCTGATCGTGATGGTATGATGGTGAGCATGATTCAATCGACGTATATGGGGTTCGGTTCAGGGGTAGTGATCCCCGGCTACGGTATTGCGATGCACAATCGTGGTTGTGGTTTTGTGATGACACCCGGCCATCCGAATCAGGTTGCACCGGGCAAACGTCCATTTCATACCATTGTCCCCGGTTTTCTGAGCAAGGATGGCTTACCTATCGGTCCTTTTGGCGTCATGGGGGCACATATGCAGCCGCAAGGTCACGTGCAGGTGATCGTTAACACGCTTGACTACGGCCTGCATCCTCAGGCAGCGCTCGATGCACCACGCTGGCGTTGGGAACGTGATGGAACTCTTCGGCTTGAGCTTGAAACACCCCGTCACGTTATCGAGGGGTTAGCAGCGCGTGGTCATCAAGTCGTGGTCGAGAGCGAATTAGGCGGTTTCGGGCGTGGTCAGATCATCTGGCGTCTGGCAAGTGGATGCTACGTAGCCGGTACCGAACCTCGTTGTGATGGATTGGCGATTGGTTGGTGACAGGTTCCATAGCAGGTGAGTACGTTATGACGATTAATCGCACATTGTTTGATCTTCTGTCGAATGGCGCCGACCGTGATGCGGCTTTGATTGCGCCGGGTGGTCCGGTCTGGAGCTTTGCCGATCTCCGTTCACAGGTACAACGCCTGGCCGAATGGCTCCAGAACCATGGACTAGGGCGTGGAGATCGGATCGCTATTGCGCTTGGCAACGGGCCGGCAATGGCAATCACCTTTCTGGCTGCGGCTACTGCCGCCACTGCTGCACCGCTCAACCCGAAATATCGACGTGATGAGTTTGCCTTTTACTACGAAGATACCAACGCTCGCGCCTTGATTGTAGCCCCCAACGAAGGTGAAGAGGCACGAGCAGCACTGCGTTCGGGCATGATGCTGATTGAAGCGTCATTTGATGCTCAACACCAGCTTGTGTTTGTCACCTCTGCTCAGGCTGCTTCTCCCCGTCGTGATGGGCTGGCAACGCCTGACGACATCGCTATGATTCTGCACACCAGCGGTACCACCAGTCGTCCCAAGCGCGTCCCCCTGCGTCACCGCAATCTGGTTGCCTCAACCGCAAATATTATTGCGACCTACCAGTTATGTGCTGCTGATCGATCACTCTGTGTGATGCCACTGTTCCACATTCACGGGATCGTTGCCTCGCTGCTCAGCCAATTGGCCGCTGGTGGTGCAGTTATCTGCCCACCTGGTTTCGATGGTCTCAAATTCTGGACTTGGGTAGAGCAGGAACGACCAACCTGGTACTCGGCTGTACCAACAATGCACCAGGTCTTGCTGGCCCGCGCCAGCCGCAACTCGGCCATCATTGCCGCTCATCCGTTCCGCTTTATCCGCTCGTCGAGTGCACCATTGCCGCCGGTAGTAATGGAACAGATGGAACAGGTTTTTGCAGCGCCGGTCATTGAGAGTTACGGTATGACCGAGGCCGCTCACCAGATGACTTCAAATCCTCTGCCTCCCGCCCGCCGCAAACCGGGGTCGGTAGGAATTGGATTTGGGGTAGAAGTGGCTATCATGGACGAAGAAGGCCACTTGCTGCCGGCAGGAACCAAAGGTGAGGTCGTGGTGCGCGGCCCAAATGTGATCGACGGTTACGAGAACAACCCCGAAGCAAATGCGGTGGCGTTCGTTAACGGCTGGTTCCGTACCGGTGATCAAGGGTATCTCGATGAAGATGGCTACCTGTGCCTCACCGGTCGTATCAAAGAGCTGATCAATCGTGGTGGTGAGAAGATTTCACCCCTCGAAATTGATGATGTGCTCTTGCGGCATCCGGCAGTTGCTGAAGCATTGGCCTTTGCCGTGCCTCATCCAACGCTTGGTGAAGAGGTTCACGCCGCTGTCGTGTTACGCGAGGGTATGAGTGTTGATGAGCGCGCACTGCGCGAGCATTGCGCCCGTATGTTGGCCGATTTTAAAGTGCCACGGGCAATTCACATCCTGAGTGCCTTGCCACGGGGGGCTACCGGAAAGTTACAACGAATGACGATGGCAAAGACGCTAGGGCTAGACAAGACAACAACTTGATCGGTGATGGATGTTTAAGAGGCAGGTTATGTCTTTCTATTGCGATAGTGGCTTGCTCCCTTTCCTTAGTTTTATGGATGGAAGGGGCAGAAAAAGGTGAGAACTGCCAGTTGTGCTCTGTACAGCCATGCGCTGGGCCACCGGTTCTGCTACCTGATCGGGCCGGCTTTCACTAGCGTATTGCTGGTGCGAAACAGGCGGTAGTCAGGAACCCTGTACCTTCCTCGAAAGAGTAGTGTATTGGTTTTAAATCCACTTCCCAACCGGAGACAGGAAACGGCATGATCCCGAAGCCAGAACTCGAACGCCGCCTTTCGCCATACCTGAGCTTTTCACGCTCAGAATGGGCAGCACTGCGTAACGGAACACCACTACCTCTTAGCGCAGACGAATTAGACTCATTGGTCAGCTTAAACGACAGCGTCTCGATGGAAGATGTTGCCGACATCTACCTGCCGCTGGTGCGGTTGCTCCAACTCTACTACGAAAACGCCTGTCACTTGTATCAGGCGACCAGCACCTTTCTTGGCTCGGCAACAGCGCGTGTGCCGTATGTCATTGGCATCGCGGGGAGTGTCGCGGTCGGTAAAAGCAGCACTGCCCGCATCTTGCAAGCCCTCCTTTCGCGTGGTCCTGGGCAACTCAAGGTTGATCTGGTCACAACTGATGGCTTTTTGTACCCTAATCGCGTCCTACAAGAACGGGGTATCATGCATCGGAAGGGGTTTCCCGAAAGCTACGATCGTCGGCGACTGTTACAGTTCATGGCCGACATCAAGTCGGGTTATGGGCCGGTAACGGCTCCGGTTTACTCGCACCTGATTTATGATATAGTTCCTGACCAAGTTCAGGTGGTCGATCATCCCGATGTGTTGATCGTCGAGGGGTTGAACGTTTTGCAACGTGGCGCCAATACCAGGAGGGAACCACAACTTTATGTGTCGGATTTTTTTGATTTCGCGATCTACGTTGATGCGAATGAACACGATTTGGAACGATGGTATATCGAACGATTTCTGCGCTTGCGCGAAACCGCATTTCGTGATCCCTCGTCGTACTTTCGCCGCTACGCCGAACTGAGTGAGAGTGAGGCTATTGCGACTGCACGTCGCATCTGGCGTGAAATTAATTATGTTAATCTTAAGCAAAATATCGAACCGACGCGCTGGAGCGCCGATCTGATTCTGGTTAAGGGATCACGCCATGAGCTTGAACGAGTGTATCTACGGAAACTCTAGTACTTGGCGAGAGGACAGCGTATGCGTATCTGCATTGTTGGCGCTGGTGCAATCGGCGGCTGGCTCGGCGCCAAACTGATTCAGGCTGGCGCTGACGTAACATTAATTGCACGGGGTGCACATCTGGCAGCAATTATCGCTAATGGCTTAACCATCGAGTATAGTGATGGGCGTCGTGAGGTCGTATACCCGACACTGGCGACAGCCGATATGAGCGTTGCCGGGCCACACGATCTGGTCATTGTTGCCGTCAAAGCGCAGGCGTTGCCGGCACTCGCAGCCCCGATGCGTGTCCTTTACGGGCCTGATACAGCCGTTGTCTACGCTCAGAACGGGATTCCCTGGTGGTATTTCATGCGGCACGGCGGCCCATACGAAGGTCATCGGATCGAGTCCGTCGATCCCGGTGGGGTTATCGCTGCCAATACTGAAATCGAACGGGTTATTGGCTGCGTCGTCTATCCAGCGGCTGCCGTTGAACGCCCTGGCGTAATTCGACATATCGAGGGCAATCGCTTCGCTCTTGGCGAACCAGACGGTAGCCGCAGCGAGCGTGTTGTCCGTCTGAGTAAATTACTCGAGTCGGTCGGTTTGCGTGCGCCGGTCAAGACTGATATTCGTAATGAAATCTGGCTGAAGCTGTGGGGTAATCTCTCATTCAACCCGATCAGTGCCCTGACTCGTGCGACCATTGATCGGATTATTGCCGATCAGGGTACCTATGCCCTGACAGTGGCAATGATGGCCGAAGCGCAGCAAGTAGCTGAAAAACTGGGTATCCGTTTCCCTATTTCTATCGAGCGTCGTATCCGAATGGCGGAAGAGATCGGCGCTCACAAAACGTCGATGTTGCAGGATATAGAAGCAAAACGTCCAACCGAGATTGATGCACTGTTAGGGGCAGTCGTTGAGCTGGCTGAATTGACTGCAACTCCCACCCCGACCTTACGGGCCATTTATGCCGTTACTTCACTGCTCGATCGGATCAACTGTGGATAATGAAGGTGTCTTAATTCCTGCCGTGGGCATGGGTACAATAGTCGTTTCGGTAAGGAACGAGTCATCATTCCGTAGGTGAATGGATGGGCATCTATCTTCACCGCGCAAGCGTGGATGTGTGCTGTTCCAAACAGCTTCCGAATGACCCAACGGAGCTGATGGCACTTCTTTCCGTGGAGAAGCAGAAGTGAGAGCTGACGGGCATACGAAAAACCGAACGTTGACCAACTCGCACGAGAGATAGATTAGCATTCAACCCTGCTCGTACCGACGAGCGATCATACCGGTTGTGATACGATTTCTTGCAAAGGAGCGTCTATGCCTCTGCCGCTTGCTAATCCTGTATTGACACGTGAACTCTTTGGCCGCATTCGAGGGCGTAACGCATGGTTCATTCTAACCGGCTACTTGACCATCATCGGTGCGATTACCCTCTTGGTTTATGCCGTATTTGTCAGTTCGGCTATCCCCAACGATCCGGAAACTTCGCTCAGAATTGGTAAAGGCATCTTTTTTACCGTCATGACCGTGTCGTTAATACAGGTGTGCTTTCTTTCGCCCTCACTGACGGCAGGTGCGATTGTTGGCGAAAAAGAGCGACAAACGTATGATCTATTGCTCGCCTCGCTGCTCTCACCACTTCAGATTGTTACCGGTAAACTCCTGGCGGCCATTGCCTTCGCCTTGTTGTTGATCATGGCCTCTCTGCCCATTGCCGGTCTGGCCCTGTTGTTTGGCGGCATTACCGGCCAGGAAGTCTTCATCGGTGTCGTTGGCCTGTTGATAACGGCAATTGCATACGCCGCCATCGGTATATTCTGGTCAACTGTAATGCGCTCAACGCTCGGGGCAACGGTGATGGCTCAGGGCACAGTGCTGGTTATTTTACTCCTGGTGCCATTCCTCTATTTCGTTATTTCATTACTGATCGGTGCTTTTGATGGTCCCCCGTCGCCTTTGTATATCTACATAATGGGTACATTCCTATGTCTGCATCCGTTCATTGCCTTGGGGATGACCGTCGGCGCCCTCGAAAGTGGGAATGGCCCGCTCTTGTGGCAGCTTTCTTCCAGCATCGGCGATTTGTTCGTACCCTCACCCTGGTTGGTGTACACCGTTTTAATGATGGTAGTGACGATCGTCTGTCTAGGGCTTGCCTTACGGCGAATACAGCCAGCAGAAGATGATGGCTAGCGTATCTGTGGAATGCTGAAGCAACTCGCCACAGCTATGTTGCAGTGAGGAATAAAACCTGTGGCACGAGGTCGGTGTACTCGTAGGAAGCCGCAATGGAAACGGCTTGATTCGGTCTACACATCTATGCTAGAAGAAGGTCATTTGCTGTCACGATAGCGGGGCGACCAGATTGGTCGCCCTGCCTAGCAATGATGGAACAGATTACAGAAACAGTTTCATCCGCCTTCATTCACGTCAGCGCACAATGATCGCACTAGCCTCGCGGCCTTCCGGCGCAAAGGAGTAGTGTAACAGAATACCCGAATCAGTCACATCAGCCGGGGCGCTAAACCGGTAGATTGTGGTATTGAGCGATCCCCTTTCCGGTACTACCCCACTCCCGACGTCAACATCAAACCGCGGTGCGCCCAATACAGTGCTCATACCTTCGATCTTGCTTAGCTCAAAGCCGGTAAAGTAGTTGTCGTAGGTGTAGGCGTCGACATTGATCTGCTGACCTAGGCTGGTAACACCGATCTGACTTCCACACATAGTCAGGACAGTGTTCGTGCTGTTGGTAGCGTGGCTGGTGAAGAAGAAGGCGCTGTACGGACCAGCCAATGGGCCAACAAAGAAAGCATTCCGGCCATCAGCCGCAAATGCTCCCGATGGTAGACTCAATTCTGCTGTAAAGCCGACATAGTCGGGTATCCCATCGCGGTTGGTATCGAAGAGCAGGTCTATCTCCACCGGATAGTTTGAATGAGTGATCCGCTGGTGGGTAGTCACTGCAAACTGAACGACCGGGCTATTTTCCGGGCAGAAACCTGGGATACTGAAAGCTCGCACACCAACGTAGCGCAAATCCATTGGCGGCATTTGTATGCCGGCGCCAGGTGATGCTGTCACAAACGGATTTTCACCGATTAACGTAAACGGATCGACACTCACCGGATTAGCGCCGGTGTTGGTTAAGCGGGCAATAGCCGGGCTAGTTGTGGTAGCGCGCACTGAAGTTGGTGCACTAACAGTTCCCGCTGCACGTGGTATGACATGCCATGGCATGGTTAAGTCGTTGGTCGTGCCTGCCGCATCAAGCACCAGATAGCCATCATATTCGACGGCGGTCAATGCCGCTCCGTTCCCGCCATTTGCTCCTGAATTTAAAACCCAGGATGGTAACTTTGTTGGATCAATACGTAGTGTTAGGGTAAAGGTGCGCCGACTACGCGGAGGTACCGTAATGGTAGAAACCGATGTGCTCGGTGTCACCGCACCACTGGCCGCATCGTTGCTATAGCGGAACGTGGGCGTGATGGTGTAGGTGAGAGGTGTATCACCATAGTTACGGACAACAATCGTCCGGCGCAGCGTTGTCGGATTGCGTGTCGCATCAACTAGTCCAAACGAGATCGTTGCCGCTCCATTTGAAAGCTCCCAGGCGCTGGCCTGCGCGGCAATTGCCCGGTTAATGCGTACTTCGCCACCGCCAATGCGTGTGATAGGAGCCAGCGCTGGGCCGAGGAAGGCCGGTGGACCGTTGTAGATATTCGTTTCAGCAGTGTTGATCAAGCGCGCTTTCAGTTCCCACGGTGAGAGGCTCCAGTTCGACGCATTGTACAGTAGTGCAGCCGCTCCGGCCACCATTGGGGCTGCACCGGAAGTACCTCCAAACGGTGCAACGCCGGTCCCACTTCCGGCCACTGCCGAAATGGATGCACCCGGAGCGCCGATTTCGGGCTTAATGATTTGACCGTACATAATCTGATTGCCGTAGGTCATCTGCCCTAACGTTGGCCCGCGTGACGATGTACCAACCACACTGCCAGCATTACTGAACGGATTATCGAAACCAATCGTCGTAGTATTTCCCACGCGAGCCTTAAGCGTGGTACCGGCAGCTTGTGTAATTGATAGGACCGGTACCGTGGGTGCACCACCGCCGAAGCCAAAGACAGGTGGTACTGCACCGGCAACGTTGTTAGCCACAATCACTGCTACGGCTCCGGCAGCAGCACCGTTGGAACCTTTAATGCTCACGGCACAGACACCCCGATCAACCAAGAGGATTTGTCCATTCAATGAACCGGCTGGATACGGCACACAGCCGAGCGCGTTACCCAGTGTTGCACCGTATACCAGCGTTCCACTTACTGGCGTACTGGGAATGGGTGCCCATGGTTGAGCTACACCGTAAACTGTGGTACTGAGCACGGTAATCGGATACGAGGCATCGCTCGGCACAGCCGTCTGTGCTACCGAGAGGGCGGTTCGAGCGCCAGCCGGGGTACCGGTAATGTACGGACGATCTGCACTATTGCCGGCTGAAGCGACGACTAGGATGCCAAGCGGTTGCAGATTATCAACCGCAATGGCGGAATCATCGTCATAGTTTTGCCCATACGCAGCCCCAAGCGACATGTTCACAATGTGCATCCGATCATCGGTTACCCCGTCACCGTTAGGATCGGCAACCCAATCGAGACCTTGCAAGATGGCAACCCCACTACACGATGAAGAGACCGCTGAACAAACCTTCACCGCAAAAAGATCAACTTCTGGTGCAACTCCTTGCTCACCACCGATAATGTCGGCGACATGGGTACCGTGACCGCCAGCACACGTGCCGCTGCTCAATCCAGGCGCGCCACAATCAATCGGATCAGGATCAGGCATCAGGGGCCCATTTGGCCAGACTTCGCCAACAAAGTCGTAACCGCCCTTCACGCGATCGGTCGGAAACAGGCCATCGAGAGTCTTGTTACGTGGGTCGGCAGGGCTTGTCCCGTAGGCTGCCTGATAAGCTGCCAGCGTCCCAGGGCCACCAAACGCGGCATGTGTATAGTCAATACCGCTATCGAGTACAGCCACCCGTACATCTTTGCCCCGGTAACCAGCGGCCTGTACCTCTGGTGTAGCCCCGATGTATGGTACTGTCTCCATCGGTGGTTGCGTTTCCCGTTCATAATTCACGACTGGATTAATACGCACCACTTCAGTGTCACGAGCCAGCGCCGGTAACGCTGCACCATCAACCTCAACAATAACCGCATTCAATGCCACCCGCAACCGGGCCAGTTCGGTCAGGGTTGGATCGATAGTTCGTAAGCGCGCCAATACGCGCTCTTGCTGCTGGGTAATGCGTTGGAGTTGTGCTGCTTGCGCAGCCCCCTCAGGTACACGTGCTGTCGGATTTTCGCTCAAGCGAATGACAACCTCTTGCCGACCGCTAGCCCCAATGAGACTGGGAGAAAGGACGAGAGACCGGCCTTCAAGCATCGCCGGTTCTTCCAGACGTAGAGCTTCAATGTTTGGTAGCGGACGTGGCGGTTGTGCAGCGGATGGGGCAACGAGAGCTACGGTAAGGCCAATGCTTATGATCATCGCAAATAGATGACGTTTTGTGATCGATCTCATACACTCCTCAGCTTGTCAATGATACTACCAGACGAACAGGCTATCACACTGGTTGGTGCAACAAACGCTGATCACTACTTTGTGAGTTGCGAATTCCTCCTTTTCTAGGACGTGCGTAATCCTCCAAAATGCTGACGCATGGGTGAGATGAGTGTTCAGATAGCGCACAGCAACACGTCAGAGTGTTGGATGCACTCTGCACACTCAGCAGCAACGTCGCTGGCAAGATAAGCTGAGGTGAGATGGAGATTTGCAGGCAAAAGGGTAAACTGATTAAACGTATTTGTCAAGCAGAATTTTCTGATCAAAAATTAAAAATTCTTCATCTGAGTCATTGCTGCGATGACGTTTTGTTTATCTTCCTTATGGAATGGGGATGAGACGGAGCGGGGTAGTGGGCTGGCACGCCAATCGATAGTGGCCATCCTACCCAATGCGGGCCGGAGGCCCGCGCTCCCAGGAAAGCGGGGGGAAGACGTTTGGCTGGTTCCGATGGTGCCTTGCGCCCAGCCCGCTGTTGTATCACTGCATCACG
>JAGHYT010000094.1:0-16845 GCA_017743535.1 Chloroflexus sp.
GCCCTCACCTTCCCCCCTCGTGCCCTGCCGCTCCTCTACGGGGAGATGGGAGCCCCTCACCTTCCCCCCTCGTGCCCTGCCGCTCCTCTACGGGGAGATGGGAGCTCCTCACCTTCGCCCTCGCCCCCTGCCGCTCCGCCACGTGGAGATGGGAGCTCCTCACCTTCGCCCTCGCCCCCTGCCGCTCCTCTACGGGGAGATGGGAGCCACTCACTTTCGCCCTCGTCCCCTGCCGTCAGCGGTAAGGGAAAGGTGGGGGCTGGCGAAGCTGGCGAAAAAGAATGATGGCAACCTCCTCACGCCATGGTTGCATGGGCACGGTGTGTTCCCGATGAGAAATCCGGGTTTTTGATCAGGCTCCGAAAGGTTGACTGTGGTAATTCGATGAAACCTTACTCCAATAGGGTTGGGCAACCGCTCCTATCATTTCATTCTGTTCAGGATCGGTGCCATTGTGATAAAGTAAGATTAACAGTTTTTTGTCCTAATATCGCGTTTGTCGAGGAGAAAGCACAATGAGTCCGGCTATTATTCATCCGACCGCAACCGTCGATCCGAAGGCCTCTATTGGTAATAATACTCGTGTCTGGCACTGGACTCAGATCCGCGAAGATGTCGTGATTGGGAGTGAATCCATTATTGGCAAAGGCTGTTATTTCGATGCTGGGGTAAAAGTTGGTAGCCGGGTTAAGATTCAGAGTAATGTTTCCGTCTTTCGTGGGGTCACGATTGAAGATGGGGTGTTTGTCGGCCCGCACGCCTGTTTTACCAACGATAAGACACCTCGTGCGATCAACCCGGATGGCACACTCAAAGGGCTAGAGGATTGGACGGTGATGCCGACTCTGGTGCGGTATGGAGCGAGTATTGGTGCTAATGCAACAATTGTGTGTGGTATTACGATTGGACGTTTTGCCATGGTCGCAGCTGGTTCGGTAGTGACGCGCAGTGTTCCCGATTATGGGTTAGTAATGGGGAACCCAGCCCGGTTGGTTGGCTATGTGTGTCCATGTGGAGGACGGTTGCCCGGTGGACCAGCGCAGCAGCCTGAAGCGCGGACTTGTCCGGTGTGTGGACGGGTAACGGTTGTTGGTGAAACGGTCAACGAATAGTGTGTTGAACTACTGGTGCTGTTAGTTGGGTACGAGCAGCATCCCACAAGCCGAGTGGCGCAAGCTCGATCTGACCACTAGATGGCTCAAGAAAGAAAACCGCACGGGTAAAATATTGCGCTATACGACTACTCCCATCGGGGAGGAGGCTTGCGAAGGGCAGGCTGAGTGGATCACCGAATACAAATTGGCCACCGCCACGTTGCCAGAACTCTGCGAAGGGTCCTGATGACCAGTCGATGGGTGGCGCTGTGGCGTCAGCACCACCGTAGGCCAGCGCGATCATTGCCTCCTTACCCACTGCGGCCAGACGAACGTAGGTTATCGTGTCGCGTTGGGTTTCATCAACTTCGATGACTACTCGTGTGAAGCGTTGACGCATACCAGTGGTTGTTTCCGTCGCCGGAGCCAACGGTACCCCAAAACGGTCTTCACCACCCATTGCTCGCCAGAAACGGTAGATGACAGGCGGTACCGGTATTTCGTTAATCATTCCCGCTTCAGGCAAAGGTAATACTTCAGCGGAATGCCTCAGCACGGCGCGCAAACCGGCCAGATTCTCGGTGAACTCGATTTGGTCGCCGGTCAGCAGTTCAGGAGTAATCGCTGCAATTCCCAAACCGGCAGCCCAATCGTGCATTCCACCGGTGATCGTGTACCGATCCCAGAAACGGGTGTATTGATAACCGGCTGCCGCGGCATAAATTTGTGCCATCGCAATCGAAGGTGAGTGCTCACAACTGGCCGGAAAGACCAGCCCGGCGTTAGAGTGGAGAAAGATGGCTCCTGCCGCATCGAGGAGAAAGGCCCGGATAATACGACTTTCAATCTGCGAGTCGGGGTAGGGGCCACCGGTATCCGAAACAATACCGCGTGCACCCTGCACCCGAGGTCGCCAGTCATTCTCTGGGCAGGTATCGTGAGAGGTGTCCATGTTCCGGTTCAAATCCACTCCAGCCGCGTCGAAACGCCATCCACGGGCCAGCCCATCAGGATTAAGCACCGGAATGATCGCTAACCGCACGTCTGGCGGTATTTCAGTGGGATGAGCGCGAAAGTGCTCGATCAGGGCCAGTGCTAAGCGATAGGTATTGGCTTCAGGAGCGCCATGAGTGGCGCCGACGACCACCAGTTTACGGGAACCATCACCAAACACTACCGCCTCGATTGGGCGTCCTTCAGCGGAACGACCAATCTCGATGGTTCGTACCGGTGGCGCCTGCACAGGCACCACACGGTACAGATGACTGAATACAAGCAGCAACATCAGAACAACATGAATCATATTCCTTACAACCGTGCCTCTTCTTTCAGACGCAGATAGGTATTGACGACCGAAACGGTCAACTCAGTCGCCGGTATATCAAGAGTGAGCGCGCCACTGCGCTGAATCTGCTCGAGAAGGGTGCGGCGCTCATCGGCCAACTGCTCAGCGACCAAACGGCGGAACAGACCCTGACTATCACGTACCGGACGTCCGGCTACACCGGTTATGTTGGGATCGCTGATCGTAACCAGAAGCGGTAAATGACGACGCGCCAGGCGGCGAATTTGCGTGATCAGTGGTTGGACGACCGATGGATTCGTCACATCGGTAAAAATGACAATCAATGCTCGCCGTGGTTGGTGCTGTTCGATGTAATGTAAGGCAGCGCTCAGGTTAGCTTCAACCGGCTGTGATTGCACATTGTAGAGCGCTTCGAGCAGGCGTTGAAATTGTACTTTGCCTTTACGTGGGGCAATGAAATGCTCAACCTTACCGGCAAAGGTCAGCATCCCGGCCTGATCACCCTTCCTGAGAACCACAAAGCTGAGCATCAGGGCTGTGTTGACCACGTAATCGAGGCGGGTTAAACCGGGATCGGCTGGATTTAACGGATCGGCAACCGGAGTAGTCATTAATCGACCGGCATCGATCACCGAGATGATATGTTGACTGCGTTCGGCTTCAATCTCGGCCACAATCGGCTTGCCCCGACGAGCGGTTGCCTTCCAGTTAATTCGACGATACTCATCATCAGTTGTGTAGTCACGTAAGTGCTCGAACTCACCCCCCTGACCTAACTGTCGGATCGAACGCAAGCCTATGGTCTGCAATTGACCACGTCGCACCAATAGATCGTACTTGCGCGCTTCAAGCAGATTCGGATACACCTGCACCGGTCGGGAGGCCGGAAAGCGTACCTGGCGTTGGTGACAGCCGAGTATGCCTTCGTAGCGCATGACAATGTCGCCAAATTGATAATCACCGCGCCGTTGTGGACGCACGTGATAGCGTAATTCGCACAGACCAAAGGGTTCGGCAACACCCGACAACAGATCACGATCAACCGGCAGCTCAACTGGGTATTCATCACGCAATGTAAACCGTAGTGGCTGAGCACTGGTGTTGGTTACCAGTATGGTGATAAGATTGTCGGCTCCCAGTGAAAAGCGAGTGTCGTGCAATCGCTCAGCTTCAATCTGATCGGGTTGTGGCGATAACAGAACATCGCTGACCAGAATACCGCCGACCACTAGCAAATAGAGCACTGCTATCCAATTGAGAAAAGAGACAAATGCTGCACCGGCAATCAGTGGGGTCGCTAGTAAGACAAGAAACAAGAGTCGGGGGGTTGGCAGGATAGAACCCATGTGCATGATGCCCTTTGCTGCTCACCGATGCGATGGCAGATCATAGCAGTCTTGAAAGAATTGTGTTCGTCGCACTGATACTCTGACAGATACGGTCAGGTATGATTTGGTTCTATTATAATCGACACGGATCAAATATCTGCTATGATGACAACCAGCACGCATATTGGCAGGGGGAAATTGTACGCATCTAGAGCCAATGGCACTTTCGTGAGCGGTTGTACTGCCTCGTTCAGAAAGAGACGCTTACCCGAACCTTACGATAGAGAGCGGTTCAGACTATCGCTCATTCTCGGCAACAAAAGCCGTCATTGTCAGGAAAAGCCATTGTGTTACATCAGGACTGCATTCATTTATGATCTGGCAACGTCTCAGAACAACGCCGTGGTACGCCTGGCCAACGCTTAGCCTTTCAACGGCAGAAGGCTCGCTTATCTTCATGGCAGCCTTTCTCATTTCAGCAGCGCTAGGCGTAGTCCGGCAAATCCTCTTTAATGCTCATTTCGGAGTAGGTGAAGAAGCAGCAGCGCTCTACGCGGCGTTTCGACTTTCGGAAACGGTTAGCACATTGATTGCCGGTGGTGCCTTAACCAATGCCCTTGTTCCCCACCTTCTGATCGCAGCGCGCAAGAATGGACGTGCCATCTCGTTGTTGGTCAGCCGGATGTTAACCCTGATGCTGGTGGTCGCCATACCGGTTACTTTTACCCTCTGGCTCAGTGCACCGTCACTCCTGCGCTGGATTGTTGCGCCGGGTCTTGATCCGCAAACACAAGCACTCGCGACGTTACTGACGCGCATCCTGATTGCCGAAATCGTGCTCCTCACTGCTGAAGGTGTTCTCAGTGCGGTATTGATTGCTCGTGGTCAGTTCTTTTTACCAGCAGCAGGAATTGCTTTACGTAACACGATGATTATTCTGACTCTGCTTATGCCAGAACCGACCATCGTGACGGCGGCTATTGGTTCGCTGGGAGATTCGGTGATCCAACTGGTAATCTTGATCCCCGGCCTCTGGCATCATCGGCTCAAGCTGCGACCGGCATGGCATCTGCGCGATCCACTGGTACGAGGGACTCTCCACCTGGCGATACCTGGTGCGATTTCAGGGACGATCAACTATGGAAACGCTATCGTAGATACTGCGATTGCCAGTTTAGGCGGCCAGGCAACTGGATTGGGCGCAATGCACAACGCCCTCTTGCTCGGTAACTTACCGCAACGGCTGTGTGGCATGGCAATTGGTCAGGCTGCGTTTCCCTATCTGGCTGCGGCTGCGGTAAACCGTCATCGTGCCCTGTTTCGACAGCGCTGGCTTACTGCTGTTGGGATCGCCGTCATACTCGCCACCTTCAGTGCGCTGGCCTTAATCGGTGGCGGTCGCTGGTTGATCCGACTGATCTTCGAGCGTGGAGCCTTTGATAGTGCGGCTGGCGATCTGACCTTTGCTATTCTCCAGGTATTTACCCTTGGCCTACCGATTTACGTCATTGTTGAGATCAGCGGACGGGCGATGGTTGCGCTTGGTGATGCCCGCACACCACTGATGGCCAATGCTGCCCAATTGCTCAGTCGGCTGGGGGTAGCGATGGCGTTGTGGCCAACAGTCGGTGTTCTGGCCGTTCCCATTGCCACAGTTGCCAGTGGGGTCGTTGAAGTCACGATCCTGTGCGGTATGCTGTTCTACCGGCTTCATACGCCGGCAGAATGGCACATTACAGCCGATACTATCGTTGAAGGATCGTAGGGACGATGTACCGCATCGCCCCTACAAATGCAACTGGGAGAGCAGAAAGCTACCGGAGGAATCTCACCTTTCAGGAAAGTTCGGCAAGACGCTCACGGAGGCGGGCCAGAGCGGCTTGCGCTGCTTCCAGTCCTTCACGTTCACGTTGAATAACGTGTGCGGGGGCTTTACTGGTAAAGCTCTCGTTATTCAGGCGTGCAGTGCGACGAGCCACATCAGCCTCAGCCTGAGCAAGTTCTTTTTGCAGCCGTGCCCGTTCGGCAGCCAGATCGATCATACCGGCCAGGGGGAGGAAACATTCGACCGCCCCGATCACGATTGATGCTGCCTGCGCAGGACGCTCGTTGAGTTCAGGAACAATCACCAGATCATTGATAGCTATGCGAGCCAACCGACTGATCAGTGGTGCCTGTGACTGTAAGAGGTCAGTACGTTCACCGGCTACGATAGTCGCTGCCACCCATTTTGCCGGTTCGACCTTGTACTCACTGCGCACGTTGCGAATGGCAACAATGAGTTCCTGCACCAGCTTCCAATCGGCTTCAACCGCCTCTTCCTGAAAACCTACCATCGGTGTCGGATACGATGCGTAGCTCAAGGTACGTAGACCAAGTTCGTTGAACGGCATCGTTGGTTCTGGATCAGAGCGTTGGTAGGCCTCGGTCAAATACCGCCAAACCTCTTCGGTGACGAAGGGCATAAAGGGATGTAGCAAACGTAAGCTTCCGTCGAGAACGGTATAGAGAACCTTGCGGGTCAACAAGGTACGCTGCTCATCACCTTCGAGCTGGACTTTAGCAATCTCGACGTACCAATCGGCAAACTCACCCCAGAGAAAATCGTGAATTTGTCGCCCAGCTTCACCGAAATTGTACCCTTCCAGCAAGCGATCCACTTCGGCCACCAGGCGGGCGTAGCGTGAGAGAATCCAACGGTCGGCGAGGGTATAGGGTTCCGTCTGCAACGACTCGAGACTAACCTTGCTCGATTCGTCACGCGGCAGACCATCCAGTTTACCGATCACAAAGCGAGTGATATTCCAGATTTTGTTAGCAAAATTACGAGCCGACTCGATCCGTTGCGGGTTGAGATTGACATCCTGGCCAGGTGTACCACTGGTGACCAAGGTATAACGCAGCGCATCAGCACCGTACTGCTCGATGATTTCGAGAGGATTGATCACATTGCCAAACGTCTTCGACATCTTACGGCCATGCTCGTCGCGCACCAGGCCATGGAGATAAACCGTGTGGAAGGGTGGTTGACCGGTCAAATAGCACCCCATCATCATCATCCGGGCTACCCAGAAGAAGAGAATGTCGTACCCGGTTTCCATCACGCTGGTGGGATAGAAACGACGGTAATCTTCAGTATCATCGGGCCAGCCAAGCGTGCTGAAGGGCCAAAGGCCAGAGCTGAACCAAGTATCGAGGACGTCGGGGTCTTGCACACCTTCAGGTGGTGGCGGCTCATCGGGGTCGGGGACGACGATCGAGCCATCAGGCATATACCAGACCGGGATGCGATGCCCCCACCAGAGCTGACGCGAGATACACCAGTCTTCAATGTTTTCAAGCCAGTGAAAGTAGACCTTCTCAAATCGTTCAGGTACGATCCGCACCCGCCCATCGCGCACAGCGGCAATTGCCAGATCGGCTAGCGGACGGGTACGCACAAACCACTGTTCAGAAAGGAGTGGTTCGATCACTTCGCCACCGCGTTGACTGATGCCAACATTCATCTTATGCGGTTCGGTCTTAACCAAGAGACCCTCACGTTCGAGATCGGCCAGGATGGCCTTGCGACACTCGAAGCGATCTAGGCCCACGTAAGGTCCACCCGCTTCATTGATCGTGGCATCAGGATTGAAAATATTAATCATCGGTAAGTGGTGGCGCTTACCGACTTCATAGTCATTCTTATCGTGGGCTGGCGTAATCTTGACCGCCCCAGAACCGAATTCGGGATCGACGTACTCATCGGCAATAATCGGTATAGGACGGCCTAACGCCGGCAGAATAGCTTCCTTGCCAACCAAGTGAGCATACCGTGCATCACCGGGTGAAACGGCTACCGCTGTATCACCCAGAATCGTTTCAGGGCGTGTCGTCGCCACGGTGATAAACTCGGTTGCACCGGCTGCCCATTGTCCCGATCCCCAGGGTACTGTTGGGCCAGACCAATCCGCAGTACGAATTGGATAGCGCACGTACCAGATCGAGACTTGACGTTCTTCGTATTCGACCTCAAGGTCGCTAACTGCGGTCTGCAATTTCGGTGACCAGTTGACCAGATAGGTACCGCGGTAAATCAGACCATCATCGTAGAGCCGCTTAAATGCGGTGTGTACTGCCCGCGAAAGACCGGGATCGAGAGTAAACCGCTCACGCGACCAGTCGCACGAGGCACCGAGTCTGCGCAACTGACGAGTAATCTCACCGCCGTACTTTTCCTTCCATTCCCAGGTGCGGCGCAAGAACTCTTCACGTCCAACTGCCTGGCGCGAGGTACCTTCACGTTCGAGCAACTTCTCAACCTGAGTTTGGGTAGCAATACCGGCGTGATCGGTACCAGGTACCCAGAGCGTCTGGTAGCCTTGCATACGGCGCCAGCGGATCAGCAGGTCTTCAATCGCCACAAACATCGCGTGACCGAGGTGCAACTCACCGGTAACGTTCGGTGGAGGAATGGAAATAACAAACGGTGGCCGCGGCGCATCGTCACGCGGTGCAAAAAGACCACTCCGTTCCCACCATGCGTAGAGTCGCTGCTCGACGAGACGATGTTCGTAGGCTTTATCCATCTCTAAGGGACGGGCAGCAGTCGAATCGGTCATAAATACCTCAACAAAAAGCAATTGTATCACGTCATATTATTGACATTATTATACCAGTCTTTGCGACAAAACAGTGTCAGATTGTTGTTGGCCGTACTATTGAAGGCACCTGTCTCACCTGTCATTACACGGTGTGGTAACGTGGGCTGAGACCGGATCGGGAACTGGCGGTTAGCATCCCTGGCAGATTGGCACAAGATGATTTCAAGTACAATGTGATCAGACGATGTTGCAAGACGGCTTGATGAGCATTTGAGGAACTATGATCCCACTTATCCAACTACACAACATCACAAAAGTGTACATTATGGGCGAAACCGAAGTTCACGCGCTGCGGGGTATTTCGCTCAATATTCAACAGGGTGAGATGGTCGCAATTATGGGGCCGTCGGGCAGTGGGAAGAGTACGCTGATGAATATTATCGGCTGTCTTGACCGACCAACGTCAGGCGAGTATTTGCTGGAAGGGGTCAATGTTGGCGAACTGAGTGACGATGAACTGGCAATTATTCGTAACGAGAAGATTGGCTTTGTGTTCCAGCAATATATGTTGCTCCAACGCACAACGGCGTTGCGGAATGTTGAATTACCGATGCTCTATGGCAGAGGGCGTCCTGATCGCCGGGAACGAGCACAGCGCGCTTTGGAAGCAGTAGGTATGGGAGACCGTCTGCATCACCGTCCGAATGAGTTGTCGGGTGGGCAACAGCAGCGCGTCGCGATTGCGCGGGCATTGGTGAATGAACCGCGCATCATTATGGCTGACGAGCCAACGGGCGCGCTCGATACCCGTACCGGCGCTGAGATTATGGGTATTTTTCAGCGACTTAACGCCGAACAGGGAATTACTGTCATTTTGGTCACACACGAGCATGATGTTGCACAATACGCCGAGCGAATTATCAGTGTGCGTGACGGGCTGATTGCTGACGATCAAGTGGTAAAGGGGCGGCGTGTGGTGTGAGAGAGGGTCTAGAAATGCCGCTCTATGCCCTGGAGCGTGGGCTTCTGGCTCGCGTGCTGACATAAGCTGGTGAAACGCTGTTCGTTGTTGTCCAACTAGGGGCGCGGCGTCGCCTCGCCCCTCCTGATAGCCCCAACAGATGGTTTCGACGAAATAGACAATGATGTCTATTGGCAGAATCGTGTTACGATAGAGCGGTTGTTATTGCCGGTAGAGAGCTATGTATGAAATGGTACTGTTCTGTAATCTTCCTGGTCTTGCTTGTCAGTCTCCTACTCTTAACACCGAGAATACTCGATGCCGCTGAACAAACTTCGGCTCCGCTATCGAGAAATGGTCTCAGTATGACCGGCTCATTCCTATCACAAATATCCCAGGAACCAGATGATTCTCCGCTCAGAGCTGTCTTTAGCCGCTATGCTACCTGGTTGGCGCTGGTTGCTTGCAGCTCAACGCTGGCCCTCATAGGATCAGCAGCCATCGTTGCTCGAATACGGCGTATCTCCGGTAGTGATGACGAGCGGTAGAGACGCACCGCGTTGCACCTATTCGTGTTGTGTAGGGCGACGTATCGCTTCGCCTCTACGGCTTGTGTTATAATTTCTTTAAACATCTGTTCCCTCTAATACTGACCACGCCGGTCGATGAATGAGCTACGAATTCTACGAACAGACCGACCAGATAATTTTACGCACCGCTTGTTATGAACTGGGCTGGTCAACCGATAGTGGCGCACTACATACACTCCGCCTTCATAACAGTCTGAACGTTCTTGGCTATGGCCCACCGAGTGCTGGGATTGATGTGGCTCTGGGTTCTCCAAATAATTGGATTACTACCCAGACCTTTTCCCGCTATATCTGGCATCGGTTGACGGTTGAGGCAGATGATCGGTTGCAAATGACGATCATTGTCGGATTGGGGCCACTAAAAATCTTTGACCATTATCTGCTCGGGGGTGAGGTTATCGAGCGGTGGGTCGAGATAGAAAATGTCAGTGGCGACGATTTGCGCATGTACGGCGTTCGTATGCTTATCCCCCACCTGCGCATTGGCGAACCGGCTCATTGTACCTTTGAAGCGCCCGGTAACAGTGTGCGTCCACGCGCACCGTTCGATATTGCAGTTGCTCAGGATCGTAATGTTTTGCCTCGCCGCTTCTTCGCGCCTGGTGTGCGGGGAGGGAGTGCTTTTGAACCGGCGCCCACGCAGGGTAGCGGTGTTATGGCACTGTCTAATCCTAATTTGCCGCTGACCTTTCTGTGCTGGTACAACAGTGATGAAGAGGCTGCCCTCCCTTACGTTCAGGGTAGTGATCAAGCAGTATCACTGGCGTATGAAATTGCTGTTGCTTGCTGGCTTCGTTCAGACTGGCGTCTTACCGTGGGAAGACAGTTCTTCACACTCACAGCACAGTCCTGGCCAGCAGCGCTTACGATCTATCGGTCAGTCAACCCATTCCCGCAGCCGCCAGCAGCATGGCTTCGTGATGCGATTATCTATGTTGCTGATCTCCGGCAACACGGGGGGGCTGACGGATTACGCTTGCGTTTGACGGAATTGATGACGCTCGGTGTTGATACGCTATGTTTGTTACCATGGCACACTGTCGGAGATCGGCCACACTTGATAGGCGATCTGGAACGATTTGATCCGGCTTGTGGCGATAAAGCAGCGATTCGACAACTTATCACTGCTGCTCATGATCATGGTATGCGGGTCTTTCTCGACGTTGCAATGCAGGGATGTGCACCCGATTCGCGCTATCTTACCGAACACCCAGAATGGTTCGTTCGAGATGAAGGCGGAGCATTTGCCATCGGAGTGCCGGCCGACACACCAGCAGTGGGCTGTCATCCTGGTGTAGCATTGCCAATGGGTGGGTACCACCTCGATTGGCTGCATAGCGACTGGCGTCTATACTGGCAACAGTGGGTCATCGGGCAGATCGATCATTTTAGGCTTGATGGTATTCGTGCTGTCGCTCCGTACAGTGCTGCCCTGGCCTGGATTCGTCGTCCGCCGTTGCGGGCCAGCGCCGGCTCTGCCCTGATGGTGCAGGCGCTGCGCGAAATTGTCGCGGCTCGACCAGCATTAGCCGTGCTCAGTACGCTTTCAGGACCACGTTCAGTTCAATTCGCCAATGGTTGGTTTGATTACCCTAGCCACCATATGCTAGTGCACCTTGCGATGCGTCGAATCACGCCAGCAGAATGGTGTACCTATCAAGCCGATTACGCCGAACTGTACGACAGCGCCTATCGCATCGGATTCCTTGAATCCCACGATACAGCAGATTGCAACCCTCTAGCCGACGGCTTACGTGGTTCACGGCTTAGTCAGGCATTGTGGGCGGTCATGCTGTTCAGTGGCCTGACACCAGCTCTCTGGAACGGTCAAGAGCTGGCAGATCGCGAAGTATTACCGCGATTATTGACACTTTGGCGTCACGAGTCAGCTCTACGTTATGGAACGGTGTCCTGTCAGTCGGTTACGACTAGTGCTGGTGATGTGTTAATCATTTGTCGAGAGTTTCATCAGCGTCGACTGATCGGTATCGTTAATCTCACTGCGCTGCCTTGTCGATTCATAGCACCACAACCGGTTGGCGCTGAGCTGTTGCAGGTTGCACCGCATAGTCTTGAGCGTCGTGGTATCGGTGAGGAGTTGCGCTTAGCGCCGTTTGGAGTCTATTGTTTTGAAGGGGTGTTCTGAGGCCCTTGGTATAGGATTGCCCTGCCCAATAGTGGTTATGTCTCAGAGCATGATCGAAAACCTAGGCTGTTGATCAGGCTCGCTAATGATACGAATATAGTTGTCGGTGCTGCCGAGTACGCTTGGCGGCCCTCACCTTCCCCCCCAGCCCCCCTTCCTCTCCCGCAGCGCGGGAGGGTGGGGCGGGAGCGAAAGGACGTTGGCACCTCCTCCCGTCATAGTCGCACGGGCACGGTACGTGCCCGATGAAACGTTTTTGATCAGGCTCACAGGAGAAAAGCAGGAACGGCGTCCCAGACCGTCCGCAGTTTATGCGGAGATATGCAGCATGTCGTTCCGATAGTAATCTGCGACCAACCCGCTGTATACCACCGATTATGGGTGTCACTGCATCGGTATGGGGACCCCTTCCTTCCTCGATCGAGTATCCCAGGTGATGATGGTTTCTAGTCGTATACTGAAGAACGCGGGCCGCAGGCCCGCGCATCCAGCAGACCGTATTGGTTGGGGGTGTTTTGAGTGTATGGAGCGTTCATCGCTTGTGTATCGTCGTTCGTTGGGAAGGAGCATTTATCATACCAACGATGAGTGCACTGAAAAAACTCACCACGGAGCACACAGAGTACACAGAGCGTGTAAGGTTGATGAATAAAAGGATCATTTTTGGCCATTGGGCGCATGGAAGAAAAATGTTCACAACCCTATGTTCAATGAAAGATAAAATTATCTTTAGTCTCTGCGATCTCCGTGGTCTCTGTGGTGGAAAGATCACCTTTTTGCAGTGGAGTCAACGATGAAAACACTGAAAACCCCTCCTCTCTTTTACGCCAATCCATCCTTCCTGTACAAAGGGCCATGGTGTGGAACCAATCGCGATAGTCATACGTTATACCAGCAAGACATTCATTTGCTACCGGTATGGGAAAGCCTATGCGTAGATTGATTGTGATCTTGATAAGCGGCGTGTTCCTTCTTTCGGGTTGTGGTACGTCGAGCACTGCTCTCCCTGGTCAACCCTCGCCATTACCCGAACAATCGCTGCCAACGCAACCACCAGCGGCAACCCGTGAGATGACGATGCCTGAACCAACTGCAACGATGTTCCCAACCTTGCCCGTACAACCAACATCATCACTAGCACCAACTGTTGTACCGACCGTTGTGTTGCCGCCAACTGCTGCACCGATTGCAACGCCAGTACCTGCTGTACCACCGGTTAAGGAGACACCAATGCCACCTTCCGATCAGGGCGGTGTTCCCGCGCTACCGCCAAATGCCCAACCATTAAACCCGCCGTTCGATGGTGCGTTGAAGGCACAAATCGATCAGGCGAAGCAAGACCTGGCCCAGCGTCTAGGAGTTGACGTGTCAACCATAGAAGTTGTGCAGGTCGTAGCAGTCACCTGGCCCGATGGCGCTCTTGGGTGTCCACGACCAGGCATGGCCTATATCCAGGTGCTGATCGACGGTCTCTTTGTCCAATTGCGCGTCGGCGATCAGCTCTACAACTACCACGGCGACGGCCAAAACCCGCTCTTCTTGTGTGATGCGCAGTTCGGGCCACAAGTTCGCATACCATTGCCACCACGTACAGCACCGTAGGTTCGTGAGTCGTCAATAAACGTCTCCCCTCTCGTAGGCTGGCTGCGAGAGGGGAGACCATCAATGAACACTATTCTTTCTATTGATGAACGTTACGGACGGACTACTTCACCACTAAAGGGATCAATGTACGTGCCAAAGAATGCCGGGCTGGTCAGTTCCGCGTAGTTCGTCCAGCGCCCGATGTGCACACCCTGGGCCCGGAAACCGATGGTAACGGTCTGACCCGGCGCACCTGGGGTTGTTGCAATGTACACATCGTTCGAGTTCGCTGTAGGGATGGCATGGTTAAACTTTTCAGGAGAGATTTCTAGTGGCTGCTCAGTGTTCACTCGCTCTGAGCGATACCTCGTGGTGCTTGCCATCTGACTTCTAACACATTGCTAACACTGCGCTGATAGCGATCTAACATCGATTTTTTATCTACAAAGGCGTAAACTCTTTGCATCATCACCGTGTCGTCGGTCTGACAGGTTTGTCAGTGCTGATGCTCGTTGACGATCAAGGAGGTGACGCACAATGACGATGGATGTGGGTCTGCTCATCCTGCAAGTAGTCATCGGGCTGCTCATGATGGGTCATGGTGCGCAAAAGCTGTTTGGCTGGTTCGGTGGTCAAGGCTTGCGAGCAACGACTGACTGGCTAGCCGGAATGGGTTTGCGCGCACCGCGCTTCTGGGCACTGATGGCCGGTCTTGCCGAGTTTGGTGGTGGCTTGCTTTTTGCACTCGGATTGTTCCACCCGCTTGGCCCACTGGCAATCATTGCGGTGATGATTGCAGCGATTGCGCTCGTGCACTGGTCGCACGGTCTGTGGATCAGCAACGGTGGTAGCGAGTACAGCCTTGTCTTGCTGGTATTGGCCGCAGTGATGGGCTTGTGGGAACCAGGTGCGTACACGCTTGACCGGTTCTTCGGAATTGCTCTTCCGCAGCCGCAGACCTTCTGGATCGGTCTGATCCTGATCCTGATCGGTGTGGCCTTTGCCCTGCTGAGTCGCCAACATCGTTCGCTAGCGTCACCGGCAGGTAATGCGGGTCAGGTCGCCAATTCATAAGGCGAAAGGGGTAGCAGTGATTGGCGCTACCCCTCATCCTGAACGAAAAGGAGGTAGCCTGTGCACGTTCGACCGTTGAATGATCGTGTAGTAGTGAAACCAAAGCCGCGTGAAGAGAAGACGAAAGGCGGTATCTTCCTGCCCGATACCGCGAGCAAAGAGCGCCCAATGGAGGGCGAAGTCATTGCGGTCGGGCCAGGTCGGCGAACTGATGATGGGAAACTGATCCCTATGAGTGTCGAGGTCGGTCAGCACGTATTGTATGCCAAGTACGCCGGTACTGAATTCAAGATTGACGATGAAGAATACCTGATCTTACAAGAGAAGGATATTCTAGGGATCATCGTAGAGGGGTGACAGTATGGCGAAACAACTGATCTTCGATCAGCAAGCTCGCACAGCGCTGAAGCAAGGTATTGATACACTGGCCCTGGCGGTCAAGACAACGCTTGGCCCGCGTGGTCGGAACGTTGCTCTCGATAAAAAGTGGGGAGCACCAACGGTTACTCACGACGGTGTCAGCGTAGCAAAAGAGATTGAGCTAAAGGATCCCTTTGCCAACCTTGGCGTGCAGTTGCTCAAACAGGCTGCGGTCAAGACGAATGATGTAGCGGGTGACGGTACGACCACAGCGACCGTTCTTGCCCAGGCTATTATCAACGAAGGTTTGAAGCTGGTCGCCGCCGGTGCTAATCCGATGCTGCTCAAGCGCGGCCTTGACAAAGGTGGTCAGGCACTGGTTGCCCGGATCAAAGAGCAGGCTATTACCCTCAAGACGCGCGATGAAATTCGCAATGTCGCGACCATTTCGGCCCAAGATGCTGAAGTCGGTGAACTCCTGGCAACGGTCATGGACAAGATCGGTCGTGATGGTGTCGTGACGGTTGAAGAGGGTAAGAGCACCCACCTCGAGCACGAGCTGGTCGAGGGTATGCAATTCGACCGCGGCTATATCTCGCCTTACTTCATCACCGACTCGGCCCGCATGGAAGCGGTGCTCGATGAGCCATATATTCTGATTACCGACAAGAAGATTAGCTCAGTCAAGGACTTACTCCCGATCCTCGAAGCAGTTCTGAGCAGTGGCAAGAAGGATCTGCTGGTTATTGCCGAGGATGTAGATGGTGAAGCACTCGCTACCCTGGTCGTCAATAAGCTGCGCGGCACGCTCAATGCCCTGGCGGTGAAGGCGCCTGGTTTCGGTGATCGCCGCAAAGCGATGCTCCAGGACATTGCTATCTTGACCGGTGGTACTGTCATCTCGGAGGAGATCGGTCGCAAGCTCGAAAGTGCCACGCTGCAAGACCTTGGTCGTGCTCGCCGCGTGAAAGCCGATAAAGACAATACTGTCATTGTTGAGGGGTATGGCGATAAGCAGGCCATTCAGGCCCGGATCGCTCAGCTTAAGCAGCAAATCGAGACCACGACCTCTGACTATGATCGCGAGAAGCTGCAAGAGCGAGTCGCGAAGCTGTCAGGTGGTGTGGCAGTTATCAAGGTTGGCGCGCCGACCGAGCCGGCAATGAAAGAGCGCAAAGCGCGGGTTGAAGATGCGCTCAACGCGACACGTGCCGCCGTCGAAGAGGGTATCGTTCCCGGTGGTGGTGTAGCGCTGCTCAACGCAATCCCGGCGCTTGATAGTGTAACGACGCAGTTTGAAGAGGAGCGGATGGCGCTCAACGTGTTGCGTCGCGCTCTCGAAGAGCCGCTGCGCCAGCTCGCAACCAACGCCGGTGAAGATGGATCGGTGGTGGTTGAGAATGTGCGCAATGAGCAGCGGAAGCACAATAACAACCACTACGGCTACGATGTTATGACCGGTACCTATGTTGATTTGATGGAAGCCGGTATCATTGACCCGGCCAAGGTGGTGCGCTCTGCGCTCGAAAATGCGATTAGCGTTGCCGGTATGGTGCTCACTACCGAAGCCCTGATCGTCGATGCCCCTGAACCAAAGAAGAAGAATGGTACGCCACCGATGCCGGAGGATGACTTCTAATCCGGCCAAGTAGGCCGTAGTGACGAGGTGCATAATGGGGTTTCCCGTTATGCACCTCTTTTTAGCTTAGAGCACGGTCAAGAACCTGGGTATGGCATCGCCAGAATTGTTTGAGGAACGGTGGCCCCTCACCTTCCCCCCAACCCCCTTCCTCTCCCACGCTGCGGGAGAGGAAGGGGG
>JAGHYT010000095.1:0-16780 GCA_017743535.1 Chloroflexus sp.
GCGGCTGGGTAGTCATATCACCTTGCACTCCATCTTGATTACGCTTACAGTTAGTTGGAATTATATAATTATTGGCATATCATAACATGAGCTGATAGCATGGTCAACGGTATCGGCGCCGTGTTTAGAGGTTTTCGGCGTTCTCAATTTCGAGTCACCTTCAGACCGGACGATGAAACCGTAGCGGGACACCGACGAAGAACCGGATGCGCGGACATCCTGGGTGCGCGGGCCTCTGGCCCGCATGCGGTACCCCGAATCCTGGGTGCGTGGACATCCTGGGTGCGCGGGCCTCTGGCCCGCATGCGGTACCCCGAATCCTGGGAGCGCGGACATCCTGGGTGCGCGGGCCTCTGGCCCGCAATTAGAAGCATCCTCACCCTTCCTCGCCCCTGGTGGGAGCTTGAAGGGGGCGAAGGGGAGGGTATGGAGATGGCTGGAACCTGCCTCAGACGGCAATCGACGCAGCGGAGCGACGCTTCTTACGCCGACCGCGTGACGCGGGTTAGCAGTAGCAAATTACGGCCCTCGTGTATCATGGTGAAAGGATAACCGGCACAGGAGCTTAAACATGATCGAGCGTGAAGATACCACAGCCTATATTGCCAGGCTAGAGCAGGAATTACAGGCAGCGCAACAGCGTATTGCTGCTCTCGAACGTGAAGCTGAGCTTCATGCCCGTTATGCCCGTGATCTTGATCGACGGCTGGCCGCCCTGCTCTCCATCTCGGCTGCGCTGCTGATCAGCCATGATGTCGATAAGATTGTGCAATTGGTCGTGCAGCAAGCAACCAACCTCTTTCCAGGTACGGCGGCTGCGTACCTCTATCTGCTTGACGATGAGACAGAGGGTGGGTTACATCTGCGCGCCTCCCTGCCGGCAGATACGCCCCCTCCTGTAATTGAAATCCTGGCTGATATAGCCGTGAAAGCACCACGCTCGATTTTGTTAACCGGCCCGCAAATCGAGCATCTCCTGCAACAACAGCATCTATCCCTTGATAGAACTGGTGGACATTGTACGTTGCCCCAAAGTGTATTACTGGCGCCCCTGCGGATCGAAAGTCAACGAAGTGGGGCACTTATCGTATGTAGCGACCAAATCTGGCACATGTACCATCCACGTGATTTGCCTTTTGTGCAGGCCTTAGCCGATCTAACCATGATTGCAATTGATGAAGTTCGGCAGCGGCAACGAGCTGCTGCGTTACAGAACGATTTAGTACTAACTCAATCGCTACGTGCTGAGGCTGAAGCGCGTTTGAACGCAGCACAGGCACAGTTATTGCAGAGTGCGAAATTGGCTGCGGTTGGTGAATTATCTGCTTCAGTGGCCCACGAAATCAACAATCCACTCTACGCAGCGCGCAATAGTCTCTATCTGGTTGAGCAGGATTTACCGCCCGATGCTCCACAGCGCACGTTCCTCACCATTGCTCAGCAAGAGTTAGGACGGATTGCACGCATTATCACCCGGATGCGTGATTTTTACCGCCCTTCACGCGGCGAGCTGACCAGTGCCAACATCAATGCCTTGCTTCGTGAAACGCTTGAGTTGGTCACCACTCATCTGCGCCACAATCACGTCACTGTCCGCACTCAGCTCGCCAATGATCTGCCACCGATCATTGCCCATGCTGATCAGTTACGGCAGGTATTTTTGAATATTATTCTCAACGCTTGCGATGCAATGCCTCACGGTGGTGAATTGACCGTCAGTAGTACGCTGATCGCTGCCCGACCAGAGGCTCCACCGACACTCTCAATCGCGATTAGTGATACCGGAGTAGGGATTGCTCCTGAACACATTCCGCATCTCTTTGAGCCATTTTATACCACCAAACCGCATGGTACCGGTCTTGGATTGGCGATCAGTGCGCATATTATTACGCAACATGGCGGGCGTATTCTTGTCGATAGCGAACCTGGTGTTGGGACAACGTTCACCATTCTGCTGCCACTTGAAGCGCCAGTGGCAACAGGGTGATCTGATGGTTCCTGCACGGAAGTTTCCGATGGATTTCTCCTGCTCAACCGCTTCAGCCCTACACGTTAATCGGAAGCGCTTACCCGCAATGGGTGTTGGGGAGTCGCTCCACGACGTGCGGCCCGGCGGTCAGCGTGCAGACGGTGTGCACGGCGTGCTGTGGCTGATGGGAGTGGTAGGGCAGGTACGGCCAGCGCCAAAATCGCCACGCCAATGCGAAGATCAAAACCGGGCGCTGTGATAACCGGAAACGGATAGTAGACCAGAACAGTGGGTTCAATTAGGCGTATCGTCGCGACTACGCCAACCGCACTTACCGCAGCGATCCAGGTAAGCGTATCCTGACGATGCCAGCGTTCGCGCCGATAGGTTGTGCGTGGCACACATCGGCTTAATTGGTAGGCAGCCCAACCGGTGAGGAGAAGACCACCACCGCCAAGTGGGGCAACGAGTGGGAAGCTGGAAGGACCAACCCACAGCCAGCCGATGACCGCAGCCGTCAGGCTTACCAGACCGAAGACCAGCCCTAGTGTGCGGCCGGTTGCTGGTGTCGTTGATACCGTGCGTCCATAGCCACGTGCTTCGAGTGCTTCGGCCAGTTGGAGGGCACGCTCAAGACTACCGGCAAGGAGTGGGCTAATCAAAGCTCCCCAACTGCGTATCCCGCCGAACCGATGACCACGGGCACGCTGGGAATCTGTGATGTCCTGGACAGTGCGTACTAATCCTGGGGCAAAAGCAATCGCTATCGTCACGGCAAGACCGGCGTGGAAGAGTGAGCGTGGGGTCAACCGGAGCAGCCGATGATGATCGACGAGTGCGTTAAAGGTGCCGAAAATGAGCAGGAGTGTCCACAATCCCAAACCACGAGTGGCGCCCCAGGCCAGGGCTTCGGCCGTGATTGATCCGCCAAGGACAATACCACCTGACCATGCCGGTAGCTGGATGGCAGGTAACCGGAAGATCACGGTTGTTCCGCGTGCTCCGCCAACCGTCACGATGGCAAAGAGAACGTATCCGCACCAGATGAAGGCGCCAACACGCGCAAAGAGGGTAAAACTCCGTGCTAGCGGACGATCATCGCGCCGATTCACGAAGATGTACGTCACCACCAGCATCAGCAGGATGTGGTAGAACGGATGCGGTGCGAGCATTGCGATAGTCACCGTTGCTATTAGCCAGCAGAGCCATGTACGTGTATGCATTAGCCATTCCCCAGGCGTACTGTCAGCGTAGCCAGTACCACCACTTCACTGATCTCACAAAGGGCGCCGTAGGTGTCGCCGGTCAAGCCACCGAAGTCACGAACCCACCAGCGCGCTAACAGATACGCCAACCCCAGCACCAAACCGAAGGCGATCAACCCGTTAAGGTCGGCGATAAGCCAGGTTACCCCAACTGTGAGCAATGATGCCAGCCAGAAGTCGCGCTGGCGTACCTGGGAATTAAACATGCGTCCCAGGCCCCCTTCACGTGCAGCAGGAAACCAATAAATACCGAAACAATCGGCCCAACGCCCCAGGATCGGCGCCAGCAGGAGGGCAGGCCAGGCGCCTGGCGCGTCGGCAATCAGAGCTACTTTCAGGAAGAGGATCATGATCAACGCCGAGGCGCCCATGACCCCGATCCGACTATCTTTCATGATTTCGAGTTTGCGCTCGCGTGATCGCCAGCTCAATGCGGCATCGAACGTATCGCTCAGGCCGTCAAGGTGCATTCCCCCGGTAATGATGCCCCACACTGCCACTACCAATACGGCGGCGCTGAGGTCACCCCACAATGGTCGGGCCAGCAGGTCAACCGCAGTTAATACACCGCCGATGACCAGGCCGGCCATCGGAAACCAGGGGATTGCCCGCACAACGCTCTGCTCGTTCATTGGTGGCAGGCCGGGAAGGGGAATGATGGTGAGAAAGCGTAGGGCCTCTACCAGACCAATGGGAGAACGGATTGATGATTCACTCATACATCTTCCGCCGTCGCCGCCAACAACCGCGGTACGGTGTTGATCGTGCGCATAATGATTGTTGATCCGTATACATCGAGTGCAGTGATACTGCCTAAGTCGATGCGCCAGCGCCAGTATTCGGCTATCGGAAGCTGACAACACCAACAGAGTACCAGTTGGATGGGTGTGGCGTGAGTGACGATCAGCACTCGTTGACCCACCGATCCGGCGAGCAATTCTTGCCATGCCTCGTTCACCCGGTTTGCCACTTCAGCCAGACTTTCTCCCCCAGTGGCCCGACCATCAATGCCGTTTGCCCAGCGTTGCTGAGCGTCATCAGGAAAACGTTGCAGCACCTCGCGGTACGTTAGTCCTTCCCAACGTCCGTGATCGATCTCCAACCACCGCGAATCTTCATGCACTGGGATCGTCGGTCGCCGATTCAAAATCATCGTGGCCAGAGAACGGGTTCGCTCTGTTGGGCTGACAATGATGTTGGTAAAGGGTAGCACTTGTAGACGTTGAGCAAGGGCCAGATGTTGGCGCCGACCGTAATCGGTCAGAGGACTGTCACGGAGGCCGAGATACCGCCGACTCCGATTGGCTTCGGTTTGACCGTGACGAACAAGCCAGATACTGGTGTGGCGTGAACGACCCACTGTGAAACTCCTTTATCCCTTGTTACGCCGTCTCAACGTGACCACGATGCCCATAATCAACAGTGCTGCCAGGGCAAAAAAAGCAAGCCATTGCCCATTTCCATTGCTTGCCATGGTCGGTGTAGGCGTTTCGGTTCTAGTCGGTGGTGTCGGAGCAAGCGCAGTTGGCGACGGCAGTGGACTGAGACTAAGGGTAATGGATGACCCTGTTGGTGCTCCTGCGGTCGGTGAAGAAGGGCGAGCGATTGGCATGGGTGTCGTTGGTTGTGTCGTAGCGATAGTTGGGCCTTCCATGGCCGTAGGGTTCATAGTTGCAGTAGCCTGGCGTCCAACTGTAGGAATGGCTGTTGGAACAGTGGTAGCAGTGGGCACAGTTGTGGGGAGTATTGTTGTCTGACCACACACATCACTCAGTTCGAGATCTGGTGGTACCGCACCACTACTAGCATCACCCGGCCCCCAGGCCCAGCCGTGGAGATCGCCATCGTTCACCACAACGTTGCTGGCGCCCAAATTGGAATAACGCCATGTACCGGCCTCGCGGCGGTAAAAGGCCCAGTAAACCGCTCGCCCCTGCTGATCGCGAGCACAGAAGCAACTGGTCGCCGGATAGTCGCAACCGTCGCGACCAATTTTACACACTGCGGCGCCGATACTGCTCTGCTGACTGATCACCGGTAACCCGCTCCGTTCGAGCAGATCAAGTCCACTGATCGTCGGTTCGTTAAAGGTAACGCATGCCGTCACTACTTCACCATTACCGAAACGCACCACGACCCCAGCACGGTTGACCGGTGACTGGGCATTGACCGCGCTCGACAGGAGGGTCATAACCAGCAAGATCAGCATCGTGCGCCACAGTTTCATCGTCCTACCCTTGTCTCACCGGCTCACGGCGCAGCCACAGACCAACGACCAGCAGGGCCATCCCTGTGAGGGCAACCAGAGCCAGGATCGGCACAGTTTCGCCACCGGTTGTTGGCAGATTGATGGCCGAAGCGATCAATGTTTGTGCTGCCGGGATGGTGACGGTCCGTACCGGCAACGTTCTGCCAGCGACTGCCGGAATTGCCTGATAGGTTGCCAATGCGTTATCGTCGGGCATTGCGTTTTGATAGCGGAAGGCACCACTTTGATTCTGGAATGCGATCAACGACTTCAGCGGTGTTGCTTCGCCCTGTCGCCATGGATTTGCGTTTGGGTCTTCACCGAGGGCCAGGATTGCCTGGATCACTGCTGCGGTGGAGTTGGCATCACTGGCGTTGCCGAATGCAGATGTTTGCGAGTAGGGAAACCCGCCATCGGGATTCTGTTGACCACGGAGATAGTTACGGGCGGCGGTTAACGCATCGCCTGCACGAGCATAGCCACTCAAAGCCATCACCGCCAGACTGGTCGTATTGGTATCGCTACCGGTTGCTGCGGCGCCATCAAAACTCCATCCACCGTCGCGAAGCTGTAACCCGATAAGACGTTCGATAGCAGGCGCTGGCGGTTGGACGCCCATCGCCTTGATGGCCAGGAGGGCCAGGGCATGGCCGTACACATCGGCGCCGTACTGACCGGTGGCCGGGTCGTAAGTTGTACCAAGCTGGCGGGCCAGATTAACCCCACCAAAATTGAGCGGATCGCGTCCGGCAGCGACGACGGCCAGGATCACCTTGGCTGTTGCGCCAGCCGATGAGGTTCCGTAGCTAGCGGCCTGTCCGGCCAGATAGTTGAGCGCGCTGGCTGGTGGTTGTTCACCACCGGCCACGAGCGCCACGATGGCATCAGCAGTATCGCCAGGACCAAAACCGGCAAAACTCCCATCGGCCTGTTGCTGGCCGAGTATCCACTTCAGCCCGGCAGCAACCACATCACTCTGTGCAGCCACCGGTTGCGATACGATCATACTCAAAACCAACGTAAGGACAAGGACAATTGTGCGACGCATGAGACGATCCTTTCGTTCTCATCAGCAAACCCTGGACAGACAACAAAAATCCCTCCACCGGCGGTGGAGGGGTGAACTGATGAAGCAAAAAGAAGGTATTGCCTCACCCCCTTTCCAGCGCGGGCGTGACAGCAGACGAGTAGGGACGGGCATTCTGGCTCGTCGCCAATGGCGACATACAGTAGCGTGGACTGCGCCGGCCTTGCACCGGACTTCCCCCAATTAAGCCCTTCGCTTCCTCCGGGCTCCCTACCGGTGGGGTACAACCCCACGTTGCTTATATTCAATCAGGCTGATGGTAGCACAACCCTTGTCAATCGTCAACGTAATTGTGCCAACACATCGGCTAACACCGCAATCGCGTGTTCGTATTCGTGCAGCACAATATGTTCGTCAGGCGTATGATCAAGCCGTGAATCGCCCGGCCCGTAAGCAACGATTGGGCACTGCCACACCGGGCCTACGACATTCATATCTGCTGTACCGGTCTTGTGGAGAAACGCCGGTTGACCGCCGTGTTGACGAATCGCCCGCACAAATGCACTTGCCAGCGGTGTCGTGCGTGGACTCTGGAAGGCCGGGCAGGCGCCTTCAAAAGAGAGATGGGCAGCACCGGCTAAGGTCTGGAGCGTCTCGGCCAGGGTTGATGGTTCAACGCCGGGTGGCAGACGAAAGCCAATGGTTGCTTCGACCCATTCGTTGATGCCATCGCTATCGCTATGAACACGCCGGAGCGAAGGGATGAGTTGCTCAAACAGCCGGCTTCGTCCGGCGTTGAGATGCTGACAGTACTGTTCAACTGCTCGCCAGAAGTCAACCATCTGTTCGGGGGCAGCACGTTGTTCACCAGCACTATGGGCAACCGGTTGCTGATAACGATAGTGGACGAGCAGCCGTCCCTTGTAACCAAGCGTAATCCGATCCCAACCGCTCGGTTCTCCGATCACGCAAAAATCAGGGCGGTAGCGATCACGGGCTGCATGAGCACCACGTGAGCTGGCGGCTTCCTCTTCGGTGGCCCCGATAATAACTAGTCGGCAACCTAACGTGCCAGCCTGCTCGGCACGGCGGGCTGCCCAGACAAAGGTCGCCAACGGGCCTTTGGCATCAACAGCACCGCGCCCATAGAGTTTGCCGTCTTCGATACGTACCGGTATCTCGCCGGGCACAGTATCGATGTGGCCGAGCAACACAACTAATGGCCCATCCGTGCCCACCTGACCAACCGCACTGCCCGACTCATCAACGAACGCTTCCCAGCCGAACGCAGCCATTTGCGCCACCATCACCTGTACTGCCGCTGCCTCCTGTCCAGAGAGCGATGGCGTGCGAAGCAGACGAATAAGAAACTCAACCGCGTCGTTCATAAGCATGTCGCACCAGAAGTTGCGACCGCAGGGTCGCAGTGCAATGCGCATCTCCTTTCTTGACGGGTGCAAACGGTAAGACTCTTGCCTGGCCCTCTTTCCTCTTCCTCCATCCCACTGCCGGGCAGGGAGAGACGTTGCAAAGACTCAGGTTTTGAGCTATTTCATGTAAACATCCGCAACCGTATGGTATCATAAGATGCGTATTCACCGGAATCGCTATCGTAAGATCACTTGGAGCAAGTATGACCGCATCACTAACCTTTAACGCCGACCTGCATAGCCTCAAACAGATTCGGCGTTCGATCATTGATGCGGCGAGTTACACTGGTGCGCGTCGTGATTGTATTGATGATATTGTCTACGCAGCCAACGAACTGATCACCAACACCATTATCTATGGTTATGGTGGGCAAGTTGGCCCAATATGGATCGAAGTTTGGAATGAAGGTGATACGCTTTTGGTATCGATCCGTGATGCAGCACCGGCATTTAATCCGCTCAGTGTTCCTTTACCACGTCATCTGATCGCGCATGGACAGCAACGAGCGGGTGGTTTGGGGCTGTTCTTGTCGCGGAGTTTGCTGGATGATCTACAATATCGCACACTACCACACGGCGGTAACGAACTGATCTTGATCAAGCGGCATGCATTTTAGTGTTGACAAACTATGATTATCGAGAGTGTCATTAGCCAGAAAGAGTTTACCCGGCACGCCCTCAGTCGCTATTTTCGTCGTCCTATTTTCTATGTCTTTGCATTTGTAGCGGCAGTACTGACAGCGTTCGTCATTTATGATCCCTCTGTGCCTCAGGTACCCGCGTTATTAGGTGGTTGGCTGCCTTTTCTGGTCTACAGTATTGTGGGCTGGATCATGATTTATCGCCAGAGCCGAAAGCGCGATCTTCCGGTTTACCAGCCAATCCGTTACGAATTGGGGCGTGATACGTTAATTGTTAAAGCTCAGACCGGACGTAGCGAGATTCCGTGGTCACAGGTGCGCGGTTGGCGTAAGCTGTTTGGGGTCTATGAGCTACAGCTCATCAACGGCCAGGTGTTGTTGATTTCAGGGCGAGCAATTGGCCCGCGCCAGGTAGGGGCTTTTGAGCGCATCCTGCGGAATCGGATTGATCCGAAGCCTGAGCCGGGTGTATTCGATGAACCAGCAGCGTAATACCGATCCTGTTTGCGAAAACCGTGTATCAGGTTCTTGAACTGGTGTTTTCCGTAGAGGGATAGCAGCGATACGACAATTGTATCGGAGATCAATCATTGCATAATGTAGCAGCGCATCGTGAACAGTTAAACGCTTCACAAGGAGCGTGGATTCGCGAAACGCTCGCTCAGTTCCAAGTCTCGAAAACAGTTTTGTGATGAGTGATTGGTATAAGACCTTGCCGGCAGAGGGTGAACCTCTTATAGCGACTCGGCACCTAGCGTTGAGTCTGGTAAGTTTGTTAACGGGCTGGGAGAATTCGTGGAGCTTGAACCTGAAGTGCTCTTTCCGTTGCTCAAAAGCTCCGATCTTGCAGCGCACAGGAAGCCGCGTCGTTGGATGATTGTTCCACAACGGACGATGAGCGACGATCCAAGCCATCTTAGGTCTGACGCCCCCAAGACGTGGAATTATCTTACTGAGCACGCTCATCTTCTAAATAAACGGAAGAGTTCCATATATAAGAACCGTCCATCCTTCTCGGTCTTTGGGGTTGGTCCCTATACATTTGCTCCCTGGAAGGTTGCTATCTCAGGTTTATACAAGAAGCTCGAATTTGTCCAAGTGCCACCTTTTCGGGGACGCCCAGTGGTTCTGGACGACACCTGTTATTTTTTCCCCTGTAAATCTGAAGAAGAGTGCGATCTCCTGTACGAACTGGTGATGTCCGACCCTGCCAGAGAGTTTTGGTCAGCCTTCATTTTCTGGGACGCAAAGCGGCCAATTACGGCACAACTGCTTAACTCGCTTGATCTGATGGTTCTGGCACGAATGTTGGGGAAAGAGGACAAGGTTGCGCAAGCTCTGGCGGAACGGCAGTTGGTAGCGTACACGGAAGGAGCTTACCAGAGGCTCCTTTTTAGAGAAGAAGCTGCTGAATAGTGAGCCGGTTGCAAACGAATTGATCTACCAGCCGCTCAACAATCGCTTGCCCCTAATGCCACCTCTGCACTTCGGTGGCACAGATGAAAACAGACGTTAACCTGCCTGTTACCTCGTTACAGACGAACGGTGTTGTCAACGATGATCCAGACAGATCACCGGTAACGGTTCATCATTGGGCAAAAGACGGTGATACTACTGTTACTACGCTTGACGGCTACGAACGGGTGTTGGGCGAAGTGGTTAAACCGGTCGATGTACAATCACGTCTGAGAATACTTGACCTTAGTACTAGTACAGCTAATCTGACTGAACGTTTTATCATAAAGGCTGTAAAGTATTAGGGATAGATTTCGCGGCTAGTATACTGGCAAACGTGCGTACAGGCGCCACAAGCTACATTGGTATGAGTTATATGGATGAACACCTTCCCCCGCTGCCAAACAATCCGAATCGGCCACATTCGCTTTCACCAACCGACCTGGCTCAGTATCTGCGCCTCGATCAGTGTCGGCGCTACTTGCGTCTACGCCTCCACGAACGACGGAAAGAGCTAACCTGGCTGCCAAAATACCGCATATCGTTGCAACCGCTCCCGCCGATGTTGACCATCGCCGGTCGGCAGTTTGAACAGTCTATTGAAGATCAGGTACGGCAACACTTTCCCAATGCCGTTCACTGCGCACAGCGTCAGCGCGCAGGCGATCCGCAGTTTACGACCTCCGATCACAATCATATTGTGCTTCAACACATCCGGCAGCTCGCACCTGGTACGAAGCAAGTTCTCTTTCAACCGCGGGTGGCCGCTCATCTTGATGGCTGGGCGGTCAGTGGTGATATTGATCTGTTGTTGTTGGCACGTACTGATGACGGCAGGCTGGAACTCCTGATCGTTGATACCAAAAGTTCGGCAACGGCGAAGATCGAGCATCGTCTGCAACTGGCCTGCTATCAGCGGCTCGTCGAGCAGATTTGCCAGGATGCAAATGTAGTATTGCAAACCGTTCGGCTCGGTATTCTGTACCGTGGTGAAGGTGAACTTGCAGCAACGAACCAGACGCTAGCCGAACGACGACGGATTGAAGCTGAGCAACGGCAGGCGCTGGAATGGCTGGGGGTAACTACCGGTTATCTGGAAATCATTACCGATCCAACCCCCTATCTGGCCGAGATCGAGACGTTACTGGCTGGCCCATCGGCAATCTTATCCACCATCGCAACCGCACCATTTGCCGAATTACCTTTCCACTTGACAGCTAAATGTGATGGGTGTCTATACAATGAGATTTGTATGCGATGGGCGGCTCTGTACGACGATCTCTCGCTCATACCGACCCTGACCGAGGCAGAGAAGTCGGCGCTTCACACACATCAGATCAAGGAGACCAAACAGCTTGCGTTGCTGAAAGAGGTCACAGACAATGGTGAACTAGTAACCCCATCTGAACACCGCAAAAAGGTTAGCGAGCTGCTCCATCATCCGGTGCTGGCGCCGCGGCTCGATGAACTGATCCAGCGCGCACGTGCGTTTCGTCGCTGGCGGGGTGACGATCTCCGTACCCCCAAACGGTTGGCATACCGTGGGTATGGAACGATGCCTGCCATCGGCCCTGATCTCCATCCCAATCTCGTTGCTATCTATCTCGATACGCTCTACGACCATACCAAGGGGATGCTAGTAATGCTCGGTGCACTAGTCACCAGTTACCATAATGGGCAACTGACTGACGAACGGAAACGGTTCGTAGTGAAGCTTCTCGATAGCCCACCGCAAACCCTGGCTGATGAAGCGATGTTGCTGGAGGGATGGATCGGTGAATTATTGCAGGCGGTGGTCGAAGTAGCAACACCTGATGCAGATGGGCAATCGCGGGCTCCTATTCACTTGATTGTGCCCGATTCGTTTTGTCTGCAAACACTTCTTGACGGACTGGCCCGTCATCCGCAGATCATGGGTACCACACCGCTCTACGATCTGGCTGCGCAGAGCGCCGGTTTTGAGGCGCCGGTGGTAACCGTGGTGGTGAATGAGCGACGCCGTTTTTACAACGATCCACTGGCCTACGATTCGCTCGTGCGATTGGCCCAGATGGAGGGTTTCGATTGGGGAGAGTATCGGCGACGTTTCTACCGACGGGTTTTTGACGATCTGAGTAACGATAAAGAGGTTGGATGGTATACGCGCCGGATTCGTTTCAACAATCAGATACCGCTCGAATATGTTTACGCCGCCTGGAATGCGCTACCGCCACCACCTGATCGTGGTGATGATGAATTGATTGACTACCGGGCAGTGACGTCTGAACATCTGAAAGGTTTTGTAGAAAAGCGCTTAGAAGCCTGCCAATTACTGGCGTTGCAATTGCCGGCTAATCCGCGTACAACTAAACCGACCTTTGATCTGAGCAGTATTACGACATATTCCCGTCGTTCGCACACGCTGGCCGATGCGTTGGCCGAGTTTTTGCTGATCGAACGCTATGTTGCACTGGTGACCTGGGGACAACAGCACCTGCCTCCGCCTGAGCAGCGGGTATTGGCTGGGGTAAGCCTGATCGTGCGTTATGAACCGGAAGATCAAGACCCAACCTTGATCGAAGTTCTGGCTGAAAATGAACGACGACGGGCGTTGAAGGCCGAACTGAGCGGGAATCGCAAGCGTGTGCGGTTGGCCGAAGAGCAAAAACAGGCGGTTGAGCCATTGCCGCTGCCGGATGTGCCGTTGCGGTTACGTATTGATCTGAATGGCGTCGAGTGTGATCTGGATACGGCCTTACGGTTGACCAGCTTGTCACCCGGTGATAAAGTTATCCTGGCCCCACGCTGGAGCGTCGATGAGCGTTTACCGTCTGATCAACAGCAGCCATTTACGACAACTGCCCGCCAATTGCTGTATCAGTCGCGGGCAACGCTAATAGCCATCGAAACCATCGACAAGAATCATGGATTTGTTCTTCTCAAACCCCATTTGCAGTACAGTAGCGGTGATCGGCGCTTTACGTTTCCATCTTCCTGGCGTTGGCCGCAGCCTGGTGCATTGTACACCATCGAAGCCGATCCAAACGACATATATGCTCAACGTTGTATGGAGGTGGTTGATGAGCTGCGTCAGGGAGCACGTAATGCACTTTACGACCGGCTTGCGGCACCGTTAAGCGTTACCTGCTCTATCTCAACACTGGCTCTCGAAGGCCAGCAACGCTTTGCCGAGGGATTACGGGCACTGGCCGACGCCGGCGAACTCCATTCATTTGACGAGCATCAGATGAACTACATCGCCTCGTATGGCGATTCCCCAACCCTGCTCGTGCAGGGGCCGCCCGGCACCGGCAAGAGCTATGTATCGGCGTTTGCGCTGTTGGCTCGCATGCAAGGTCTGCTCAAGGCCGGGCAGCCGTGTCGGGTATTGCTGAGCTGCAAGACGCATGCGGCAACCGATGTGTTGTTGCGTAAGATTGCTGACGTTCAGCGAACTTTGGCTGAGCAGCGGCAACGGCAACCGGATTTATTCGCAAAATACTTCGACGCTCGCCTGCTCGACGTTCCTCTCTTTCGAGTGCGTCCCAAAGCCGATAGCGATCTGCCGACGACCGCAAGAGTCATAAATGACGTGAGCGACATCAATAACGTCGTAACCTGCTTCGTCGCTGCCACACCGTTTGCCGTCAGTTCTCTTCTCAAACGGAACCAACGCTACCACACCGATGCCTTTGCCGATTTGCTGGTGCTCGATGAGGCGTCACAGATGAATCTAGCCGAAGCCTGTATGGCTGCTATTGCCCTGCATCAACACGGACGCCTGATTGTCGTCGGTGATCACCGTCAGATGCCGCCGATTATGCAACATGAATGGCAGAACGAGCGACAGCGCACGTTTCAGGCGTACCGGGTCTACGCTTCACTTTTCGAGACGCTGTTACACCTCGATCCGCCACCGCCGGTTATACGGCTGGCTGAAAGTTTCCGGCTCCATCGCGATCTCGCCGACTTCCTGCGCCGTGCGATCTACGAGCAGGATGGCATTCATTACTTCTCTCGTCGCGTTACCCGACTCGATCCGGGCAAGATTGACGACCCATTCGTCGCGGCAGCCCTCGATCCCCAGCATCCGCTGATCGTCATCGTTCACGAGGAGGCACAGAGTCAGGATATCAATCCGTTTGAAATCAGTCTGATCCGACCGATCATCGAAACGTTGGTGATGCAGCTTAATCTAAATCCCGGCAGTGGGGTTGGGGTTGTCGTTCCCCATCGTGCCCAGCGCCTAGCATTGCGTGACCAGCTTCCCTCGCTGATGAAAGAGCTACTCATCGAACACGAGGGTGCGACTGTCGATACAGTAGAGCGCTTTCAGGGTGATGAGCGCGATGTGATCATTGTTTCGGCGACTGAGAGCGATCCTAACTACCTGCGCACGACCAGCGGTTTTCTGCTCGATCCACGGCGCCTGAACGTCGCGCTAAGTCGGGCCCGTCACAAACTGATCTTGATCGCCGCTCGCACCGTCTTTCAACTCTTCGCGACCGATGAAGAGGTCTTCCAGCATGCACAACTCTGGAAACGGCTGCTCCGTGACACCTGCCGCGTCAGGTTGTGGAGTGGTAAACGCGATGGTATCGCCGTGGAGGTGTGGGGAAATTAAAACAGAGTGTGTAACGTTGGGCGAATCGTCGCAATTTCAGGCTGCTGCTTCTTGCTGACAATCGCCTGTACATGAATGAATCGCTGCTGTCTCGCGTTTGAATGGCAAAGTCACCACAATCCGCGTTCCCTGACCAACTGGGGATTCAAGATGAAAATCGGCGCCGATAGCGTAGGCGCGCTGCGCTATACTTAACAGACCGATACCGCCACCGCGCAGTGATGCGCCGCCACGGCCATTATCGGCGATGGTAAGGACGAGCTGATCGGTATCATACACCAGACTCATCGTTACCTGCGAGGCCTGCGCGTGACGGTGACAGTTTGCCAGCGCTTCTTGCACGATGCGGTATAAGGCAATCAATTGATTGGTGTCTGGTATCGGCAAGTCTGGTGAAGCAGTGAAGTCCAGGTGCGTCTTTGTGACAGCCGACCAACGCTTGCCTAACTCGGTCAGGATGGTTGGGAAATCGGCCTCGCCTAGTTGGGGCGGATATAGATCACGCACGATGTGAGCCAGCTCCTGCTCGGTGATGTTGAGAGCGGTTTGCGTGCGGGCCAGGTACTCCTGGGCCGTCTGGTGATCGCCTTGTATCAGCGCTGCACGCATTGCTTCGAGGTATAACTGAATACCCAGCAGCGCTGAACGTCCGCCGTCGTGCAGATCACGGGCAATTCTGGCCCGCTCTGCCTCGCTGGCGGCCAGGGCCAGTGAGACGCCCGACTTAAACGAGTATTCATGCATGAATGGTGAACGGGCAGTCTGGTTCGTCTGTTGCTCAGCAGGATGATGGTAATGCCAATGTTGAACCAGCGCTAATGCAGCCAGCTCAGCATATTCGTAGATCATTCCCAGCATGTGATTCTGGTTAACCGATGCGTTGGGATTATACGACAATTGTACAACGGCGATATTCTGTCCTTCCCATTGCAAAGGAATACTCAACGTAAGCCAGCAATCACCACCATGACAGTAGTGGAACCGCGCTTCGCTATCGTGGTCACAATCAACAAGTTGGGGAAGGAAATCGTGTAGTGTCTGCCAAGATAGTCGTTCTTCATCGAGCGCATCAGACGACAGATCATCGCTATGGGTGGGATACTGAGCGATCAACGTAACCTTCTGCTGTTGATCGAGCAGGTACAACGAACCGCGATCAGCGCCTAGCAGCTCACAGCCGAGCTGTACCACGTGTTGGGGCAAGTCTGTATGACCGAGGTGAGTCAGTAACCGGCGGGCAATATCCAACGGAGAGTGTCGTGGTGCAGTAGCACGGTTCGTCGCTATCTGCTGCTCTTCTTGTACATTCGCTCGGACTTCCATAGTGCCGCTCCGTCCGATCATTGAAATATCAGTTTTTGTACCCGCTGCGACTCATGGTTAGCTGTTCTGAGTAGTATTGAATAATTGGCTATCTCACAAACTAGCTATCGATGATATGAATACTTCCACATCTTCAGCGTAATATGCCTCTGTGAAATCACACGCATATAATGCGAAAGCGCAAATGCCATCTCCTATCACCCAAGTTTATCGATCTCAAGGGTGGTTGATTCTTTGTATCCCAATCAGAGTTAAGCGGTTTTCTACTCACCCTCTGTTGGGTTCTATCTAAAGATTATTCCAATCAGGAATATTTCTTATTCATCATGGTACCCACTTCTCGGTCATGTGTCAATGTTGTGAACAAAAGAATTTGTTAGGTAATATGTTGTTGGCGGTTCTGAGCGATTGAACGAGTGCGCCGCCTGGCTTCGTCTCTCTGTTTAGATTACGAATGAAATACGCCACCGAACGATGATTCAGACTATTCAAAAGCGGAGTGACATCAGCGAACGTCACGCACCTGCTGCCGATGGCTTCTCAACCCACGCGGTCGCCTCGGTGCGCGGGCCTCTGGCCCGTAGTGTGCAATACCTCGGTGCGCGGGCCTCCGGCCCGTAGTGTGCAGTGCCTCGGTGCGCGGGCCTCCGGCCCGCAGAGTGCAGTACCTCGGTGCGCGGGCCTCCGGCCCGTAGTGTGCAGTGCCTCGGTGCGCGGGCCTCCGGCTCGCGTTATGCCGTACCTGGGTGCCTGGGTGCGCGGGCCTCCGGCCCGCAGAGTGCAGTACCTCGGCGCGCAGGCCTCTGGCTCGCAGAGTGC
>JAGHYT010000096.1:0-16733 GCA_017743535.1 Chloroflexus sp.
TCTGGGTCGTAAACGCGGTATCGTTGCCAGCCGCAGGATCGCCCCTCTCCCGCAGGGCGGGAAAGGGGCTGGGGGTGAGGGCGGCCCTCACCTTCTCCCCTGGCCACCTTCCTCTCCCACGCTGGGGATGATGGGTTTTTGATCAGGCTCTTATAACTCCGCTCACTTGCTTGCAATATGTTAAGCGACATTGCTGAAATCCTTTCGTACAACACTATACCTATCTGCTATCATACAGCTATGCAGCCTCACGCCGAGAGGAATATTTATGTCGATCTATCCCATACCAAATCAGCCTTCATCAAACCAGGCGCTGCGCTGGGTAACGCTCGGTATTGGCCTGCTCGTCACGACACTTGTGCTCTGCTGTGTCCTCTTGGCTTTGGGTGGGTGGAGACTTGTTAGTGGTGTCATAAGTGAGACCTCAGCCATCGAAGATGTCATTCGTCAGTTTATGGATGCTGGACGGCGGCGGGATATTGGTGCGGCAGAAGCACTTTTTGACGATACCGCCAGGAGTTCAATCTCTCGTGCGGACCTTGAACGTCTCTTCGCCAACCGGCAACTGTTTCGAGAAGTCACCGATCTATCGCTCAACAGTTTCAACATCAACACAACCTCTGAAGGGACGACTGCCGAGGTGAGCGGTACACTTACCTACGTTGATGGTTCGTCGTCACAGCCGTTTACAGCCAGATTGTGGAAAGAAGGTGAGCAATGGCGGTTGATAAAGATTGATTTTCGTTGATGGAAGCTGACCAGAAAAACACCGGCGGTAAAGGTGTGCTTTTCTCAGGTAAAAGGAACGTTTAGAGTGTATCTGAAAAAACCTTTTTCCTGGTTGGTCTCTCCCTTACTCGTGGAAGAGGACGGTGCCATAGGGACGATGCGAGGGGCTGCCGTGAGCTGACCTGCACAAGTACCTTCGGACAACCGCTTCGCCAGAGTTTCGCTCACGTGAGAACGAGAGCCAGAGACTCGCGCTCCCAGACTGTAGGCATATGTTCAGCAGGTGACAATGTTGCTCATGTTGTCACTTTATCGGCTTCAGTTCAATCCAGGTCGGGTATGCCAGCACGCGATGAGTGGCGGAACCGTCACCCCTGCTACGTTGACAGTCATCATTTGTGAGAAACCCCATCGCCACCGGTGACACCTGGAGATAACTATAAACTCATTCTATGTTTAGACGCCGAAGAATGCAGGCTTAACACAGCAAATACTTCTGTTCAAGGTTGGGACAACGTGAACGGGATTTACGCTTACGAAGCCTACCGTTGTATCAGACGTTGTATCAGAAACTGCAAAGGAGTCGTGAAATGTTTCGTACTCTTCTCGTTCCCCTCGATGGCTCAGTCGTCGGAGAACAAGCCCTGGCTGCAGCCGCCCGACTGGCACGGGCTTGTGGTGCAACCATCCATTTGGTGCACGTTCATTATCCCAATTCATTGACACCAATTTTCATCGAGACCCTACCGGTGATCGATGCCGAGTTGCACTCGCTGGCAGCCGAACACGAACGGTTTTACCTCGCTCAGATTGCGGCACAACCGGTGTTGAGTGGGATTCACACGGTCATCAGCCGCCTAGAAGGGCCGGTGGCCGAGACGCTTGCCAATCATGCTCAGGCAATTAATGCCGATCTGATTATTATGACAACTCACGGCTGGAGCGGTTTTGAGCATTTTTGGCTGGGAAGCGTAGCTGAGTCGTTGCTACGGCTCACCCATACACCGCTCTGGTTGATGCGACCAGGCGATTCGGCAGCACGAGCTGCCCAACCACTGCATCGTATTCTCGTACCGCTCGACGGATCAACACACGCCGAGCAAGTACTCCTGCCAGCACAGCGACTAGCCGCAGTTGACGGAGCACGCCTGATTCTGGCACGAGTTTTGGTACGTCGTCAGCGCGATAGTGACGAAGCTATTGCTGAGCAGAAACAAGCGATTGAGGCGTATCTAAAGGAAGTAGCTGCGCGCTTAGAAGCGCAGGGTGTAACGATTGATATTGCCGTAGGTGCTGTGGGAACTGCCGACCAGCCGGCTCGTGCGCTACTCAACCTCAGCCGCGAATTGCAAGTTGATGCAGTCGCACTGGCTACTCGTGGGCAAGGGGGCTGGCAGCGCCTGATAATGGGGAGTGTCGCCGATAAAATCATTCGGGCCAGTCCGGTACCGGTACTGGTGGTTCGCCCGTAGTGCTCACATGCCAGCCTTGAATAAGCGGACAGGATCACCAACCCGTACTTCGCCTTCGTTGATGACCCGTGCATACAGGCGGCTCCAGCCTGGATGAAGCCGTTGACTGATACGGGTGAATTGGCCGCGTAGAAACGAGGCAGCAATCGTGTTACACGGTGTTGTATATTCGGTGATCTCCAGTTCGACCCACGCACCGATGCTCAGCCGGTCACCGATCCCGATTGCTGCCCAATCAAGACCACTGATTGTCAGGTTCTCGCCGGTCGTTCCCGGCGCAATCGGGTGACCTTCGGCTTGCAAAGCGGCGATCCGCTCGGCGGAATAGAGCGAGACGGCCCGTCTTGGCCCACCGTGGTGTTCCCGGTCACGCTGGTAATCACCACGAACGCCATTTATCGTGATTTCGACGACCGGTACCGGGTATTTCGGAACGCCACCTTTCGGATTGACGTTGATTTGCAAGATTCTGCCTTCCAGGTGCGAATGTTTCATTTTTCCTCTTCTCATTTCTGTTTGTATTTGTTATCATACCAGATATTTGACCGCAATTGAGCAGATCTGTCAGGTTGCTATGGAACCTTCATCCGATAAACAATCGACTTCGTCAGCTATCACTGCCGTCGTCGAAGTGCCCACCGACGAGGCCCGACCACCGGTAGGCACAGTACACGACACGACATCGGTACGGTCACCCAGAACCTGGTGGGCCATCAGTCGGCGCTGTGGTTTTGCCCTGTTCGGACTACTAACATTCGTGTTGGCGCTAGAACTGCTTAAGCGCGGTGCTGCGGGGTATGGACGGATTGTGGTGAACTGGTTAGATGTCAGTACACCGGCCAGCGCGCTCGGCTTTGGTTGGTTGTTAGCCTTTCTCTTTCTCAGTGGCTCGCCGGTGGCTGCCATCGCCGTATCGTTTTTCGCGTCAGGAACAATCGATGGTTTGCAAACCTTTGCGATGATCACCGGTTCACGGTTGGGTGCATCATTCATCGTGCTGTTTGTTGGGTTCATATACCATCTGCGTGGTCATCGGCGGGCAGCGAGCGTTAGCATCGGTGTACTTTCACTACTGACTACGGCGGCTATCTATTTGCCGGCATTTGGGTTGGGCTACTGGCTGCTCGATGCGCATTTGGTCGGCATCGTTACCGCCAGTGCTGACAGCCCGCTGTATTCACTCTTCGATCTAGTAATTGATCCAATCGTTGCTATCGTGGTGAGCATCTTACCCGAGTGGTCATTATTGGTTGTAGGAGCACTGGTATTACTTGGCGCATTTAGCCTGCTCGACCGCGCCATTCCAGAGGTTCCCGGTGGTCAAGAAATCTTTGGTAAAGCCGGTCAGTTACTCTACCGACCATGGGTGATGTTTCTGTTTGGCGCCGGGATCACGTCATTTACCCTCTCGGTGTCAGTTTCGCTATCAATGTTAGTACCATTGACAGTGCGCGGTATCATTCGGCGTGAAAATGCGCTGCCTTACATTATGGGAGCCAATATAACCACGTTTATTGATACGCTGGTCGCAGCCTTGATTGTCGGTGGCTCAGCAGCATTTACCATCGTGCTGGTTGAGATGCTAAGCGTGACCTTCTTCTCGTTGTTGGCGCTCCTCTTCTGCTATCGTTGGTTTGCCCGCGTGATACTCGGATTGGAAACGACGATTGTTCATTCGCTCCCACGTCTCGCCGGTTTCCTGGGGATTATGGTGATAGTACCGCTGGTGTTACTATTTGTTAAATGGTGAATGTGATGCACATTGCTCTTTATGCAGGTGAAGGTTTACAAGCAGACGATCTGCTTACCTTTGCTAAACCGTTTATCACCACATTAGCCCGGCAATTGACTCTGATCGCACCGACAGAAGAGCAGAGTACGCTTGATGAGATACTCACTCGTTTACAACTCGATCCTACCATCACAGTACGGCGCTGGTGTCAAGAAGAATCGTTTACCCTGGCAATTCTAAAGGCAGTACAGACCGTGCACCCTGATGTCTTACTCTTACCCGCATTTACTGCACGGGCAACGCCATTAGAGTGGTGGCTGCGGCGCGAGGAGTTCAATTTGCTGCGCATGTTGCCAGTATCATTCCTCCGTGTGCACGGACGAATTACGCCAATTCGTCAGATTCTGCTCGCCAGTGCTGGCGGCGAGCAGTCGCTGCGCTGTATCCCATTGGTGCGCCAGATTGCACAAGCCTTTCAGGCAACGGTCACCGTTTTACACGTCGTTTCACAGGAAGTGGTGTATTTCGAGGGGTTTGCCGCATCGCCATTGTCAGGTGAGACTGCGTTACAGATCGATGAAGCGACCGCCACGGTGTTGCACCGGATGGTAGCCGCATTGGCGACAGAGGGCGTAAGCTGTCGTTTACAAGTGATCAACGGTTTAGTTGAAGAGACCCTGCTCACTGAATGTCAGCACTACGATCTCTTTGTGATCGGTAGCCATCTGGCCGATGATGTAGAGCCAACCAGCCAGTGGCTACGCTTTCTTCGCCGCATTTCCTTACAAGATGTGACTCGCGATTTGCTGGAAGGTAGTCCAATACCGGTTTTGGTGGTGCGGTAGATGCGGTTCACTTCTCTTCGGCATTACTGTGCACCCGTTAACACCTTCAGAGCCACCTGCAACTGCGGATCGTCTTCGGGAGCAAAACGCCACCACTCAGCTTCGATCAGCACATCGGGAATAATGCCGGTTCCTTCGATCAACGTGCCATCAGGGAGTTGATAGGCTACCTCAGCCAGGAGCAGGCGTGAACCATCACTGAAATTGTAGCCGTACAAGTTTTCGGTATTACCGGCAGAAGGTACGCCAACGATTGTTGCCTGACGCAAGAGACGCATACCGGCGGTGAACATCTCGGCGGCGCTGGCCGTCTCGTCACTAATGAGGACAACAACCGGAATATTGGTTAAGCCAGAGATGGTTCGTCCGCGCGGAATACGCTGCTCCTCACGCTCATTACGTCCGACCGATGCGCCGATACTCCCACCATCGTGAAAGAGGGCGATGATATTGCGCATCACGTGAATATAGCCACCACTATTGTCGCGTACATCAATAATGATACCGCGCAGCGGCCCCTCAGCCAGAAGTGTCGTCAGTGCATCGCGAGCCTGAATATCAGCGTTGTCAACATAAAAGCTGGGAATGTATAACAACCCAATATCACCGGTCAGTCGTCTGGCAGTAACCTGATTAAAAACGGCAATGTCAATGATTGCCCGCACTACCTCTATCTCACGCGGTTCCCCGTTGCCACGCTTAATAGTCAGACGGACACTCGTTCCAGGTAAGCCACGCACCGCTCCAATCGCACCTCCCGGCCCAAACGCACTGTCGTCGTTGAACGGAATACCATTGACCGCCAGGATCACATCGCGTGGCAAAATCCCCGCCTGGTCAGCCGGACCGCCAGGGACAACCCGGGTTATCAACCCACCTTCCTCGATGGTGCGTACACTGACACCAATCCCACCGTACTGCAATTGACCACGTGCCTCGGCCATCTGTGCCGCAACCTCCTGCGGCGACTCGAAGCGCGAGTGATCATCACCAAGACGCGCAATCATCTCGCGCATGATGGCATAAAACTCTTCAGGCGTAGCAGCCGACGCAACCTTCGGTTGCACCTCGGCACGCACTGCCTCCCAATTGAGACCGTTAAAGTCTTCATACAGATAGTTATCCCGAACGGTTTCCCATACTTGCTGAAAGATGTTCAACCGCTGTTCGCGACTGAGCGGCGCCAGGGTTGGGGTCGGTGCGATAGTGGCAACCGGCGTTGGCGTCTGGATAGGGAGTACCGTCGTCTCCGCTGACGGTACCGTCGTTTGCGTAGATGTCGGTTGCGGCAGAGATGTCGCGGTAGATGTCGGTCGTTGTTGCGCGGTCGGTAAGCCGATCTGTCCATCGCGCAGAACAGAGCAACCGGTAATCAGAATTGTTGTGAGCAAAAGTAGCAGAATGCGTTGCAGATACATGTTGTTCGTGTCGTTATACGGTTTTACTGTACCAATACTGTTCAACAGCATGATACCATTAGCACCATCATCATACGGTGAGAGCTTGCTGAGAATGTAGGGTTGCAGAGCCACTCTGCCGGTGTCCGAGGATGCTGACGATTCACGGCACGGTAACTCCTGACACTCCTCTTCGCTTATTAAGGAGAGAGGAGGGGGAACATGACCAGGGACGAAAAGGGGTTTAGACCGACGCGATGGAACACGACAGTACGTTATGCGCCGATGATGACCACCTTGAGAGGAACTGGGCAATAGAGCAGGGTGCGGGCGAGAACAGAATATAATGTCTTGCACGGTGCTGCTATGAGCGGATTACCTACCACGATGCACCACCGCAGCGGGCGCTGCCTGCCACTGCGCACAGTAGGAGTATGTGTCACGCTCGAAGCGCAGCCATAAGAGGACGACAATCTATGCTGCCTGACATTCAATTTGTCCAACGTCCAGGGATCATCGAGTTTGGTTGGGGCCATCTGGCTGCCGATTTGTTGCCGCGCACGGAATTGTTACGTGCTGCAACCTGGACACTCACCCACGACGCACCGGCTGCTCTTACATACGGCTTTGCTCAGGGACCTGGGCGTCTCCTGGCATTGCTGGCTGCCCGGCTGTCCGTACCCGAGACAGAATTGATGATTACCGGTGGTACTTCACAGGCGCTCGATATGCTCTGTAAACAGTTGACGCAACCGGGTGACGTTGTGTTGGTCGAAGCACCGACGTATCATCTGGCATTGCGCATTTTTCGTGATCACCGGCTGCGTCGAGTTATGGTTCCGGGCGACCAGCAAGGGTTGCACGTGACAACCGTAGCGACACTGGTCAGACTGTTACGTAGCCGTGGTGAGCGGGTCGCTTTTCTCTACCTGGTACCGACCTTCAACAATCCCAGTGGGGTTACACTGAGTGCAACGCGGCGCGCAGAACTGGCGCGCCTGGCGACTGCACTTGAGTTGACAGTTATTGAAGACGAAGCCTACGCCGAGTTGTGGTATGAACTGCCGCCCCCACCCCCGATCACCAGTTTTGCCGCCGATAGTTCGCTCATCCGCTTGGGGAGTTTTGCCAAAGTACTAGCCCCTGGCCTACGTCTAGGGTGGATGCAGGCACCGACAACAGTAATCCAGCGCTGTACGCAGTCGGGCATGCTCGATAGTGGTGGCGGAGTGAACCACTTTACCGCCCACGTCGTGTTGGCATTATTACAGGCTGGCGATTTTGAACCGCACCTGCTGCGTGTACGCAATGCCCTTCGTGCCCGGCGCGATGCATTGTTAGAAGCACTAGCCCGTATGATGCCGTCAGGGGTGACCTGGCGACCACCACTAGGTGGATTCTTCGTCTGGCTACGTACACCGCCGACGATTGACACCACGACGCTGCTGGCCCGCGCCGAGGCTGCCGGCGTGTCGTATATTCCTGGTGAACGGTTCTACGCCGGTAACGGTGGCCGTCATGAATTACGCCTGGCTTTTTCGATGCTGTCGGAAGCCGAGTTGATCGAAGGCGCTCGCCGTTTGGGCAAGGTCTTACAGGACGCGAAATGAACATCATTTCTTTACAGATCTCGCCTACCGATCAAGGGCGTCCACTCGGGATGATTGCCGCTGAACGTTTGGGTGAAGTCGGGCAACTGGCTGCCGCACGGGGTGGACTGTGGATCGGTCGGCGTCGGGTTGATGCCACAACCCCCGCAACCGGTGGCGAGACGCTACTCGTGCGGTTACCTCCCGCTGGCGGCTATTGCAACGCCCCACTAACGCTCGAACACATCATCTACGAAGATGACGATCTGGTTGTCATCAACAAACCACCAGCCTGTTACGTGAGCGATACGCCATGGGACACGCACGGCAGTGTGTTGGCAGTGATGCGACGCTTGCTGACGATGCGCGATGGTCGCCCACCAATGCTGCACTTGGCGCACCAGCTCGATTTTGGCACATCAGGGATTCTGGTTTTGAGTAAACAGCCACAAGCAAATGCACCATTACAGACGGCGTTTGCCCAGGGTTTGGTACACAAACGGTATCTCGCTGTGTGCGCCGGACACCCACCTGACACAACTGAAGTGATCACCGGTCACGGTCGGGCTGCCGGTGGTCGCTGGCGGCTTTACGATAAGACGAAAATTGGGCAGCCACTTCCTGATGGGCAACGGATCAAGCTGGCGCATACCCACCTGACGGTGCGTCAGCAATACTCCGATGCTGCCCTAGTGTGGGCCGTACCGCGCACTGGACGCACTCACCAGATTCGGTTGCACCTGGCAGCGCTCGGTTGCCCGCTTCTCGGTGACGAGCGTTATGGCGGACCGATGGTAGTTGGCGGCTTCACGTTGTCTCATCCGCTGCTCCACGCCACTGAGCTGACCCTGCCCCACCCAACGGTTGGTCGTCCACTCCATCTATTCTGCCCACCACCGCCATTGCTGCTGGCAGTTATTGCCCATTTACAAGAAGCTTGATCCGAGATAGGGAATGTACAATGTTTTTCTCTTTTCCGCAATGGCGATGAAGAAAAAAACAAAGAGTGGTGAGCGGGAGAGGTGAGTTCCCAACTCGTCCGCAGCGCATACAGAGACGTGCAGATTCCCGTTCCGGCGAACGTCTGCGGTTAACTTCTCGTTGTCTCGCCGCTCATGCCTATCACCACACGGGAGGAGTTAGTTCCGTCCAACGCCCTGCAAGTGGGGGCCTAGGGGATGCAACGGTGTCTTACACCTAAAAGCCATCACACGTTGTATCAGTATGCGATTGGCGGCGAGTTCAGAACCCGTCTCCCCGCTCTCTCCTCTCTCCTCGTCAGTCAATTCCTTCCCGATCAGCTTCGAGTGGTTTGGTCGGATCATTCCCCCACTCATTCCAGGAACCATCATAAATCGCTACCCGACGTCCGCTGACGATCTCGAAAGCCAGTGCAGTTGGCGTGGCTGAAACACCGCCGTTGCAATAAGCAACTACTTCACGATCATTGACGGCATCCGGATCGATACCAGCAGCGCGAAAGCGTTCACGGAGTTGATCAGGGGAAAGGTAAGTTTGGTGCGGCCCGCTGACCAGGCTCTGATAGAAAACGTTGTGGGCACCTGGAATGTGACCGCCACGGGCAGCACGTGATTCCAGACCGCGGTATTCTCGCTCGTGGCGAGCGTCGATCAAGAGCAGATCACGCTCCAGGGCTTGCAAGACTTGATCGGCTGTTTTCCGCAGGTGCGGTTGTGGTCGTGGCGTGAAAGTTGCCGGTGGGTAATTGGGAACCTCCGTAGTTAGCGGACGCCCCTCGGCCAGCCATTTCACCAGCCCACCATTTAAAACCCGAACGCGCTCGAAACCATAATAGCGCAGCACCCACATCAGACGACCGGCAAACATTGAAAACCAGTCATCGTAAGCAACAACCACACAATCGTCACCGATACCGCGCTTCCCTAGCTCGTAAGCAATTTTGGCCGGTGGAGCGACCTGCACGGGCGTCGGGTCATCAAGGTCAACAATGTCACGTGTCCAGTCAATGTAGACGGCGCCCGGAATATGACCGGCGGCGTAATCGTCGTGGCGGGCAAAGTAGTGCGGTTTAGGTGCAGTAGGTGGCAAGACGGTTCCACGCATATCGACGATCCGCAGTTGCGGGTGACCGAGATGGGCTGCCAGCCAGTCAGTTTCAACCAGGGGCCCTGATGGTAGCTCTATCTCTATACTCATACGGCTCCTCGGTAATGGTCATGACAAGCGATGGTTCAAACACACTGTGACCTCGGTGTCATAGTGGTTGGTTGCACCACAAGACACAAAGGTCACAGCGACCGACAGCAATGCGTCTCACCTGCTCGTTAGACGATGATATTCATCGGTGCTTCGAGCAGTTTACGCAACTCTTGCAGGTACTGCGCGCCGACCGCCCCATCGACAACCCGATGATCGGCACTGAGGGTAAGGTTCATCACCTGACCAATGACGATCTGGTCGTTGCGTACCACCGGAACTTTACGCACCGCACCAACGGCCAGAGAAGCTGCCTGCGGTACAGAGATAATCGAACCGAACTCGACAATGCCAAACATGCCAAGGTTGGTGACCTGGAAGGTAGCTCCTTCGAGTTCCTGTTGCTTAATCTTGCCCTCGCGCGCACGCAGTGCCATGTCACGAATTTCAGCACTGATCACGCTAATGCTCTTTTTGTCGGCATCGCGGACAACCGGCGCCACCAGACCATCGTCAAGAGCAACGGCTACACCGATGTTGATCTGGCTATGACGCACAATACCGGGTTGACCGTCAGCAGTCTGACTGTAACTGACATTCACTGCCGGTACTTTGCTTAAGGCCTTCGCCGCAGCTTTGACTACGAGATCGTTAATTGAAACGCGAGTTCCACTGGCGGTAATTTGCTCACGCAATGCTACCAGTGCGTCAGCATCGACCTCGATGGTCAGATAGAAGTGCGGTACACCAGGCTTGCTATCGGTCATTGCGCGAGCAATAGTCCTACGCATCCGACTCAGCGGTTCGGCGCCGACCAGTTTTGGCGCCGGTGCAGGTGTCGGGGTGCGTGCTGGCGCCGGTGGCTGCACTGGCGTTGGTGGTGAAACCGGTACAGGCGTCGGCGGCGGAGTAGATGGGGTCACGGTCGGAGCTGGCACGGCAGCACCACGTCGGGCCGCAAACTCTTCAACATTCTCCTTGATAATGCGACCGCCTGGGCCGGTACCTACTACCTGGCGCAAATCAATCCCTAGCTCTTCGGCCAGGCGTCGGGCAACCGGTGATGCCTTAATCCGACCATTGTCATCACCACCGACAGCCGGTGCGGGCGTAGCCGACTCTGCTACTGCTGCTGGAGACACTGCCTGAACGGTGACTGGAGTGACAGCCGATGCCGAGGGAGCCGATGGTTGCGTCGTGACTGGTGGTATTGACGGTGTTGGCGCAACGGGTGCCGCACTATCACCGATGATCGCGATCGGATGCCCAATCGGCACGGTCTGTCCTTCTGGGATCAAAATCTGTTGCAGAACACCGGCTTCAAAAGCTTCCAGTTCCATTGTGGCCTTATCGGTCTCGATTTCGGCGATGATGTCACCAACAGCAATCTGATCGCCGACTTTCTTCAACCAGCGGCCTACAGTGCCTTCCGACATCGTGTCGGAGAGACGAGGCATGGTTATTTCACCCATGGAGCCTCCTATTCCTCATAACCGTATCGTTATCGCATGCGCTTCGTGCCACGCATGACCTGCCGAATGGCGTAAATCAGATTATTGGCATTTGGTTTTGAAGCTGCCGACAGCTCTTTGGCGTAGGGCAACGGCACTTCAAGGCCGGCGACCCGGTAAACTGGCGCATCGAGATAATCAAAGGCTTCTTCCTGAATTGTCGCCGCGATTTCAGCCGTTACACCGTATGAGTACCAGTCTTCCGCGATCACAACGGCGCGATTCGTCTTCTTCACCGATTCGATGATGGTGGGTCGGTCAAGCGGGCGGAGCGAACGCAGATCAACGACCTCGACACTAATGCCCTCTTGTTCCATCCGCTGCGCAACTTGCAATGCTACGGCTGTCATTCGTGAATAAGAGACAACCGTCACATCGGTACCCGGTCGCTTTACGTCGGCAATCCCAATCGGAAGGACGTAATCATCATCTTCTGGTACTTCACCCTTAGTATCGTAGAGCGCCAGCGACTCGATAAAGATCACTGGATCATCATCACGGATGGCAGCCCGTAATAAACCTTTGGCATCGTAAGGTGTGGCCGGTGCGACCACCTTGAGGCCAGGACAGTAGGCAAACCAGTTCTCGAATGACTGCGAGTGGGTGGCTGCTAGTTGGCCAGTGCCACCTGAAGGTGTTCGGATCACCAGCGGCACACTGACCTGCCCACCGAACATATAGTGGATTTTCGCCGCGTGATTGACGATCTGATCGATGGCGACCAGGATAAAATTGATCGTCATTATCTCGACCACCGGACGCAGGCCGAGCATCGCAGCGCCGATAGCGACTCCAACGAATCCCTCTTCCGCAATCGGGGTATCAACAACGCGCTTGGGGCCAAACTCGGCCAGCAAGCCCTCGGTGACCCGATACGAACCCTGAAACACGCCAATCTCTTCACCCATGAGCAAGACATTTGGATCACGGGCTAACTCCTCGCCAAGGGTGTCATTCAGGGCCTGGCGATACGTAATAACAGGCATAACAACCTCTTTAGTCCATGCAACATCCGCTACACCACACGGAACATCGGGAAAGCGGATGACACTCCACTATAACCGGCTATACGTCAAACTCACCGTGATTGATCTTTACCGCACGAATAGCATCTTCGGTCGTTGGTGTATTTGGTACCGGTGTGGCATACATATACTTGTAGAGATCCTCAAACTTCGGATCGGGACTGTTGTTGGCGAAATCAATTGCCTCCTGTACTTCGCGTTCAACCCGTTCGGTAACCGCCTTAAGCCAGGCATCATCAATAACGCCGTGCTCAAGCAGGAGCGTGGCAAATTTTCGGATCGGATCGTACAATTCGCGACCCCGGCGGACTGCTTCAGGATCACGGTAGCGATCGGAGTCAATAACCGAATGACCACGGAAACGAAAGCTAACCGCATCAATAATCGCCGGTTCACCCTCGGCTTCGGCTCGTGCTCGTAATCGGCGCACGACATCGCGCACCGCGAGCACATCGGTGCCGTCAACACGCTCACCGTAAATGCGGAATGATGCACCTTTCTTCCATAGATCGGGTTCTGATGAACCGGCTTCCACTGAAGTGCCCATACCGTAGCCGTTATTGACAATGAAGAAGAGCACCGGACATTTCCAGAGTTTAGCTAGATTGAGTGACTCGTAGAATGCACCAATATTGGTGGTTCCATCACCCATTTGCGCAACGACCACACCCGGCTTATTCTGATAACGCAGCGCGTAGGCGGCACCCACGGCCAATGGCACCTGTCCACCAACAATGGCATAGCCACCCATAAAGTTGGTCTTGCGGTCGAACAGGTGCATCGATCCGCCACGACCACCGGATACACCGGTCTCTTTACCGAAGAGTTCGGCCATTACTGGGCCGGGTGGTACACCACGGGCAATAATGTAACCGTGCTCGCGATAATTGGTGAAGATATAGTCGTCGGGAGTCAGCGCTGCCATCAAGCCAACGATGGTAGCCTCTTCGCCAAGATTGAGGTGACAATACCCGCCAATTTTGGCTTTCACGTACATCTCGCCGGCGCGCTCTTCAAAACGTCGTAACAGAAGCATCTGGTAGTAGTAGTGCTTCAATTCATCGACAGTAGCACGCTCAAGCAGTGGTTGAGTCGTTTCGGCAACTTCGGCCATTGTTGTGGTCTCCTCTCTTGTGCTGGGCGTTCCGCTCCGGCAGGAAGGGGATATGAGCCGGTTTGGTGCGCCATCTGTTATTGCTACCACACTCCCGCGAGTGTGGGTTGCGCTCTAGGTGCTACCCAAACCAGAGGTTTAGGCTTGCGCCTGATACCGACGAAGGCAGATTGTTCAAACAGGTAAGAAGCACCCGCTCTATCCGGTATCGTGTAAGGGTTACCGTTCTGACAAGCAATGACGGTATCGCAAAACTGATTGACACAATGCTTTTTACACGAGTACCTCTACAAACGCGACAGTCGTGGCTTCGTTGCAATTGTTCTGTGCCGCATTACCATGCTTCGCCGATGATTCACGAGCCGGTATAAAGGTTGGGGATGTCCTTACCTGCTTAAGGTTGTTAGGTTTGCAGACGGTCATTACATCCCCGGTGGCACGACTTCGCGCGTGAAGGCATGGGTGTCGGCGCCACAGCGTGGACAATGCCTAGGTGGATCGAGGGTACGTACAATCTCACCACATACCCCGCAAACCCAACGCATAGCAATCTGGCGCACAAGATCAGAACGGCTGACGATTCCAACCACTTTCCCATTCTCAACGACCGGTACCCGTCGGATGCGCTGGTTGGTCAAGAGATGTTGGATATGTTCGACTTCGGTGTCGGCGCTCACACTGATGACACTCCGCGTCATGATTTCTTTGACGGTACGTCCTTCTTTGGCAATCAGGTCATGTTCGGTGACGAGGCCAACCAGCATGCCATGGGAATTGATAACCGGCAAACCACTGATCCGGTTGCGCGTCATCAGACGGGCCGCGTCTTCAACAGTGGCATCATCGTTGACGCAAATCACATTGCGGGTCATGATCTCGCGCGCTTTCATTCTGAGTTACCTTTCGTTATCTTCAGTCGTGATATTATTCACGAGAATAGTTGCTCAAACAACTCAATTCTAGTATAGCAGAGATCGTCAACCTGTCGGCGAGGTGAATCGGGGCGCAGTGTCGCTGTGCTATCATGCTAACGAAACATTAGCGTTTGGTGCCCCGAACAAAAATGTTGGGCCATGGTTGAAATGTCGTGGGGATAGTGTCACGGAGATGTACCTGATCTCCTACGTAGACGGTGCGATAGATCTCAACTTGTAGTCCATCACGAGCGGTATCAGTTTGCCGAACCACGCCGTTGGGTAGCGTTGGATCATCAACATACACCGGTTGGGTCGGTGCGGGCATTCGTTCGAGAATACGGTAGGTATACTCGACCCGTCGATTGGTTGGCTGACCGTAGAGAGTGATCGTCAATTGTTGACGACGGAGATCAACTGTCCCACTCAAGAGCAACCACCCCCCGGTATCATTAACAAAGCGCAAGTCGTTGACACCGGTAAAGATGGCAGCATCGAGACCGGGTGGTTCACCGAGTTCTTCATACCAACCGATGCGAAACGAATGGGCATGCCGTTCGGTGATGGGTAAGCCGGCAAAAAAGGCTGCGCGAAAGACGGTTGTACTGACCTGACAAAGCCCGCCGCCCCACTCTTTTTGCGTTCGATTGTCAACGATGGCGTAGCCTTCGACGAAGCCACGCTCGGCGGTGACCGGCCCAAGGGTGGTGTTGAATGAGAACGTAGCGCCGGGTGGTATGAGGACTCCGTCGATCTGTCGGGTACCCGCCTGAATATTTGTGATCCGGTAGTCAGCCGAGTTGCGGAATGAGCTGACTCCCACGCCAACCGGTGCTCTGATGCCGAGCATCGCTAGATTTTCGGCAGTAACCGGTGGTGGCAGATCACGAAGTGGCAGGATAACCGTCCGTTCGTTGCTGTAAAGAGCAGCGTTGATTCGGGCAAGCGCCTCTTCAACTGCCAGCCCACGACCGGGGGTGCCAGGAGTACGAATTCGCAAATCACCGTTGTTCCAGTCTACTCTCGGTAACCCACCCTCTTCCCGTAGAGTGGCCGCGATAGGGTTCAACATAGCACGAATAGCAGCCTGATCAATCATAACGGCCAGTGCCGGACGCCCATCGATGGCGATCATTCTGCGTAGTTTGATCCAGGAAGCAATCTGATCGAGTGACCATTCCCAGCGACATTCGGGTTGACATCGTCCACCCCGACCTTCCAGCCGAAGCGGGCCACTGAGGAGCAGACGCAATTCGCTCACTGTTGGGGCAAGATCGCTATCACGAACGACCGGTTCGAGGATTCGGGTACGGATTGTAACCTCTTGCGGTTGCAGAGTTTGCACAGCCGCAGCTATATCAGCTAGGGTTTCATCGATCAACATCTGACGACCCCATTGTTCAAGGCCGACAATGACCGTACTTCCGCTCAAATCGACGCTGGCGTTCTGCGGTGGCCGATCAATTTCAGCGGCAATAGCTTTGAGGGTTGCCTGTGCAACCCGCTGATCGAAGGTAAGACGGATCGGCAAATCAACGCCATACTGCCAGGTTGCGGCTGCTAGACGCAGGTTCGCTGACCGATCTGCCTGATGACCAATGGCAAATGCAGTATCAAGAGCCTCATCAATAGCTAGACTCAGACCAAGGTCTTCGGCAGCCGGTCGCCAAATCTGATCGTTGAACGAGAGCGTTATCGGCGTCGCAAGGAAATCAGCGTAACGACGCTGCAGAGCAGCTCGTGCTTCGGCTCGTGTCATGCCACCGATTGGGAGACCGCGCACGCTGATGTTGGGGTAAATGCGTTCAGCCAGGGTACGCTCGAAGATCAGTATCGCACCATAGCCCAGCAAACCTACCAGGTTGACAAGCGCAAACATTACCAGCAACCATTCCATAACCCGCCAGAAGAACTTCCGGCGGTGATGATGAACGTTGGCCGGTAGTTGATGTTCCATATAGTCATGCACGGCGTCTCAATGGGAAGGAATGCGGTCGTGTCTTTAGTCTACCGTTCTGCTGTACACGTGTCAAGTGCTCCCCAACCGCTTTCCTGGGTGCGCGGACTTCTCGCCCGCATCCGACACTGGGCCTGGGTGCGCGGACTTCTCGCCCGCATCCGGCACTGGGCCTGGGTGCGCGGACTTCTCACCCGCATCCGACACTGGGCCTGGGTGCGCGGACTTCTCGCCCGCATCCGGCACTGGGCCTGGGTGCGCGGACTTCTC
>JAGHYT010000097.1:0-16677 GCA_017743535.1 Chloroflexus sp.
CGAAGGGTACATCGAGTGGGTCAATGAAGGCTTTACCCGTATCTCTGGCTACACCCTGGATGAAGTCGTTGGTCGCAAGCCTGGTGACTTTTTACAAGGCGCCGAGACCGATCCAGAGACGGTAGCGATGATGAGCGAGGCTATTCGCAATGGCGAGTCGATCAAGACTGAAATTGTCAACTATGCCAAAGACGGCCGACCATACTGGCTAGATATTACTATTTCGCCCGTCTACGACGACCAGCATAACCTCATTCGTTTTATTGCTATCGAATCCGACATTACTTATCAGAAAGAGATGGAGCGAATGCTGCGCGCCGCTCTCAAGGAGAGCCGTGATGTCATGAATGCGCTTGATCAATCGACAATTCTCTCCATCGCTGATCCTGAAGGACGTATTCTGGAAGTAAATGAACGCTTTTGTACTATCACCGGTTACAGGGCCGATGAGTTGATCGGCAAGGATCATCGCATTTTCAAGTCGGGGGTTCACCCACCAGAGTTTTTTGCCGATCTCTGGCAGACGATCAAAGCCGGTCGGATTTGGCGAAATGAAATCTGCAACCGGGCCAAAGATGGTCATCTCTTCTGGGTCGATACAACGATCGTCCCGTTCATCGGCGAGGACGGTCAACCTGAACGCTATCTGGCCGTGCGTTTCGACATTACTGCCCGCAAGAAGAGCGAAGAACAGTTACGCGCCAGTGAAACGCGCTACCGTTCAGTGATCACTGCGATGAGCGAGGGTATCGTGGTGATGAATAAATCTGGCATCATCGAGACCTGCAATGCCAGTGCTGAACGCATTCTTGGTCTGAGCTATGATCAGTTGATCGGTCGTACCAGCTTCGATCCGAGGTGGCAGGCAATCCGTGAAGATGGTAGCCCCTTCCCCGGTGAAGAACATCCGATTATGGTGTCACTGACCACCGGACAGCCGCAACAAGATGTCATTATGGGCATTCACAAGCCGAATGGAGAACTGACCTGGATATCGATCAATTCACAGCCACTCTGCGATGATCACGGTCAGGTATACGCTGCAGTAGCCAGCTTCCACGACATTACCGCCCGTCGCAATGCCGAACGTGAACTCCGCTTTCAGAAGACCCTGCTCGAATGTCAGACTGAAGCCTCACCCGATGGCGTCCTGGTTGTTTCACCTGATCGGCGCTGGCTGTACGCCAATCGGCGTTTTCTGGAAATGTGGCATCTTACTGAGCTGCCGGTGCATGCAACAACGTGTGCAGTCAGTATGGAGAAAATGCTGGCCCAGGTTTGCGAACCAGAACGAGTACGGAATGAGATTGAAGAACTCTATGCGAATCCCCAACTGACTGGCAAAGCTGAAATTGAATTGAAAGACGGTCGTACCTTCGAACGCTACAGTGCACCGGTCATCAGCGCCGAAGGCGAGTATTACGGCCGCGTCTGGTTCTTCCGCGATGTCACCGAACGGCGGGCTATCGAACGAATGAAGAATGAGTTTGTCGCTGTGGTTTCACATGAACTGCGCACGCCGCTCACCTCGATCCGAGGTTCACTTGGCTTACTAGCTGGTGGTGTGGTCGGTGAATTACCACCACGGGCAGCATCGATGATCGATATTGCCCTGAAAAACAGTGAGCGGCTGATACGTCTGATCAACGATATTCTTGATATTGAGAAGATCGAATCGGGCAAGATGGTCTTTAAGTTTCAACCCATTGTGCTCGACGAGTTGCTCAGACAAACCATTGAAGCCAACCGTGGTTTTGCCCAGCAGTATGATGTAACGCTCGAACTCACTGCGACCCTGCCCGGTGTGCAGGTCTATGCCGATCCCGACCGTATCACGCAGGTCTTTACCAACCTTATCTCCAACGCAATCAAATTCTCGCCTCCTGGCGGCAAGGTAGAAATTGCCATTGGCCGAGAACCGCATGGCCGACTGCGCGTTACCGTCACCGACTACGGGCCAGGCATACCCGTTGAATTCCGCAGTCGTATCTTCCAGAAGTTCGCCCAGGCCGACTCGTCAAATACCCGCCAGCAGGGTGGTACCGGGCTGGGATTGAGCATCAGCCGCGCAATTGTTGAGCGTCACGGCGGACAGATCGGCTTCGTGACCGCAACCGGTGTGGGAACAACATTTTATGTCGATCTCGCCGAATATCGTCCGCATACAGCTACCATATCACTTCCACCAGCCCAATCGCATGCACCCCGCATCCTGATCTGCGAGGATGATCCCGATATTGCCGCCCTGCTCGCGCTGATCTTACAACAGGCGGGCTATGCAACCGATGTCGCCTATTCGCTTGCTGAAGCGCGTAATCTCCTCAATCAGCACGAGTACCGTGCACTTACGCTCGACCTGATCTGGCCCAACGAAGATAGCAGAGCATTCATCCGTGAGATTCGTCAACAATCACATACCCGCCATCTGCCAATTGTTGTGGTATCGGCACGCGCCGGTGAAGAACAAATGCTGAACAACGCTGATGGAGATGTGGTAGACTGGTTATCAAAACCAATTGATCAACAACGACTACTAACCGCCTTACGGCGGGCAGTACAACGCACCAGAGCTACCCGACCACATATTCTGCATGTCGAAGATGATGGCGATGTAGCGGCAATTATTGGTCTCTTGCTCGATAAGATCGCTGATGTAACGACGGCCTCGACGATCAGCGAGGCACAAACATTGTTGAAAGAACAGTCATTTGATCTGGTGATTCTCGATCAGATTTTACCCGATGGCAACGGGATCGAACTCTTACCACTGATTGAGCAACAGCAACCACCGCTGCCGATCATTCTCTTCTCAGTCCGTGATCTAGAACCAGAGATCGCCAGTCGCGTTGCCGTAACCATGGTCAAATCACGAACCACCAATACTGAACTGATCACGGCTGTAACTCGCCTGCTCGATCAGACACCAAAAACGATATAAGGAGGAACCATTGTGACGTCTTTGCAGAAGATACTCTTCGTTGAGGATGATCCCGATATTCAGATGGTCGCTCAACTGGCTCTGGAGGCGGTAGGCGGCTACACCGTTCAAATGTGCAGTTCGGGCAAAGAAGCATTGGCCGTCGCCGAACAATTTGCGCCTGACCTGATCCTGCTCGATGTCATGATGCCGGGCATGGATGGGCCAACCACGTTGATGGAATTACGCAAGAAGCCATCTCTGACCCACACGCCGGTTGTCTTCATGACCGCTCGTGTGCAGCGTCACGAGATTGAACAGTACCTGGCAATGGGGGCGGCTGACGTTATCTCAAAACCTTTTGATCCCATGACTCTATCGGCACAGGTTGCAGACATTTGGGTTAAAGCCAATGAAACCCGATCCTAAAGAACAGTTTGCCGCGCTGCGTCAACGCTACGCAGCACAGATTGCCGAGCGCGTGGCGGCAATTCTTAGCGCTTGGCAACACCTCGAACAAAGCCAGTGGGACAAGTCGGTTGGGCTGGAAGTCCGCCAACTTGCTCACAAACTGGCTGGATCGGCTGCCATGTTTGGCTTTGCCGATCTCGGTGCGGTGGCCCATGAGATTGATCTTGGCTTGCAAACCTGGCTGGAGCACGATCACCTGCCAGATATTGTTACCCGTCAACATCTAGCACACCAAGTCACTCTGTTGCAGAGGATGGTGCATAAAGATCAACCGCTCACCACTGAGACACCACCTGCTGACACTTCCCAGCTATCGACGACCGCATCCTCAGCACCGACAGCACCACCAGTGGAACATGCACCGACCGTCGCCTCCGTCACACCAGAGCTGGAGCAGTCCATTCCGCGTGAGACCAATAAGCTCCCACGCACGATCATTCTGGTTGAAGATGATCGTGAGTACGCTAACACACTTGCCGAACAATTACGGCTTTTCAACTACGACACCCATCTGATAACCGACTCTTGAGGGTCTGCCAACGCTGGTGCGGGCAATTAACCCGGCAGCAATTATCATGGATATTGTATTCCCATCAGGTGATCTGTCCGGTATCGAAGCAATTGCTGCGCTTCAGCGCGAGCGCACTGCGCCTGTACCCGTCATCTATATTTCACAACGCGACGATTTTAATGCCCGGCTGGCTGCTGTGCGCAGTGGTGGTCACGCCTACTTTGCCAAACCGGTTGATGCCGGGCAGCTCATTAATGCGCTGGATCGACTGACCGGCAACGAAGAACCGATACCCTTGCGCGTGCTCATTGTTGATGATGACCCCGATTTTGGAAACCGCTGTGTCCGCGAACTCGAAGTAGCGGGCATCCATGCCCGGGCTATTACCGATCCCCGTGAAACCCTCGATCATTTACAGGTATTTCGGCCTGATCTCCTTATTCTCGACATGTATATGCCGATCTGTAGCGGTAAAGAATTAGCCAGCATTATTCGTCAACAAGATCGCTATGTTGGAATGCCCATAGTCTTTCTTTCAGCCGAAACGAATCGAACCCAACAACAAGCAGCGTTATCGCTCGGTGCCGACGATTTTCTCGCTAAGCCAATCACTCCGACAGACCTGGTTGCAGCTATCTCAGCGCGTGCGGTGCGCGCCCGCTATCTCCAACGCTTCCTGCTACGCGATAGTCTGACCGGCTTGCTTAACCATCAGGCAGTTGAAGAAGAGCTAGCGCGTGAATTCGCCCGCGCCGAACGCCTGCAACAGCCACTCTCGATTGCGATCATCGACATTGATCATTTCAAACGGGTCAACGACTCGTATGGGCATCTGATAGGGGATCAGGTGTTACGCAGCTTCGCCCGTCTGTTGCAACAACGTCTGCGCCAGAGCGATTTGATCGGGCGCCACGGCGGTGAAGAGTTTCTGGTTGCTCTACCCAATACCTCGCTGACCGAAGCCCGCACCCTGATCGACAGTCTACGCAGCAGCTTTGCCGCATTACGCCACTACGGGCCAAACGGGATGTTTAACGTGACCTTCAGTGCCGGCATTGCCGGATACCCCCACCATCGGAGTCAAGTCGGGGTGATGCAGGCCGCCGATGCTGCCCTGTACCAGGCCAAACGTGCCGGGCGCAATCGCGTGATCGTTGACGCTCATCGTGACGATGCGCCACCATTCGTTCTTGCTACTGCAAAAGATACCGCAACGACCAAAACCGAAACAGTCTGGCGCGCACTGATCATCAGTTCAAACGGAATTCAACGTCGTCTGTTACGCCAGTCACTCAGCGAACGGGGCTTCATGTACGATATGATCAACGATGTTGAACATGCACTGAAATACAAGTCACCGACTCCCCCTAACCTCATTCTGGTTGATATGACCCAGATTGAAGGGACACACACGGCGAAGCTGGTACAGTTGCGCGAATATTTTACCAATGCGCGCATTGTAACCATTGCACCGGCTACCGCAGAACCACGCGCTGCTACGACTGTGACGTTTGGCGCCGACGACTACCTGCTTGTTCCATTAGCTGCCGGCACGTTACAGGCATTGCTCAATAGACTGGCTGCATCTGAGAGGAGCAATTAAATGAAACCGCCAACTCTCCTGATCGTTGATGATGACGATACCCTGGCCGAGATGCTGGAATTAATGCTGCGTGGTGCCGGCTATGAAGTACGGCGTGCAACCAGTGGGGAAGAGGCACTACAGCAGATTTACAAGACTCCTCCCGACGCGCTGATTTGTGATGTGCTTTTACCCGGTATCGATGGTTATACGCTGTGCAAGCGGGTGAGGCAGCATCCGCTCACCAAGACATTACCTATTTTGATGCTGACCGCTCAGGGTGATATTAGCGCCAAGATTGCCGGATTCGAGGCGGGCGCCAACGATTACCTGGCCAAACCCTTTGAACCGCAAGAGTTGGTTTACCGGGTGAAAAACCTGCTGACACGGATCACCAGTGAAGCCCCGGCTACGCCACTACCGCGCGGGAAGATTATTACTGTTTTCGGCGCCAAAGGCGGTGTCGGTAAGACGACCATTGCTGTGTCGCTGGCGCTGGCACTACGTCTGCGTACCCGTCGTCGGGTCGTCATTGTCGATGCCGATCTCACCTTCGGCGATGTGGCCGTCCATCTCAATATTGCGCCGACGCGCAGTATTGTCGATATGGTACGCACCAGCGACGAACTTGAGCGCGAGATGGTTAATCAGGTATTGCTCACCCATCCATCAGGATTACAGGCGCTACTGGCGCCGCCGCGCCCTGAAGAGTCCGAACTGGTCAATGCTGATCACATGACCCGTATTCTCGATTTATTGGCGGTTAGCGCCGATTATGTGGTAGTGGATTGTCAGACAAGCTACGATGATCGCACGTTATCAGTCTTTGACCGAGCCGATTATGTTCTGCTGGTGATTACCCCCGAAATAGGTCCACTGAAAAACACCAGTATGTTTCTAAGTTTAGCTGGTCAACTGGGAATTAACCAACGTGCAATTAGCATCGTCCTGAACCGAGCTAATTCGGGGGTAGGTATAGGGATAAACGAGATTGAGCGGGTATTACGGCGCAAGGTTAACTTTCACGTGATGAGCGGTGGGCAACCGGTGGTAACCGCAGTTAATCGTGGTACGCCGCTGATCCTTGAACAACCAAAACATCCGTTCGTCCAACAGATTCTGTACATTGCCGATCAACTGATCAAGCAGCTTGAAACAGCCCAGGTAACGCAGCCAACACCATCAACAGGGTAAGGGTGTACCGAAACATTGCGTCTAGTGCACATTTCACACTCCTAGTGATAGCTAGGAAAGCGGCAGCTATTAGCCGTCGGAAACGATCATTCCACCTCTCGCTCAGTGTTCTCTGTGCGCTCTGTGGTGCATTCTGGAATCTGTTCTATTCCCTCCGCCCCGCACTCTGTGCTCTCTGTGCTCTCTGTGGTTCGTTATAGAGTCTGTTCTATTCCCTCCACCTCGCACTCTGTGCTCTCTGTGCTCTCTGTGGTTCGTTATAGAGTCTGTTCTATTCCCTCCACGACCACTGCCCGGCAGGAAAAACTGCACCTACTCTCGCCTTACGGCACAACGGTACGCTGCGGCTCTGGAGTCGGCGAAGCCTCAAGCACAACCTCTTCTGTCGGCAGCACCGTCGGCAGTTCTGTCGGTACCTCCGTCGGCAGTTCTGTCGGTACCTCCGTCGGCAACTCTGTTGGTAGCTCTGTCGGCAACTCTGTCGGTACTTCCGTCGGCAACTCTGTTGGTAGCTCTGTCGGCAGCTCTGTTGGTAGCTCGACGAAGACCGTAGCTGTTGGCGTTGGCAATGACTGTGGCGGCGGTGGCGGTGGAACAAAGATCGGCACGGTTGGCGTATTGGTGACCGGAATTAACTCGTATGGGGTCGCCGTCGGAGATGGGGTAATGGTTGGCGTTGGTGAGGCGATCATCGTTGGTGACGCTGTGGCAAACGACTCAGGTTCAGCCCTGGTCGGTGATAACGATGAAATGGTCACATCAACCGGTATCGCGGCGGTGGGTGCACCGGCTGAGTTGAGCATTGTGCTGACATACGCGACACCTCCCAACGCATACCCGATCAGAGCCAGCACTGCTACCGATAGCAGCATGGTATAGATCAGCCGATCACGTGGTGTCAACCCGGCTAACCAGAGTCGTAAACCACTCGGTGAAGATGAAGGAAGAGGAGAACTTACTACCGCCGGCGACATCCCTGCCGGTTGAAGAGCTGTTGGTGATGTTGTAGGTAATGGCATCCCCGTGTATAATGGGCAACGAACATGATTGGTTGATAGACAATAGCGAACCTGATAATCTGGTTCAAACAGCGGAATCTCTTGTGCCTGTCCGGCTGCATAACAACGATGTTCCGGAGTTGGCGAGGCAAAGCGAATCGCTTGATTTTGTTTTAAGCCTAGATATGGGCAGTGTCCTGACGGTTCAACCATAACGGTGACGCTCCTCACAACCGGGTCGCTGCCAATTATACGATCTGGCCGCGAGCATCGTCAAAATATATCTATGCGAATTGTCGTTCTTTCCGATGTCCACTCAAATATCGTTGCTCTTGAAACGGTGTTAGCCGATGCCGGATCATTTGATGCCCTATGGTGTTTAGGCGACACCATAGGGTATGGCCCCGCGCCAAACGAATGCGTCGAACTGATCCGGAAACATGCAATGATTACACTCACCGGCAATCACGATCTGGCCTGTCTTGGTAAGATTAGTCTCGACGACTTCAACCCGGACGCACGGCGAGCTAATCTCTGGAACGGTTTGCAACTCAAGCCGTCCAATCGCGAATGGCTGCTGCCACTACCTCCTGCCTGTAGCGCCGACCATCAATGCTACCTGGCCCATGGCAGCCCCCGTGAGCCGGTCTGGGAATATTTACTCATGCCTTCGCAAGCCTTGGCCAACCTCGAATGGTTTACTGAATCGATCTGCTTTATCGGTCATTCCCATGTTCAATTCGCTTTTCGCTGTTCACGCGATGACCGGCGATGTGAACGGATTGTACCAGAAGCAGACAGCCAGTTGAACTTTACCGACGACGCACGCTACTTTGTCAATCCCGGTAGCGTCGGGCAACCACGGGATCACGATCCCCGAGCGGCATACGCAATTTTTGATACCGAACGGCAAACGTTGACTTTCAAGCGGGTAGCCTACGATATCAAGCAAACCCAGGAACAAATGCGCGATTACGGCTTGCCATCGGCTCTGATTTACCGTCTGAGTATAGGGATGTAACGATGTCACTTGAACAGCAATACCGTCAGCGCTTCGCCGGTTCAGCGGTGCTGGCCGAGCGTGCGTATCAGCGTTTTCCAGGTGGCGCAACCCACGATGGCCGTTACGCCGATCCGTTTCCTCTCTTCATGGAACGTGCTGATGGGCCGTATAAGTGGGATGTTGATGACAATCGGATGATCGATTACTGGTGCGGCCACGGTGCACTCTTACTCGGACACGGTCATCCGGCTATCGTGGCCGCCATTACCCAACAGGCTCCGGTAGCGACCCATCTCGGCGCCAGCCATCGGCTTGAGTTGGAATGGGCTGATTTGATCGTTGAGCTGATCCCGGCTGCCGAACGTGTCCGCTTTACTGCCTCTGGTAGCGAAGCCACCACGCTCGCGCTCCGCATTGCCCGGGCAGCCACCGGTAAGAACACACTCATTCGGTTCGCCGGTCATTTCCATGGCTGGCACGATGCGCTCGCCCCAGGTGCTGATCCCGATGACCCCAATCGTGGTGTATTACCATCAACGCTGGATAGTCTGATCATTTTGCCAACGGATCTCGATCAGGTTGCCGCCACACTGGCTACTCGTAACGACATCGCGGCTGTGATCCTCGAACCCACCGGCGCCTCATACGGCTCCATTCCGCTACCGGCTGATTTTCTGGTCGGTTTGCGTGAACTTACGCACCGTTACGGTGTGATCATGATTGCCGATGAGGTGGTCACCGGCTTTCGGGTGACACCAGGTGGCGCCTGTGCACGGGCCGGGGTGACACCCGATCTGGTTTGTCTGGCGAAGATCGTGGCCGGTGGATTGCCTGGCGGTGCGCTTGCCGGTCGGGCAGAACTGCTCGACCTCCTGGCCCATGACGAGCACGGGCCACGTGGTCGCATCCGTCAGCAAGGCACGTTTAATGCCAATCCCCTCTCGGCAGCAGCGGGTATTGCTATGCTCCGCGCAGTCGCGACCGGTGAACCAGGCGCAATTGCTGCCCGGCGAGGGACAATGCTGGTTCAGATGTTAAATGAACTCTTCAGATCGTATCGGCTGCGAGGTTGGACAGCCTTTGGTGATGGTTCCATCTTTCACCTTTTCGTTGATCCGACAACCGATCTGGTACCGGGTGAGATTCCACGCAATTTACCACTCGCCACGCTCAAACGGGGTGGCGATCCACGATTACTGCGCCTGCTGCGTATGGCTCTTCACCTAAACGGTGTCGATTTGATGCGTGGACGGAGCGGCTTTGTCTCGGCTGTGCATAGCGAAGAGGACATCCACGCCACAATTGCCGCCATGGCCGCAGCAATCGAGCTGGTGATGCGCGAAATATAGCTGATCGCAACACTGACTTCACTGCAAAAAGGTGATCTTCTCACCACAGAGACCACGGAGATCACAGAGACTAAAGATAATTTTATCTTTCATTGAACATAGGGTTGTGAACATTTTTTCTCCATGCGCTCAATGGCCAAAAATTATCCTTAATTATTCATAAATCTTAGACGCTCTGTGTGCTCCGTGGTGAGTTTTTGCAGTGGACTCAGCACTGTAATAGTCAAAATTGTCTTTATAAACTAGGGAGAAACCACTTACAATGCAAGCACAATCGCTAACTTTTCCTCGTTCAGGGCTATTGATCGGGTTTAGTGTTCTGTTGACGTTCACCCTGTTGATAACCGTCCCCGATAACCCTGACTGGTGGCAAATCGTTCTGTTAGGTATTGTGCAGGGGATTACCGAATGGCTGCCGATCTCATCGACCGCACACCTCTTATTGGTCAGTGAACTCATCAACTACCAAGGGAGTATCGGCGGTACCTTTGAAATCGCCATCCAGTTCGGTACGGTCTGCTCAGTCTTGATCTTCTACGGGCGCGATCTCTTGGCCCAGGCAGGCGCGCTGATCGGGCGCGGCGAACCCATCATGGTAGCAACGGCACGGAAACTGTGGTTAGGGGTCATACTGGCCTTCATTCCAGCAGCAGCCATCGGCTTGCTGGCCCGCGATTTCATCAAGGGGGTTCTGTTCGAGTCGCCATTGACTATGGCAACGACCCTGATCATTGGTGGGATCATCTTCCTCTGGATCGAACGGCGTGACACTCATCGACCAGCCGGCCAAACTGCCGCCGATTTTGCCACCGTCTCGAATCACCGCGCCCTTATCGTCGGCATTGCCCAAACATTTGCGCTCGTGCCAGGGGTCTCACGCTCAGGCGCTTCAATTGTGGGAGGATTACTGGCCGGCTTCGACCGACCAACGGCCACAGCCTTTTCATTTTATCTCGCTATCCCAACTCTTGGCGCAGCGACACTGGTCGATCTGATCGGCAGTCTCGACCAGATTCAGAGTAACGACTGGGGCCGCCTCCTGCTCGGCGCGACAGTGGCTATGATTGTAGGGTACGGCTGTATTGGCTGGCTCTTACGCTATGTCGCGACGAATAACTTTACGCTATTCGGCTACTATCGGATCATCGCCGGTATCCTGATCATCGGCGCTGTCGCAGTGGGTATCTTATGACACACTGAATACAGGATCAGACAGATGAAACCAGAAGAGATACGTGTTCAGTTGAGTGAACAGCCATTAACCCCAGAGACACCAATCGCCGAAGCTGGCGCGATCTGGCTGGCACGCCTGGCGAGTGCCGGAATTGATAGCGACGACGATGACGACGATCTTGATGAGCGCACCCGCGAGCAGCAACGACACCATGCCCGCCCAACCATTGCCAGCTATGAAACAGCCCTTCGGATTTTTGTACGCTGGGCCGAACGAAACGGACGCACCCGCTTGGGTGATCTCCAAATCACCGATCTGGTAACCTATGCCCGTACCCTGCGTAAACGCAGCTATGATCTCTCGCAGCGGGCAGCTACCCAACACCCCGACCGACGCGAACGCCTCTCTGAACGCACCATTCACGCATATGTCCGTCCGTTGTTCGGATTTCTGGCCTTGGCCGACTCGCAAGGAGCCATCTCGTTTCGGATTGCCGCAGCCCGACCGGAAGTCAGTCGGGTTTTACCTCGCCTACCCGACCCAGTCGCGCCAACCCCACCCGACCTGCGCCGACTGGTACGCTTCTACGACAAACCACACGGCGAAGAGCACGAACGTCAGATGCTGACCCGGCTGCGCAACGCTGCGCTCCTGCATGTCCTCTTCTCAACCGGCGCACGGATTTCTGAAGCCTTGAGTCTCGATGTTGGTGATGTCGTCCGTGATCGGCGCATCCTGCCACGTGTGATTGTTCGCGGGAAAGGACGGCGGGAAGGAACGCTCTTCATCCGTCGTCACGCTGAACAGGCCCTCCATCGTTATCTCGCCGCCCGCCACTGGCCATCGGCAACCGAACCGCTCTTCATCGCCTTCGATCCACGCACTGCTGGCAGTCGCCTCTCGCGCATCAGCGGCTGGCGGATCGTTACCAGCGCCGCCAATGCGCTCGCCGACCGTCTGATCTGGGAAGGTAAAACAGACGAAGCCGAGTTATTACGTCAAGTTACGCCACACACCTTTCGCCACTTTGTCGGTTACCACCTGTTGAACGAGGGAGTTTCCCTGGCCGAAGTCTCACAAATCTTGCGCCACCGCAGCGTGGAAGTCACGCGCAGTTTCTACGCCAGCTACACCGACGTGCAACTGCAAGAAGTTCACGACCAGTTCAGCGCCGATCCGTGGCCGGATGGGTAGTACCACAACGCTGCTGTGCCCTCAGTACCGCACGCTATTACCTATTACGAAAGAAAATTGTTGTATAATACCAGATGTCCGTGTCATCTTTAAGCATCCTGGGGTACAGCAGAGCGGCTGTATCCAGGCAGAGGAGTTCGTATGGCCGAGATCATCCCCCTGACACCGGCCGGCACCGATTCTGTTAGCGAACCATTCCGTGGTGGCGCCTGCAAACTGCATCCGCAAACAATGTGTCCGGCCTTCGGCGCATTGCGTGTGTTAACGCGGATCGAGGGTGCACAACCGGCAATGGTCACCGATACCGGCTGTCTGTACGGTCTCACCTTCGTGACCCATTTTTACGCGGCGCGGAAGAGCATTGTTGCGCCTGCACTGGGCACCGCAGAATTGTCAAGTGGGAAAGTCCAGGAAGCGGCAAATGCCGCGATTGCCGAGGCCGCCACGGCAGCAAATACGACCTTCATACCGGTTATTTCGCTTTGCGTGGCCGAAACTGCTGGTCTGGCTGAAGAGCTACTGCCAAAAGAGATCGATGGCAAACCGGTTATTTTGGTGCGTGTACCGGCGTATGCCATCCACTCGCATCCTGAAGCGAAAGATGTCGCGCTGGCCGCCGTGATGAGGCGATTTATCGATACCGGCGGCGATCACGAACCGGGTACGCTAGCTTTGATCGGAGAAGTATTCCCTGCCGATCCGTTGCTGATCGACGGCGTCGTGCGCAAGATGGGTGGCCGTGTCGTAACAACGTTGCCCGGACGGCACGTTGACGAAATTCGCCAGGCCGGTAGAGCCGCCGCAGTCGCGGCGTTGCACCCGTTCTACCGGGAAACGATTGGGGTGCTGCGCGAACGCGGTGTCGCTGTGATCAGTGGTGCGCCGATTGGTGCGGAGGGGAGTGCGGCCTGGCTACGTGCCATCGGCGCAGCGCTCGACCTCGATGAGGATGTGGTCGAGCGGGTCGCGGCTGAAGAAGAAGCGACAGCCCGTGGCTTTCTGGCCAGTAAACCGTTACAGGGCGCAACCATCCTGGTGTCGGGATACGAAGGCAACGAAATGCTCTACGCCCGCCTCTTGATCGAGGGTGGCGCTCACGTCCCGTATGTCAGCACGAGCATCGGGCCAAGTGCGCTTACCGCTGCCGATGAAGCCTGGTTAAAAGCCCACGGCACGCAGGCTGTGATCTACCGTAAAACCCTGGAAGACGATAAAGCAGCCATGGAGCACTGGACGTTCGATCTCGTGATCGGTACGACCACGCTGGCTGCCTACGCCAAAGAGAAGGGTATTCCTGCCGTGTATTACACCAACATTCTCAGTGTACGTCCTCTCTTTCTGGCTGGCGGTATGATCGCTTCGCTCAATTTTGTGCGCGATCTCCTCAACCGCAAGCCGATCTACGACCGTATGCTGGCGTTCTTTGAAGGTGAGAATCGTCAGGAGGGCCTTCAATGAGCATTACGCTGATCCGTGATATTTCTGACACCAGCAGCTATTGGGGTGCTTCATGGGTCTTTGGCTGCTTCCCCGATGTCCATATCGTTTGTGATGCTCCAATCGGCTGCTACAATCTGCTGGGAATGGCGGTGACCGATTACACCGATGCGCTACCGCACATGGCCAACCTGACGCCGACCTCCATCCGTGAAGAGGATGTGATCAACGGCACGGCAAAGGCCCTGATCCGTACTATCGACGATTTGCGCACGATGGGCATGTTAGAAGGCAAACATTTACTGGTCATCTCGACCGCCGAAAGCGAGATGATTAGCGCCGATCACGCCCAACTCGTTGCTCAGATCGACCCCAATGCCCGCTTTTTCTGGAGCCAATCGCTCGAACAGGATGAATGGATCGGTCGTGAGCGAGCATTACGCTTTGCCTGGGAACAATACGGCAAGCCCCATGTCGATCCGCACACTCAACCACGACCGCGCACCGTGAACATTATCGGGCCGACGCTTGGCTGCTTCAATGCTCCCAGTGATCTCTACGAACTTAAACGGTTGATAACCGGCATTGGCGCCGAGATTAATCTCGTTTATCCCTACGAAGCCAGCATCGCGACGACGCCCAAACTGGCGGAAGCAGCCGTCAATGTCGTGATGTATCGCGAATTTGGTCGTGGTCTGGCCGAAGACCTGGGTCGTCCATACCTTTTTGCGCCGTTCGGTGTATTCGGCACAACGGCGTTCTTACGCGAACTGGGCCAACTGCTCGCTATTGATCCGGCTCAGGTAGAAGCCTTTATCGAGCGTGAAAAGCGCACGACTCTGCAACCGGTCTGGGATCTGTGGCGCGGCCCGCAGAGCGACTGGTTTGCGACGGTTGACTGTGCCATTGTCGCAGCCCGCAGTTATGCCGACGGTTTGCGTAGCTTTCTCGGCGATGAACTGGGCATGAAGATTGCCTGGGTATCAGGTCGACCACGACTCGAAGATGAACCGGATAATATCGAGATCCGAAAACGCCTGCACGCCAGAGCACCGGCCTTCGTGTTCGGCAGTATCAACGAGAAGATTTATCTGGCAGAGGCAAATGCGCGCGGAACACACTTCATTCCGGCAACCTTCCCTGGACCGGTTGTACGACGCACAACCGGTACGCCATTTATGGGTTATGCCGGTGCCGCTAACATTATGCAAGAGCTGGTAAATCGCTTTTACGAGACGGTCATTAACTTTCTGCCGGTGGAGCCGGTTAACGCCGGAGGCGGTACCCCGCCAAAACCAACCACTGCCGAGACGATGCCCTGGACGAAAGAAGCAACCGACCGCTTAAACGCAGCCCTAGATGCGGTACCTTACCTTGCCCGTATCAGCGCCAGCCGTACTCTGCGTGCAGCAGCCGAGCAGGTCGCAAAGGCCCGTGGCCTCAACGAAGTTACCCGCGAAATTGTCGAAGCCGCGATTGCTCAGCATAGCGCAACCTGAGATACTGCATTGTCGGGGTAGGTAGCAGAGACGTGTCCGAAAAAAACGGCCAGGGGAGGCAATAATCAGGCATCCTGCCTCCCCGACAGATGTTACGAATGAGACGGTTCCCCTTGTGTGAGATCGTGTGCGGGCAACAATGCGTATCATCCAGGTCATTCAGCAATCGTAAGTCGTAGGGGTAAGGCGGCGCCTTACCCCTTTATGTAGTGCCGCCAGCATCCGCATCGATGACACGAACACTGCTGAAAATCCCTCAAGATACTGAAATCAGCCAGGAACGTGGTCATAGTAGCAATTGCTCAGCATAGCGCGGCATGATATGCTGAACGGTAGAAACGGCGGAGCACGGCCCGCCCTGCCCGCGCTACCTCTGTACGTCAGGCAGGGACAAGTTTCCACCTACACCGGCAGTTGGCCGTGCAGCTATAAACCGCTCTGCGCAACACAGTGCGTACAGCAACGAAACACAATTATTTGGAGTCAAACGTTATGCATGTGTTAGTTACCAATGATGATGGAATTGATAGTCCGGGATTATGGGCGCTCGCAAAAGCCATGCGTGCGGCTGGCGCTAAGGTGAGCGTTGTTGCTCCGGCGGAAGAACAGAGCGCAATGAGTATGGCACTCCCACCACAGATCAACCGTGAATTGCGGGCTATCATTCCACCTGCCGAACTAGAAGGCATTCTAGCCTTTGCCCATAACGGATCACCAGTCGGGTGCGTGACGATTGCAATGTTGAGCGGCCTGTTACCGCCAATTGATGCAGTGGTTTCCGGTATCAATCGAGGGCTGAACGGTGGCAGTAACGTGATGTTAAGCGGTACCGTCGGGGCAGCGATGATTGGCGCCTTATGGGGTTTACCGGCAATGGCTGTCTCTTTACAATATCTGGGGCCGGCGCCAATGCCGTGGGCAACCGCAGCTTATGCAGCGGAACGGCTCTTTCCGTTGCTCGAACAGATTCGCGGGCAGGGACCACTGGTTCTTAACGTCAATGTTCCCCATGTCGCTTCCCCAACCGAGTTGCGCGGATTTCTCCAAACCCGACTCTCGGAGTTTTTCTTCGGTCACTATCTTGATCTTGAACTCAACCCCACCGGCCCGGCTGAGCGAGCACAAATCACATTTCGGTTTGTCCGTGAACGCATCCCCGACTTCGCCATCGATACCGACGACGGCGCCGTGCGGGCCGGTTATGTCTCGGTTACTCCACTCCGGCCGTTGATCGATCACAGTCCACTGACGCTCAATTTGCCTGATTTACATCGGTAGGGTTTGTTGACCGGCTGTAAGCCACGCCTTACCCTCCTCCCCCCACCCCCCTGCAAGCGGGGGGCTAGGT
>JAGHYT010000098.1:0-16286 GCA_017743535.1 Chloroflexus sp.
GTGCACGAACGGAACCTTATCCGCCTGGGAGCGCGGGCCTCCGGCCCGCATATTGATCTGACCGTGAATGAACGGAACCTAGCCCACCTGGGAGCGCGGGCCTCCGGCCCGCATAAACGTGAATGATACGGAACCTTGTCTTGGCTTGTCTAAAGATGCTTCGCAGTGCGAGCGTACCTGATAATCTCGTCTTCACCCTGAACCCCTTCTACTCCCAAATGGGAGTAGAAGGGGTAAGGTGGAATGCAATTGATCTTCGGGCAAAGAATATTTGGAAACAGGTCTAAACTTATTGAGTAACCGTTAACGTTCCCTTCATCCCGGCCAGATAATGACCAGGGAACGTACAAATGTACAGATACGTCCCAGGCGGTGGTGTGCGGAAGGTTACACTTCCCGTCTGACCGGCATTGAGCATTGCCGTCCAAGCCAGCGCATTCGGTGTATCAGGCGGCGGCACAAAGAGGCCATCAGCATTATTCTGTGCAGCAGTATTCACGGCCTCCGCCACATCGTCGCCGCCATTCACCAGCACCCAGTTGTGTTGGACGCCCAGATTATTCTCGTTGATAAAATCAAGCCGCACAACAGTATTTGCCGGTACAGAGAGTGATTTCTCTACGAAGGCTAACGCATTTGGATCAGCACGCACTTCAATTGTGCGGTTTGGTGTCTCATCAACTACATTCGAGCCACCAGGAGCATTTGCTGCTTGAGCTGCTGGAGGCCGCGTCGGTTGGGCAGCCGCCGGAGCAGGCGTCGGGCGAGGGGTAGCTGTGGGACGTGGGATAGCCGTAGGACGTGGGCCAGCAGCGACAAAGCCACCTGCGCTTGCATTGGAGGCAATCATCACGATCAGCATAATCAAACCTGCGCCAAATGCCAGACCCATCATCACAATGAGCGGTGGGCCGCCAGCACTTCCGCCCGAAAAGGTAGAACCGCCATTACCGCTGCTGCGTGAACGGAAACTGCTTCTTCCAGAACCTCGCCAGCTCATCTGTAACCTCCTCTGTCTCGTCAGTGTGTGATATTCGGCACATTCCTAGTGTAGCACAAAATAAATCATTGATGTATAACGGATTTGCTCAAGGAAAAAGAAGATGTATAAAAAGATAAACAATGTCTAATGCAGATCAGAATGCTTACTACTGTGGAGGAGAAAGAGGGTAGGGAAGAGGAGTGAGGGAAAGGTAAGTTCCCGATCTTAGGCTTTTCAACGTCTTTTCTTGTCGGGTAACGTTGATGGAATAGATGGAAGAGAAGTGAGTGGAATGGAGAGATACCCAGCCCGTCCGCAGCGCGTGCCAAGGTTTGTAGCATCTGGTTCCGATGGTGATCTTCCCAACATCCTGTTATCTCTCTGAATCATGCCTCGCGCCGCAGCGGTGGGTGCGGGCTTACCACCCGACCGGGTCTCAGGGGTGATGGTGTACTGATGCGCCAAGCAATGGTCTATGTACCGCACAACGTGGGACGAAAGCCCACGCTCCCGGGGAAACCGTGCGGGTCGGGGTGCCTGCGGGTGAGAAAGAGACGTTCATTGGCAAACGCGACTAAATCCGGGCCGGATTTGTCATTACCGGCACCTGGCCGGTGTGAAAGAGACGTTCATTGGCAAACGCGACTAAAAGCAGAAATCTCTGAAAACCTCATATCTCAACCCCAACCAAGATCGACCAACAAGCCCTGTACGACAATCCACTTGTGTTAGCATTTTGTAATTTGGAATTTCCCACCGCCGGATCACTACCCATGTGAAATAACGTTCAATAGGGTATGATAACAGAAACGTCATAATGTCGCCTGATCTCGGCTATGTCTAGCCGAGGGAGTAACTAAAATATGAGCACAAGTGTCAACGACCTGCACGCTCGTTTTGCCGCGTTGCAACAACAGTATCTTGATCAGCTTGCGAATAAGGTGGCGCAGATTGAATCTCTCTGGTCGCAGTGGCAGTCTGGTATCCTGACAGCAGGCGATCTGACGCAGTTACAGCGGATTGTGCACAATCTGGCCGGTTCAGGGGCAACATTTGGCTTGAAGGAGGTGAGTGAGGCGGCACGTGCGCTTGATGTTGCTCTACAAGCCTGGGTGAACGCTGCCGATCCGATGGGTGAACGGCCTGATCTGGTGCCGTTGATGGATCGACTGCTCACGAGCCTGCGGGAACGAACGCTGCAATCGTCGGTGTCTATCACCGCTGAGCCGGCAGTCCATGATGCAATTCTGATCTACGTTGCCGGTCGTAATGCTGAAGAGACCGCTGAATTGACTCGCCAGATCGCATATTTTGGCTATGCGACCGAGAGTTTTTTGTGTGGCGCCGATGTTGTGGCCGCCGTGGAACGTCAACATCCGCAGCTCGTTATTCTCGATGTCGATCTGCAAGAAGGCGCGCAAAGTGGGATCACGACAGCCGCTCTCTTGCGCGACCGGTACGGGGAAGGATTGCCGATAATCTTCACGGCCAGTTCCGCCGATTTTAGCTTACGCCTGGCAGCGGTACGAGCTGGTGGACGTGGCTATTTTACTCGTCCCATCGATATTGGTCTGCTGATCGATCACATCGATCAGATGACCCAACGATTGCATAGTGAGCCATATACAGTGCTCGTCGTTGACGATTCACCCCTGATGGCCGAAGTTTACGCACTTGCGCTGCGTACTGCCGGGATGCACGTTGTGTCAACAACCGATCCGATGCAGGCATCAAATTTGCTGGCTGAACTGCAACCCGATTTGATCTTGCTCGATATGTATATGCCTGACTGTAATGGACAGGAGCTGGCTGCTGTTATTCGTCAACAACCCGAGTATCACGGCATCCCGATTGTCTTTCTTTCTGGTGAGACTGATCGAGCGGCGCAGTTGGCAGCTCTGGCGCGGGGTGGTGATGATTTTTTGACTAAACCTATTAATCTGGATCATCTGGTCGCCGCCGTTAGTTCGCGGATTCAACGGGCGCGCACGATGCGTAGCCTGATGGTGCGTGATAGCCTGACCGGCCTCTTCAATCATAGCGTTACGCAAGAGCTGTTGATGCGCGAAATAGCGCGGGCACAGCGTCTTTCGCAACCCCTCTCGGTCGTTTTGATTGACATCGACCACTTCAAGCACGTGAACGATCAGTACGGCCATCCGGTAGGTGATCGGGTATTGAAAAGTCTTGCCCGTCTGTTACGCCAGCGGTTGCGGGCAACCGATGTTGTTGGGCGCTACGGTGGTGAAGAATTCTTGATTGTCATGCCTGATACTCGCGCCAACAGTGCTGCAATGGTCATTAATAGTTTGCGTGAGCGGTTTGCTAACCGCGAGGGTGATCCGTTGCGCGTGACCTTCTCTGCCGGTGTCGCAGAATGGAGTACGGGCCTGGATGCCGGTGCTTTGATTGAAAAGGCTGATGCCGCTCTGTATCAGGCGAAACAGAATGGACGTAATCAGGTGGTTGTTGCCGATAGAACCATCGGTCAGGCTCCGCTCCGTCATACTCTGCCGTTGCCAGCGCCCCGTTTCAGTCAGGCGCCGGTCGTGTTGGTCGTAGATGACGATCCCGACATCTGCCGCCTGTTACAGGTCTGGTTGTCTGAGGCTGGCTATCGGGTGGAAGTCGCGCAGAGTGGTCCTGGAGCGCTTCAGCGCATTGCCGAGGGTGATATTGATGTAGCGCTGGTCGATATTCTCATGCCAGAGATCAGCGGACTGGAAGTGCTTGATCAGATTCGTCGGCATGGGCCGGAGCCGGCAGTGATTATGACCACTGCATTCGGTTCCGAGCAGATTGCTGTCAACGCCATCCGGCACGGCGCCGACGATTATTTGCGGAAACCGATTGATCGCCACGAATTGTTGCTCGTCCTTGATCGTACCCTGACGAACCTGCGGCTGCGACGTGAGAATATGGCGTTGCAACGCCGACTTGATCAAAAGCGCCGTGAACTGGAAGCTGAAATTAAGCATGCAGCTCAGATTCAAGCTGAAATGCTCCCCCAACAGATACCACGCTTGCCGGGGTACAGTATTGCGGCGCGGTGTATCCCGGCGCGTGAGGTCGGCGGAGACTTTTACGACTGGCACTTTCCGGCACCCCATCTGTTCAATCTGACGTTCGGTGATGTGATGGGGAAAGGGATGTCGGCAGCACTACTGATGACCACTACTCGCGCTGTGATCCGTTCGGTCGCACGCGATACCCCCCCGGAAGTGAATATGCGCTATGCGGTAAATGCGCTTTATGCCGATCTTGATCGGACAAGTAGCTTTGTCACTTTGTGTCATTTGCAGTTGAATCTGCTCACCCATTCGCTTGCCTTCGTTGATGCCGGTCACGGCCTGGGTTTTATTCGTCGGTATGGTGGACGCTTCGACCGGCTTGAACCACGTGGTGCGCCGTTGGGTATCTTTGCCCACGAACCGTACCAACAGGGTGAGACGAAGATGATGCCCGGTGATGCGCTGATATTGTTTAGTGATGGGTTGCTCGATCCTTGGCCTGCTCTGGCACGTGATCCGCTTCAAATCAACGATCTGCTCGACGATGGGATGTCAGCAACGGCAATTGTTGATCGTTTGCTGGCTGTACCTGCTCTCCTTGGCCCGCAGACCGATGATTTGACGGTCGTAGCATTGGTGCGTGATAGGACATTTCCAGAAGAGTGATGTATGGCAGCCAAGAACATAATACGCTTCAGTCTGGTGCTCTTACTCCTCGCTCATTTGTTCGTTTTCCCAGGGCCAACAGCAGCGCAGGGTACAGTACTTCGCTTCGCAGAGTTGGGCTACGGTGACCGCACTGCATTCGGTATCGATGCAGTGCTCGACTACTATTTTCCGATCCCAACCGGTCTGCGTCCACTGAGCGATGGTCGGCTGACGTTGCGTTTTACGCATTCCCCACTGTTGCGTGCCGATCGTTCGACATTGAGCGTCGTTTTGAACGGACGTGCGCTAAGCAGTGTGCGACTAACACCCGATAACGCTGATGGTGGCGAACTGTCGGTCGCGTTGCCGATAGCCGGTTTCGATGGGCCGGGTTTGTTTATTCAGGTTCGGCTGCATATGCGTCTGACTGACGATGCGTGTGAGGAGGTACAAAATCCGGCTTTATGGACAGTTGTCCACGGCGATTCAACGTTGCAGATCGATCTACGGCAGGTTGAATCCGGTACACTCGCCGATCTCGCTGCACTCTTTGCGCCGTTACCTCTTAGTGCGCCAACAGTGCGATCTCCGCCTACGATTGTCTTGTCGCCGTTGAATGAAGCGGCGACTCGTGCTGCTGCCGGTCAGGTTGCGTTTGCGATTGGTCGTTGGGCAGCGTTAGCCAGGCAAGACCCCGTCTTAACGGTAGCCGATACGGTTCCCGACCGGTCACCGGCAATCGTCGTTGCCCTGGCTTCGTTACCGGCTGGCGATTGGGGATCGGTACGGTGGAACGGAAGAGCGTATGAAGTGGACAGACAGGAAGTACCGGCCGAACACGGTTTGTTGGCGCTGGCGCCTGCTTCGCCACCGCGATTACTGGTAGCCGGAGCAACCCCAACTGCTCTGCAACAGGCGGCGCTGGCGCTGACCAGACCACTGCCGGCGATGTCGGTGGTGGCCGTTGCGCAACCGCCACCACAGGTAGGGGCAGCGGCATGGCGCGATGGCGCGGCTAGCTTTGCCCAACTGGGTGTTGAGCGGCGAAAAGTGACAGGTGCAGGCGAACATCAAATTTACATTGCTTTCGAGCGACCGGCGCATTGGGATTTGCGAGTAGGGGGAACGCTCGATCTGCACATTACAGCGGCGGCTGGTCTGACAGCGCAAACCTCTTGGGTAACGGCGATTGTCAACGGGATTACACTCGGTTCACAGCGTCTGCGTATTGAAACCAATTCACCCGAATCGTATCGGTTTGCATTGCCCGCCGATCTGCTTAATAGCGATCTCGAAGGTACGCCGATCCGTTGGCTTAATCTTCAGATACGGCTCTATCTCGATCTGCCGAATATTGGTTGTGAAGAAGTGGATACTTCGGCTGCCTGGGCTGTAGTTGAGCCGACGTCGGCCTGGCGTTTACCTAACGATCCGGCAGCCGCTCATGATCTTGGTCGCTTCCCGGCAACGTTGCTCGCCGATAGGGAAGCTCGCCTGATACTGCCCGATCAGCCGACATTGGGTGATGTGCATGCCGGGCTAGAGTTGGCCGCAGCCGTTGGTCGTTGGGCCGCAATCGGTGATATGCGCCCGCCGTTGTTGCTGACGGCGAACGAGGTCGGGGATGATCGGCGTGGGCCATTGGCCGTACTGGGTCATCGTGAACGTCATCCGCTGATTGCTATGATCAACCCTCCGAACGATATACCGTTTGTGTATCGTCCGGGGCGCACTGTGGCGGCAACACTGAGCATCGTACCGTCTCCCTGGCAAGCCGGTATGAACGTACTGGTGATCGATGCCGCAGATAGTGATGGTTTACGGCTTGGTGTGCAGGCATTGCGTGAACGAGAATTGTTACAGGTGTTGCGTGGCAATCAGGCCCAACTCGCTGCCAATCCCAATCCTACGGTGCTGTTGTCGTCCTCACCGCTAGCAGCGCCACCCCAGACATTAACGCCGCGGGTTGAAGTTGTCTTGCTCGAACGATTCCCGGCCTGGCAGGTTGTTGGTGCGATCCTGTTGCTTGCGTTCGTAGCGACGACGATCCTCGTGATCCGCATTCGCTGGTTGCGGCGGCGATAAGAGGTGAGGCATGCGTGTCGTATCCACCGCTCCTACGCGACAACGCCTCATTGATTGGGGGCAGGAAGAATGGGCTGCATTTCGGCGCGGCTTAATCAAAATTCTGGTTGTGACAAATCTGGTGCTGGGGGCGTACTATTTGCTCTGGCGGGGTACCGCTTCGCTGAACTGGGACGCCTGGCTCTTCGCCCTTGCCCTGTTCGCTGCAGAACTGTACAGTTACATAAGCAGCTTCTTGTTCGGAGTGACCGTTTTTCGCTTGCGTGAACGGGGTGAACCACCGCCAGCGCCGGCAGGATTACGGGTTGATGTCTACATCACCTGTTACAATGAACCGGTTGAACTGGTGCGCAAGACCGTGCGAGCGGCTGTGGCGATTCGTTATCCACACCAGACGTACCTCCTCGATGATGGTGACAATCCGGCTATGCGAGCGATGGCGTGTGAAGAGGGGTGTGGATATATCACCCGCTCAGCGGTGTGGAAGGGTTTTGATCGGCACGCAAAAGCCGGTAACCTGATGAATGCACTTGAGCAAACAACTGGTGACTACATTCTGGTGCTTGATGCCGATCAGGTTCCACTCCCGCAGATTCTGGATCGCACGCTAGGCTATTTTAACGATCCACACGTGGCATTTGTGCAAACACCGCAGTATTTTATCAATGTGCCTCCTGGTGATCCGTTTGGTAGTCAGGCGCCGCTCTTTTATGGGCCAATTCAGCAAGGAAAAGATGGGTGGAACGCAGCGTTTTTCTGTGGCTCTAATGCCGTGCTACGACGTGAAGCGCTGGCCCGTACCGGCATTCACTTCTTTGTGCGTGATGTTGAGCGACGTATTCGGCGGGCATTGCGCGAAGCCGATACCGTGATACGACGCGCCCAACGAAAGTTGATGCGGACAGAACGGCAGCAGATCGCTCCGGCGTTACGTGCGCTGTGTCGCGCCGTCAGCGATGCCAGGCGAGAGCTGAATCGTGGTGATACGTTTCAAGAGGTAACTGAGCGCTTTCAGCACCGGGTCGAAGAAGCAGCCCGAATGGTTGTCGCTGCTGATTTACAGCAAATTATGTCCGATCTGGCTGAAATCCAGGCGGCTGAAGCGGCTGAAATTATGCGTTCGCTGCACGATGAGGCTGTCCTTGCTGAACTCGCCAGGCGTGATCGATCACCACTGGCCGCCATCGAGACGGTACGCCAACTTGTTCCACTGCTCGTTAATGAGGCAATGGACTATCTCCCTATCTCGACCATCTCGGTGACAGAAGATATGTCAACTTCGATGCGTCTCCATGCCACCGGATGGCGTTCTGTGTACCACGACGAGATTCTGGCCCATGGGCTGGCGCCAGAAGATTTACGGAGTGCATTGCAGCAGCGTCTACGCTGGGCGCAAGGAACGATACAGGTCTTTTTACGTGAAAATCCACTGCTGTTGCCGGGGTTGAGTATCGGGCAACGTATCGCGTATCTTGATACGATGTGGAGCTATTTTTCCGGTGTACCGACGGTCATTTACCTTATCGCGCCTGTGTTATTCCTCATGTTTGGCTTGTTGCCGGTGAATGCTCTTTCAGCAGAATTCTTCTGGCGCCTGACACCTTATCTGCTCGTCAATCAGTTGCTCTTTGCCGTTATCAGTTGGGGGAGACCGACCTGGCGTGGTCAGCAATATAGCCTGGCGCTCTTTCCGCTTTGGATTAAAGCAGTGGTCACTGCCGCGGCAAACGTCTGGTTTGGTAAGAAGCTGGGGTTTATCGTCACCCCAAAAACGCGCCAGGCAGGACGTTATCTGGGGTTAGTGCGCTGGCAGCTTTTGATGATGGTGTTGCTAACAGTGGCCATTGGAGTGGGGTTAGCACAACTGGCGCTGGGATGGCGTAGCGATGGCTTACCGGTACTTGTCAATGTCTTCTGGGCCGTGTACGATCTGGTTATGCTCAGCGTGGTGATCGATGCCGCATTGTACCAACCCCCAGAGGAGCAGTAGATTTCGCTATGCTAGACAAGATTTTTCGAGGAGCAGTAATGGAGATTATAATCAACCCGGCGGGTGAACATGCAGCAGTAGTACAGTTGCGAGGGAGACTTGACCTGTTAGTGGCGAGTGAGGTCAAGCAACGACTGGCAAAGGCCGTGCAAGACGGTTTCCAGTTGCTGGTCATTGACATGAGTGAAGTGAGTTTTGTTGATAGTTCGGGGCTTGGCGCCCTGATTGGTGGCCTGAAAGCGGCCCGCATGGCTGGCGGCGATCTACGTCTGGCGAGCGTGGGGGCACAGGCAATGGCAATGCTGGAACTGACAACGCTTAACCGTGTTTTGCGACCATACCCAAATGTCGCCGAAGCGTTGCAGGCCGGTTGATGGCGCATGAGAACCTGAGATGTGAGCTGATGGTTGAACCTACCCGTAGCTCTCGCGATCTGAACAGCAGGTGAGGCAGCGGGGCAAGAGATACGTATGGATCGAATTGAGCACAACTATGAATTAAGTCCTGTGCCTGAAGAAGGAGTTGCTCAACTCCACGCTGCCCTGGTTGCTTTCTGGGCCAATACCGATATTGCACCCGACATCCAGATTCGGTTTACCATCGCTCTGGCTGAAGTGGTTGCAAATATTTTACAGCACGCCGTCGTTCCCGGTGATGCGCCGATCAAATTGCGTCTCCGCTGCACGCCGACCAGTCTTGAGGCGAGGCTGGTAGATAAAGGGCGTTCCTGGACGATGCCGACTACCGGATTTACCTTGCCCGCCGACCACGCAGAGAGAGGGCGGGGCCTGGCGATTGCCAATGCAGTTCTTGATACATTACAGTACCGGCGTTTTCGTGATCTGAATTGTTGGCGGTTAGTCCTGTTGCATCGTGCGGACTGATCCAATGCCCGAGTGATGAACAGTAGGGCAAACCATGGTTCGCCGTTCGTTGCCGTTTGCTCGACCTCCTCGCTACCAACGGCATCAACTTACACATCGCCGCCGCGGGCACAATGTCGCTGGAAACTATCATCACGAGCGCGCCTGATCGTCTTGTGCGTGATAGCGCAACCTGGGTTATAATAACAGTAGCATTGGCGCTCAGGTCAATCCTGAGCGTTTTTTACGCATATCACGGCTAACGGCAATGGAATGGGTATGATTCGGCGAACTGATCTGCGCAATATCGCAATCATTGCTCACGTTGACCACGGCAAAACAACGTTGGTTGACGCGATGCTCAAACAGAGCCGCATTTTCCGCCACAACCAACAGGTGGAAGAGCGCATCCTCGATAGTAATGCTCTTGAGCGGGAACGCGGCATTACGATTTTGGCTAAAAATACCGCAGTGACCTACCGCGGGGTGAAGATTAACATCGTTGACACTCCCGGGCACGCCGACTTCGGCGGCGAGGTGGAGCGGGTGATGAATATGGTTGACGGTGTGCTCTTATTGGTCGATGCTGTTGATGGCCCGATGCCGCAGACGAAATTTGTATTACGTAAGGCATTGCAGGCCGGTCATCAGGCTATTGTAGTCGTCAACAAGATCGACCGCCCTCAAGCCCGGCCCAACCACGTTGTCAACGAGACCTTTGATCTCTTTATTGATCTGGGTGCGACTGACGAGCAAGCCGAATTTGCGACCATCTACACGAACGCACTTCTCGGCTACGCTGGGCGCTCACCACTCAAGTTGCACGATTCGCTCGAACCGCTTTTCGAGTGTATTCTTGAGCGCATTCCACCACCTATTGTCGATGTTGACGGCCCGGTGCAGTTTTTGGTAACGACCAGCAGTTACGACGAGTACAAAGGCAAGATTCTTACCGGCAGACTGGTGCGCGGTACTATTCGCAAAGGGCAGCCGCTGGTGCGCATCACCCGCGATGGCACGACTATACCGGTCAAAGTGAGCCAGATTTTCGTCTACAACGGCCTTGAGCGCCAGGAAGTTGAGCTGGCACAGGCTGGTGACATTATTGCGATTGCTGGTATTGCCGATGCTGCTATCGGTGACACCATCGCCGATGCTCTTGCCCCCGAAGCGCTGCCACCGATCAAGGTCGAAGAACCGACGGTGCGCATGACCTTTGGTGTGAACACCAGCCCCTTCGCCGGTCGTGAGGGAACGTATGTCACGTCGCGAAAACTGCGTGAACGCCTCTTTCAAGAGATGGAACGTGATGTCGCGCTGCGTGTTGAAGAGACAGACAGCCCTGATGTCTTCATCGTTGCCGGCCGTGGTGAATTACACTTGGGCATCCTTATCGAAACAATGCGTCGCGAAGGCTACGAGTTTCAGGTTTCGAAGCCAGAAGTCATCTTCCGCGAGGCGCCCGATGGTACCCGTCTCGAACCGATGGAGCTGGTTGAGATCGAGGTCGCCAGTGAATATCAAGGCGTAGTCGTTGAACTGATGGGGAAGCGGCAGGGCCAGATGCGCGATATGCGCATTACCGAAGACGGTTCTGTGCACTACGTCTATCTTGTGCCAACTCGTGGTTTGCTCGGTTTTCGTCAGCTCTTTCTCACCGCTACCCGCGGGACCGGTATTATGAACAGTATTTTCTTCGGCTACGAACCTTACGTCGGTGAGATTGAGGTGCGTACCAATGGCAGCCTGATTGCGGCTGAAAGTGGTGTCGCGACAACTTACGCTATTCACGCTTTACAAGATCGCGGCGTTTTCTTCATCACACCCGGTCAGGAAGTTTACGAAGGCATGGTGGTCGGTCAACATATCCGCGATAACGATCTGGAAGTGAATGTCTGTAAAGAAAAGCATCTGACCAACATGCGTAATAATCGTGGCGCCGAGACGATCCGCATCGATCCACCACGACAACTATCACTCGATGACGCTATTGAATATATCGGCGACGACGAGCTGGTTGAAGTGACTCCCAAAGGGTGGCGTATCCGCAAGCGCCTGCTGAGCGCCGATGACCGGCGGCGTGAGAAGAAGCGCCGCGAGCTTGCGTTGAACGAACGCTAAATACTCATCGTTTTCTCATCTTTCTTTAACCTTCTCTTTATGCTACCCATCGATACTTTGTTTCGATGGGTAGCGAGTGTAACCACCTGATTCACAATCTTCCCCCTCACTCGCCACTCGCAGGTATCAGCGTATGCATGACGGCACTTCAACACCGGTGCCACCATCCCCGTGCCGTCAGCGCAACGGCAACATAATGTGCTGTTGGAAACCGCAGCGGTCAACACAACGTCATACAAGTAACCTGCAAGCGGTTGAGATGGCAGACACCGGCAGGTAGTACCGGTGCTCAAGGAGGTGTAATGAGTAACCCAACCACAATTGGCCGCAATGCATCCGATCCGATTGTGCTTTACCTGAATGAAATTGGTGCCGAACCACTGCTCACGTTCGAGCAAGAGCAGCAACTGGCCCAAACCATCGCGCAGGGACGCCGTGCCACTGAACGACTGAATAACGAACCGTTGCTGCCGGTTGCCGAGAAACAGCGCCTGATGGCGCAAGTCCATGCCGGTGAACAGGCACGGGCTCAGTTGATTAACTCTAACCTGCGGTTGGTTGTCAGTATCGCCCGGCGCTACCAGGGCCATGGGCTGACCCTGCTCGATCTGATTCAAGAAGGAAGTGTCGGGCTTATGCGCGCCGTCGATAAATTCGATGCCAGTCGTGGCTTAAAGTTTTCAACGTATGCCACCTACTGGATTCGGCAGAGCATTGGTCGGGCGATTGCCGATCACAGTCGCACCGTGCGTCTGCCGGTCCATCTCGGCGAACGGATCAGCCGTCTGTCACGGATACGACAGGAATTGGCGCAAAAGCTTGACCGCGAACCAACCCTTGAGGAGCTGGCTGAAGCGGCCGGCCTGACCGTTGAGCAGGTTGAACGGGCCGAGCAAGCCTGCCTGACACCAACATCGCTCGATGAACCCCATACCGACGACGGTAGCGGCGCGCTAGCCGAGATTCTGACCGATCCGCTCCAGCCCACGCCGTTCGATGAGGTCAGTGAGGCGATGCTCCAAGCCGATGTACAGCAGGCGTTACAGCAGCTTTCGCCACGCGAACGCAACATTCTGCGCCTGCGCTACGGGCTAGACGGTGAACAGATGCACACGCTAGAACAGATTGGTCAGCGGCTCCACCTTACCCGCGAGCGTGTGCGCCAGCTCGAACACGAAGCGTTACGGAAGCTACGTGACCCGGCGTTACACCCACAGTTGCAGGGGTATGTGAATTCGACTTCGTAGTAAATCCGTGGCGCCCTCACCTTCTCCCTAGCCCCCTTCCGCTCCCATTAGGGGGAGCGGAAGGGGGGATTTGTTTATCTACCCAATCCAATTTCTGCTCCCACAGGGGAAGCGGAAGGGAGATGATGGTTTATCTGCTACGCCCATCTTGCGCTCCTTTACGGGAGGCGGAAGGGGAGAGGTGGAGCGAGTGAGGATCGAGAAGGGAGAAGAAGGGCTGCTATGTTACCTGCTCGGGACGAAACGCTGCATGAAGGGTCAGGAATCATACATTCAACGCCAAGGTAATCATATTGATCTACCATTCCCCTTGATGATGTTATCATCGATTGAGCGTAGTCGGCAGTGCCGTTCCATTCCGCCACCCCGCAGCTCACAACGGTTTCGAGCGTCTCTGAATCGATGCGCGCAATCGCTTGTGCCGTATGTGAGAACAGCGGGGAAGAGCGACAGTAGGGCAAAGGCGCACTACGCAGTCCTGCAGCACGTTGGACGAGCGATCGAGCGTTGCAGCCAGACTAGCCTCACGGACTTCTTCATCGCTGGGCTTGCAGAGAGTACCCTTCGGATTGGCTTGCAATCGGCGTCATCGGTCGTACAGTCTCATGTTCGATCATTACCGATAGATTGGCTGGCTCTATGAACATGACGCTTCAAGCCGTATTCGTGTTGTGCTATCTTTTTCCAACGAACATCCTCAACCATCAAACAAGGTGTACTGATGGTGTGACGATGTACGCAATTCAGGCCAGCGTTCGACGAATGCAGATGCCGAAATGCGGGCGAGTTCGCCCGGTTCAATCTTATGGAGACCTCCCCCATAGACTCGCCCTTCACTCCGCAATTCATCCCCGGTCACTTGTGAAAGCAGTGCAAACACATCGGCAGCAGCATCAGGGTGCTGCTGCAAGAGGCGCTCCAGTCCGCCCTTTGGGTAGAGCATCAGGTAGAGATTGGTTGCAATCGCGTGCGATTGGTTCCAGATAAACCGGAATGGCCGCTTTGTCCCGACACCACGTCCCATGTATGTGCAGAGGAACGGCGCCGGATCACGCTGTTCCTGGCGATACCAGGGTTTTCGCCGGTCGATCAGGTAGCCATGCCTGATTCCGAGTGTCTCGGCAGTCTGGAGATACTCCCAGAGTGTCGGGAACTGCTCACATAACACCGATTCCGGCAGATCACAGTCAATAATGCACAGTTGTGGTTCGATGAGAGGATAGCCTTCCTGATCTGACGTAATGACTGTTGTTTTTAGGAAGCGGGGAGCTGGCAGGATGGGACGCAGGCAGCAAGGTGGAAATCTTCGTTGCTCGGCTATACGACGTTCGAGGATGAAAAACCGATTAGCGCCTGTTGCAATCCCGCGCCGGATGTGAAAGAGATCGCCCAACGTTAGGTCATCATTGGTACTCGATAGCCAGCGATCATTCTGTGGATTATACGGGTAAACCGTCCATTTCCGTGCATGACGAAGCTGTTGGAGAGGTATGCTGTCACCGACCCTCGGGCTTAACAGCGTGCCTCCGAAGGTAAACTCAACGACGTGATCGGCAGGTGGTGGAGTCTTGTAGAATACCAGCACAGCCGATGATACCAGCGCATCGCTGAACTGCACGTCTGCCGGATCGAAGCGGTGAACCCGCATCAGCGTGACCTGGTCGGTTAGATAATGTCTCAGTGCCACACCATAGTTAACATCCATAAACTCTGAAGGAATCAGCCAAGCGGCGTAACCGCCATCTGCCATCCATGCAGTTGCCAGCAACACGAAGTAGACGTACAGTCCTGCGAGACCATGCACCTGAACGCCGGTTAGGCGAAATGTCAGTGCACGTAGTCGTTCTTTTTCTTCACAACTGAGATGATGATGGCGCACATACGGTGGGTTGGCAAGGATCAGGTTGGGCGAAACCGATCGGGGAAAACCGTCGATGATCCGAGTAAAATCTTCCTGCACAACATCGAGACCAGACAGCGCCCACAGGTCGCGGGCGGCATCACACAATGTCGGGTCGAGCTCGATACCAATCGCCGAGATAATCCGCTCTTGACCAAACACTGCAAGCGCAGCAGAAAAGAAACTGCCAGTACCGAGCGCAGGATCAGCGAAGCGGATCGTTGGGAGCTTGCTTCCTGCAATACGTTTAACATAACGAGTTATCTCGACTGCGAGAGGATAAGGAGTTGCAAACTGACCAAGGCGGTTTCGCTCGGTCGCAGGTTTGCTTATATCGAACGCAGCCTGGAAGGCCTGTCGCTGCAATTCAATCGGACGCACGTCGTTTGCTAGCATATCATCCTCTACAGCCCTAGATGTTTCAATTCATCGATTCGGTGTTCCCAAACCCAATCGATACCTTCAGCCGCAACGTAACCAAGGTAGTCGCTACCAAAATATCCGCACAGGAAGAGTACGAAGGTCACGTTTTGCCCAAAGGTCTCCCTTAACTGGCGAACCTTCATTGCCTCTTCCTTACGGCGCTTGTTCGTATTCGTGAAATCACCCGCTGATTTGGCTTCAATCAGCACTGGCAACCGATCTTGTCGTGGTTGGACTGGTTGAATAACAACATCAATCGGAATATTTACTTTGTGTATTGTACCAACAAGGACTTTCAAATGAAAAGTGAATGTTCCTGCTTCCATTTCTGTAATCGGCTTTTCTAAAGGGTGTGGCTGTTTGCGATAGCCGAGCTGTTCGAGATATTTACCGATTAAGGTGAGCTGTCGTTGCTCTTGGGCATTGCGAATGATTGGATTTGCTACTGAGCTGCATCGCCTGTCGGCGATGATAGTTGCGGATCGGTCACGTTCCTGGTCGTTTGGTGTCGTGCCACTGACCAGCCATGGGAAAATATCCCGATCTAACAATTGTGAAAGAATATCACAGATTTTCGTCAACGCTCTATCGAGGTCAGTAGACACAATTCTGTCTGGTAGTTCATCCTGTTCTAATCGTTCAATCAAGTTCCTGCTGACGCCTGTCAGTCCAACGAGTCGGTCAACGGCGAGCGGTGCGGTGGTGCAGTACACATGCGCAGCGTAGGGAGTATGCCAGGATTTGAACGCAGTGTGGTCACATCGAGGCGACGCAGATCATCCGTTACGTGAAGCGCACGGATAACATGTTCAGTTGTGACTACCCGTGTCATTCGAAACGTCTCAGGCGCAAAGACGACAAACCATTGGTTGAAATAGTCAACCGACGCCGCAATATCTTTCTTCCAGCGATGTGGTTTATCGGCGTTGACAACTTGGCGACTCATAGCGATTATTCTTCCCTCCCGGCAATCTCACCGAGGTCGCGGATCACCACGACGATGGTCTGCCAGTCGA
>JAGHYT010000099.1:0-16223 GCA_017743535.1 Chloroflexus sp.
TGATGATTGTGCATTTTGGTGCAAATACGGTACATCGTACCGTCATCCTGTGGATACTGGCCTTCCTGATTGGGCCATGGCCGGCACTCTCGTGCATCATTCACTGCTTCCACCTGCCGCGTGTCCACGCGGCGGGGATTGAGCATTTTCTATGCAATGTGCCCCATCCTTCTACCCAACACGAGACCAACACTCCACCAGTACGGTACGACCTGCTGCCATCAGTATTGATAACGGCTATCGGTGTTTACATTATCATTCAGCGGATGCGATTGTTGATCACCCTTCCTATTGCATCCTTCATTACTCCACCCGAACCTCCACCACCTCGCAAAGCATGGCCTCGCCTGGCAGTCTAAAGAAGCCGAACGTCGTCTGTGTCCGGTTGGATTATTCGTGTAAGATCATGGAATCTTTTGCGAGGTGATACTATGAAACGCTTCTTCATGCTGTTAGGGACGGCCTTGCTGATGGTTGTATTGGTTGGGTGTGGCGCAAACCAGAGCGCAGGTCAGAGCGCAACTGCTGGCATTACAGTCCGTGACCCCTGGGTACGTGCAGCGATGATGAATATGGCAGGCGATCAATCCGGTGCTATGGGCAACATGCAGGGCAACATGGGCCAGGCAACACCAGTGGCCGGTATGGAAGGTGGTCATGGTCATGGTCACGGCCATGAGTATGGCAGTCAAGCCGCAAGCGCCGCGTACATGGTGCTGGTCAATAATAGTGCCAATGCCGACGCGATTGTCAAAGCCGAGAGCGATGTAGCCAAGACAGTCGAGCTGCATAACGTGATAATGGAAAACAATGTGATGCAAATGCGGCAGGTTGAAGCCATTGAAGTCCCAGCAAACGGCCAGGTTGAACTGAAGCCCGGCGGATTCCATGTAATGCTTATCGGTCTGACCCGCGATCTCAAGGAAGGTGATGAGGTTGTGATCAAGCTCACAACCCGCAGCGGTAAGACGATTGAGGTCAAGGCACCGGTGCGTAAGCCGTAGAATCCTTCCAGAGTCGATATCGATAAGGAGGGGACAGCATGAAATCTGTCCCCTCCGCTATCCAACAGCAGCAAATGCTCAACAGACGTGCGCCGTCACTGCATCCATCACAGTAGAGCTGATAATACGGTAAGCAGCAAACAGGTTCCGCTTGTTCTGATTGCAGGTACTCTTATGAAACGCATCTTTTTATCAATCCTTGCCATACTCAGTGCACTGCTTCTCAGTAGCTGCGGTGCCTATGAATTTCGTGGTACGGTGCTTGAACCACCTAATCCGGCGCCAGAATTACCCCTTACCGATCAATTTGGTAATGAGTTCCGTCTCAGTAACTATCGCGGTAAGATTGTGCTGCTCTTTTTTGGGTTTACGCATTGCCCGGATATTTGCCCTACTGCGCTTGGTGATTTGAAACGCGTGATGGAGAAGCTTGGGAACGACGCCGAAAAAGTCCAGGTTGTCCTCGTATCAGTTGATCCTGAACGTGATACGCCTGATCTGATGCAACGCTATCTGGCAGCATTTCACCCGACGTTTCTGGGGCTGAACGGTGATCGGGCGGTGCTCGAAAAAGCTTATAAAGACTACGGGGTTACCGCGATTCGTCGTGACTTACCGAACTCAGGCTTAGGCTACACCATTGATCATTCCGGTTATATTTACGCTATCGATCAGGCTGGAAACTGGCGCCTGCTCTGGGCCCATGGCACTCCGGTTGATGATATTGTCAGCGACGTCCAGGCCCTGCTGCGCAATCCGCCTCGCTCGTAACCAGAGCCTGCAACAGGATATGTCCTATGGCGTCGAATACCATCCTTAGTACGCGAGCGCGGGTCATTATCTTACTGGCAACTATCGCTACTATTGGCGTAAGCGGTTTCTTTCTCTGGCAAACGACAACCGACCGCCAACGCCAGTTAGTCTTTGAGATACCACCCGGCACTGCGGCCCGCATCGCCGCTGGTGAAGTGGTGAACATTTTCCCGTCTACAATTGTGATCGATCTGCGTCAGAAAGATACGCTGGTTATTCAGAACAATGATAGTGAAGAGGTTACAATCGGTCCGTTCAAAATCGTTCCCGGTCAACGTCTCGTGCAACATTACTGGAGTCCCGGCGTTTACGAGCTGATCTGTTCGGTGCATCCAGGTGAGCAGTTGCGAATCGTGGTGCAGTGAACGGTTATCTCACCTATGAGAAACTTACGCTACAATAGAAAGAAGAAGCAGTGTTCTCCATAGGAATGGTATGTTGCTTTCGTACTGGCATGCCACGCTCAACCAACCACCACTGACCGGGATCGATCTGCCGCCAACTGCCGGGATCGTTGTGGTCGGCGCCGGTGTCGTTGGTGCTGCTACTGCACTTTGGCTGGCACGTGCTGGCCTTAAGCCGCTAATCATTGATCGTTACGGACCGGCAGCCGGCGCGAGTGGGAACAATGGCGGTATTCTGGCCGCCGGTCTGGCCGAGAACTATCTGGCAGCTACTGCCCGCTACGGCGCAGCCACGGCCCGCGACCTCTACGCACTTAGCCTGGCCGGTCAGCGTCTGATGGTTGAGCTGATCCAGCAAGAGCAGATCGAATGCGATCTCCGTTTGCACGGTAACCTCAATTTTGCTATCGGTGAAGCGCAATTGACCCTCGCCGGTGCGACTGTCGCCGCACTCCAGGCTGACGGATTTCCGGCGCAGTTGCTTGATCGGGATGCTGCGCAAGAGTTGGTTTCTATCCCTCTCGGCGCCGCTGTGAGTGGCGCCCGCTTCAATCCTGCTGCCGGTACGGTACATTCGGGTCGCTTAGTATACGGTTTGATCGCCGCTGCCCAACGCTATGGCGCTCAGTGCAGTTGGGGAGTCACACTTCAACGCATCGTCGTCACCAATAATAGCCTACGCTTGGAAACCGACCGTGGCTCGATTGAGGTGGCTGCCGCTATCGTTGCCGTTAATGCCTGGAGTGGTGAAGTGCTGCCAGAACTGGCCCAGCAGATTCAGATGGTGCGCGGACAGATGCTCTGCACGGTGCCGGTTGCGCCATTTATTGCGTGTGGCTTCGGCGCCAGTCTAACCTCAACTGGTGAATACGGGCAACAAGTCCCTGGTGGTCAGGTTCTATTTGGTGGTTGTCGTGCTATTGCGCCGAATAACGATGTTGGTGTTCCAGCCGGTGAAGTTAGCCCTGAAGTACAGGGTGCACTCGAAACGGGTCTTGGTCGCCTGTTCCCAACGCTCGCCAGCATTGCCATTGAACGTCGCTGGTCAGGCGCAATGGCCTTTACCTCCGACTATTTGCCAATTGTCTACCATCCTTATTCTGGCCTGTTCGCAGTCGGCGGTTTTTCTGGTCACGGCATGCCATTTGCTGCCATCATTGGCCGTTATCTCGCCGAGGCAGTGCAGACCGGTATCTTCCCTAACGCACTGACCCCGCTGCGTATTGATCGCCCGACGTTGCAGACGTAAAGGAGCCGCTCTGCCTACCCTGCCACCCTCATCGCCAGGGCAATCGCCCCCAGCACACCGGCGCGTGACCCTAACGCTGGCGGTACGATCAACTGTTCGGGGTGAACGAGAATGTGGGGATGCTGCAAGTAACCGTTTAACCACCGCTGCGTTGCTGCCCGCACACGTGGAAACATGTGTAGCTGACTCATAACACCGCCGCCAACAATGATGCGTTGCGGCGAAAGAATACAGAGCAACGTCGCCATTGCCTGACCAAGATAATCAGCCTCGAGCTCCCAGGCTGGATGATCGGCAGGCAATTGTTCAGCCGGCGCATGCCAGCGCGCTTTGATTGCCGGGCCACACGCCAAACCCTCTAGACAATCACTGTGATAGGGGCAAATACCGGTAAACGGATCACGTTCTGGATCACGTACCAGACGAATATGACCCATTTCAGGATGGATCAATCCGTGCACCAATCTACCGCCAACTAGCGCCCCACCGCCAATTCCTGTACCAACCGTGATATACACAGCAACGTCGCAGTCACGCGCTGCTCCCCACTGTTGTTCACCGAGCAGGGCCACATTGACATCAGTATCAAAGCCAATGGGTCGCCCTAATGCCCGCTGGAGTGTGCCAACCACATCCGTATTTGCCCATCCCGGCTTCGGTGTAGTAGTGATATACCCATACGATGATGAGAGCGGATTGAGATCAACCGGCCCAAATGACCCGACCCCAATTGCAGCCAATTGTTCAGAATCATGTGCACGGAAAAATTCGACAGCGCAGCTTAGCGTCTCGGCAGGCGTTGTAGTTGGAAAACGAGTTTCAGCCCGAATATCATCTGGCCCCGTCCCAATAGCACAAACCCATTTCGTGCCACCAGCTTCAATGCCACCGTAGAGGGGAGTATGTGTCATACGAACCTCGCACCCCGATTAACATGGGGTCAAACAAAAAAGAGTTTACCGCAAAGAGGATATTTCACGACGGAGAGGTCAGCCTCTAAAATCCTCTCCGCAGAGTGCGCTGTGTTCAAGCCGCCTCCCTTTCCAATGAAAAACTCAATGGCAAAAGAAACTAATATCTTGTCTCATAAACACCTTGCATGTCGAGAAACTGATCGCGAGCCAGAACATCTTCCTCGCTTTCACGGCGCTGAAGCAGGCACACCTTTCCATCACCGACCAACACTAGTGCCGGACGAGGCACGAGGTTGTAATTGCTGGCCATACTCAGTGTGTACGCACCGGCTGTTGCTACCGCGAGCACATCACCCGGTTCCGCCAACGGCAACTCAACCTCGCGTAACAACACATCACCCGACTCACAGTAACGTCCGCCCACAGCGAGCTTCGTGGATGCCGATACATTGGCCCGATTCGCCAACATTGCACTGTAACGAGCACCGTAAAGCGCGGGTCGAATGTTATCGGCCATCCCGCCATCGATATGCAGCCATCGTTCGCCCTTCCGCCCGATCACCCGATACAATGCTACCCCGGCACGGGCAACAATTGAACGTCCTGGCTCAACGGTCAGACGTGGCAACGGAAGAGCATGTTGTGCACAGGCCCGACACATAGCCGCACTCACAACGTGTGCGTAGTGTTCAATATCGGTTGCTGGCTGATCGGCGGTGTAAGGTACCCCCAGCCCGCCTCCCGGACTAAGTTCTTCTGGAATGACCCCAAGGCGATCACGTGACCGGGCCGCCAGTGCTACCAGGACCTCAACCGTTGCCGTGACCTGATCGAGCGCAAAGAGTTGTGATCCGATATGGGCGTGGAAGCCTAACCAGCGTAAGCCGGGGGCGGTTAGTGTCTGCGCAACAGCTTGATCAAGGCTGTCGAGCGGTAAGCCAAACTTAGCGGTAGCGCTCCCTGTTGCGATATGCGCATGAGTATCGGCTTCGATGGCCGGGGCTACCCGCAGCAGTACCCCCTGTGGCAAAGCGAGATGGGCCGTTAAAGCACGTAAACGCGCCAGCTCATCAAGGTTATCAACCACAATTGCCCCGACTCGCCAGGCAATGGCCCGCTCTAATTCGAGATCACTCTTTGCATTGCCGTGCAGGTGAACATGCTCCAGTGGCATGCCGGCTCGTTTGGCCACCAGTAATTCGGTTGCCGACACTACATCCAGCCCCAGCCCTTCCTGGGCCACTATTTGAGCCAGCGCCGTATTCAGTAATGCCTTTCCAGCATAATGTACCCTTGTCGGGCCGGGATACGCAGCCGCGAATGCAGTACGGTATCTCCGCATTGCACCACGCAATGTTGCCTCATCGAGGAGATACAGTGGCGTACCAAAACGCTCGGCTAACGCAACCGTGTCGCATCCGCCAATGAACAGGCGGCCCGCAATAATAGCTGCCGTCTCCGGCCAGACATGAGGGGCGAATGTCATGCATTTGTTCCTACCAGACCGAGGCGCGGTGCAGCCGCACGCAGAGCGGTAATCACTTCACCGATCAGGGCATCAAGCTCCATACCGATTACTTCGGCTCCATGGATGATCCCTTCGCGACTAACCTTTGCAGCGAAGGCTTTGTCTTTCATCTTTTTGCGCACCGAGGGAACTTCAACGCTGTAGATACTTTTATCGGGGCGAACCAACGCTACTGCGGTAACAAAACCACTCAATTCGTCAACGGCGTAAAGTGTTCGTTCGAGCGGTGTCTCTGGTACTATTCCACTGTAATCAGCATGGCTGAGGATAGCCCGCAGTACTTCTGGTGACCAGCCCGTCGACCGCAAGTAGGCAACACCGTAGAAGGGATGCCCCGGCAATTCGGCTGGGAGTTCATCACCACGCAACAATGCCTCAGAGATAGCCGTTGTCGCTGGCCCGGCAACCGGCATATGCGGATAGCGCTCGAAGTCGAGATCGTGCAGTAATCCCACTGCGGTCCACAGATCGACATCAGCACCTTGCTTTTCGGCAAAGTGCGTCATACAGGCGGCAACCGCTTCACAATGCTTACGTAGACTATCTGAAGCAATCCATTCGTGCATAATCTGACGAGCTTTATCGGTGAGCATCACGGCTCCTTTGTCATTGTCGATTCAGGGAATGGCTACATATCGCTTTTTATCATACCACGTTTGCAATCGCTTCGGGCGGCATGTTGTACGTTTTACATGTACTCGCTTGGGTATAAGCTTGAACGGGTGCGAACCCCACCCACGTTGACATAGGGCTTTACGACACCTGGGTGCGTGGCGAGAATCTATTGGTTGGCGCATCAGCACACCATCACGTCTACAAGCGAAGGATAAGGAGCTAGAGCCAGCGCCATCGCTGCGGTGAGGTTTAGCCTTTCAGAAACTCGTGGTTTTGCTCAGCAGGGGCGCCGGCTGAAGTGGCGAGCAACGAAGCGTCTCATCAAATATCTGGGCTTGTGATGAGACGCGACTCTGGATTCCAGAAGGGGAAAGCGACGCAGCCGTCTCTGCGCCGCGATAGAACTGGGTAGCACCGGGCGTGCTCCGGTGCCCCTCACCTTCGCCCTTGTCCCCTTCCTCTTCCCGTGTGGAAGAGGAAGGAAGAACGTGGAGGAGCTGGCGCGAAAGCATGTTGGCATCCCTTCTCGCAATGGTTGCGTAGGCACGGTACGTTCCCAATAAGAAATCCGGGGTTTTTATCAGGCTCTCATGCCATATTCACCCGCCGTAGCCGCAGCGAATTGCTGACAACGAAAACTGACGAAAAGGCCATTGCTGTCGCTGCCAGTACTGGGCTCAACTGCCAGCCGGTGAAGGGGTAGAAAACTCCTGCTGCCACCGGGATCAATACGACATTGTAGGCAAAAGCCCAAAAGAGATTCCAGCGAATGGTACGTACTGTAGCACGACTAAGTCTGATAGCCTGAACAACTCCTCGCGGATCGCTGCGCATTAATGTAATGTCAGCCGTTTCCATCGCCACGTCAGTACCACTCCCCATCGCAATCCCAACATCGGCCTGAGCCAGAGCTGGGGCATCGTTGATCCCGTCGCCAACCATAGCTACTCGTTGCGGCTTACCGGCCTCTCCACCCTGTTGCAAGCGCGCTACAACTGCCGCTTTTTCATCTGGCTTTACTTCGGCATACACAGCGGTTAGCGGAATGCCAACTGCTGCTGCAATAGCGGCTGCCGTGCGCTGATTATCACCGGTTAGCAAGGCAACCGCGATCCCAAGCTGCCGCAACTGGGTTACCGCCTCTGCTGCGGTTGGCTTGACCGTATCGGCTAAGGCGATCACGCCCCAAACCTCACCATCAACTGCCACAACGATTGCCGTCTTACCGCCTTCCTGTAACTGATCAACCAATGCTTGCACCGGTGCTACATCCAGCCCATACGTCTGCAACCAGCGCACCGTACCGATCAGGACCCTTTGCCCATGCACCTCAGCCTCGACCCCGGCGCCACTAACTGCCTGGAAGCGCGTCGGTCGTTCGACCGTCAGCCCACGGGCCTGCGCCGCCTTGACAATGGCAACCCCTAATGGATGCTCACTTCGGCTTTCTGCTGCTGCCGCTAATTGCAGGAGTTCCTGATCGGTTACCTGCGCACTGTGCATGCCCTGAACCAATACCGGCCTGGTTACTGTCACAATATCGGTAACTTCAGGACGACCATGCGTGATCGTACCGGTCTTGTCGAACACCACCATTTGCAAGGTAGCTGCTCGCTCCAGAGCCTCGGCGTTGCGGATCAGGATGCCATGCGCTGCACCGGTACCCGTCCCAAACATGATGGCAGTTGGAGTCGCTAAACCCAACGCGCACGGGCAGGCGATCACCAATACCGCCACCGCAAAAATAAGTGCCTGCGTCAAACCGACCCCGGCCCATAACCAACCGAGAAACGTGATCAGAGCGATGGCTATCACAATGGGCACAAACACGGCTGAAACACGATCAACCAATGCCTGCACCGGCGCTTTTGAACCCTGCGCCTCTTGTACCAGCCGCACAATCTGCGCCAGAGCCGAATCTTTGCCAATCCGCGTCGCTCGCATCTGGAAACTACCACTACGGTTGATCGTCCCCCCAAAAACCGGATCGCCAACCTGCTTTTCAACCGGTAGACTCTCACCGGTTAGCATACTCTCATCAATCGTCGATTCACCGCTGACAATCACCCCATCAACGGGAATCTTCTCACCCGGACGTACAATGACCATCTCACCAACCTGTACTTCAGTGAGCGGCACATCAACCTCTTGTCCACCACGTACTACTCGTGCCGTTTTCGGCTGAAGTCCGATCAGGGCTTTAATCGCAGCACTCGTTTGCCCTTTTGCTCGCGCCTCAAGATATTTACCGACCAAGATCAGCGTAATAATCAGCGCTGCCGTCTCAAAATAGACATGACCAGGCATCCCGCTGATCAAGATCGCCAGACTGTACACATAGGCAGCCGACGAACCGAGAGCGATCAGCGTATCCATGGTAGCAGTACGTGCACGTAGTGCCCGCCAGGCGTAGCGGTAGAAATCGCGCCCCGCGTAGAATTGAACCGGTGTAGCCAGTATTAGGAACAGCCAGTTCAGCAGATCGTCACGCGCTGCCACCATCGCCATCATTTCAGACATCGTTGCATCGCGCATTACCGCCATCATCGCCGCCCCATCACCAACCAGCCACGGCGTTATCAGACCAACATCTCGCGCCATCGACAGCACAAATAGCGGCAATCCACAGATAATACCAACCAACAGCCGCCGTCGTCGCTCGATCATCTCGGCTTCGCGAACCCGTGCTTCAACATCTTCGCCAGCTTCACCGACATCAGCAGACTCAATAACGCCGTACCCGGCTTCTTCAACCGCCGTTACCAGCCTGGAGCGTTCAACCATACCTGGCACATAGCGCACCAACGCCTGCTCACTCGCCAGATTGACCTCGGCAGACAATACACCTGGTATCTTACGTAACGCCTTCTTAACCCGCGCCGAACAACTCGCACAGGTCATACCGGTAATCGGCAAGGTTACTTCGTCAACAACCACGCCATAACCGGCCTGCTCAACGGTCTGCTGCAACAGCTCAGGCTGCGTCTGCGTCGGATCATAACGCACCAACGCCTGTTCACTCGCCAGATTGACCTCGGCAGCCAATACACCCGGTATCTTGCGCAATGCCTTCTCGACTCGCGCCGAACAACTTGCACAGGTCATACCGGTAATTGGCAATCTGATTTCACGTTCGGCCATGGATGAACCCCCTTTCTGCAGGGTTGCTGCGTTTATCGTCTCACCGGGCGAACCCCAAGCCAGTAGGGGCATGACGGCACCGTACCCCTACAAGTGGGTACCGCCGATGGACAGCATATCCGATGCCCATGATGTACAACCCGTATTGGCCATCAGGTGCATCCTGTGTCTTGTATCTCCATATTGTCACGGCAGTGTGGTAGGCGCACACCAGCAGCGGATATGGGTAAGGAGGGACGCCCTCCTAACCCGTGTAGTATGGAGCAGTGCATCGCGTCGTCGTCTCACGCCTTGACTAGTGAGTACCGCTTTGGCTATTCGACCATCGGCACATCCTGGCACTACCGTATTCACATCAGCACGGATCAGGGCAACCTGTGCTGACCTTCATGTCATGTTCTGCGACGAGATATTTCGGATAGGCTCCACATGTCTTTCAACCCTAGCTGAGAGCGTGGTCGAAAAGACCCAATGGTTTTTACATTGCCCCTTTCCACACCACATTTATATGAGCTGCACGATGCGGGCCAGAGGCCCGCGCACCCAGGCGACCGCGTGAGGAGAAAGCTGCCGCACGCATCACTGGATTTTATCTGTTCGAACATACGTTATTCGGATCGGCTCTGACACGGCGTGCAAAGGAAGGGATCAAAAGAGAACGGTAATAACTAACAGGCAATCCCCAGAGGCGTCACATCATCGTATCCTGCCTCTTTGATTGCCATCACAATATCAGTTATGTCAACGTTCTCATCATGAACAACGGTTACGATCTTGCTGTTCAAATCAACCTCAACCTGTGTCACACCGCTGAGTGCACCAACTTCCTTGCGTACTGCCTGCACACAATGCTGACACGATACACCTGGCACGCGAAACTGCTCCGTTACCATTGATAACCTCCTTCTCTAGCGATGAATATTCTCGAATACTTGCAACAACTCGGTAAGCACCCGCTCCCGTTCAGCAACATCCTCACTCCGAATCGCAGTCGTAACGCAATGATGCAGATGTCTTGACAGAATCAGCGCATCGAGTTTGGCCAACGCCTGCTGGATCGCACGAGTTTGATTGAGCACATCAATACAATACGCATCTTCTTCCACCATACGCTGAACACCACGAATATGGCCTTCGATGATCTTCAAGCGATTGAGGATCTGCTGCTTTTGATCCTGCTCCATAGGATACTCCTTATTGTTTAAGCGTAAGCCATCATCGCTCGCGGATAGGTGCGTGTTCAGGCACAGGGAAGCAGACACTCCACTACTCAATATGGCCTTCTATCCCTCCCCCCAGGGAGGGGTAGGTAAGAGTAGCATACCATATCAGTCAACAGCGTGCAAGGAAGAGGGATTTTCAACGTTCTTTCCTACCCGGTAGTGGGAGGGTGAGGAGTGCAGGAAGAGGAAGAGAGGCAGGCACCTAAACCGCCCCACAGATTTCCATTCGGATGGTGGTCTGCGGCCGAGCCACACTGCATTGCCCTGCACAACGTGGGCAGGAGGTCCTCACTCCCAGGCGACCACCTTGCAGAACTGATCCCCATCGTCCGCCCGTTGAGTGCGTCTGGAACCCACTCTTCCCTCGTACTCCTCATCTACCTTCTATATTTCAACTTCATATTTCCACCACCATCGCCGCTTGCCCATCGCTTTGATCGCGTCGCAACACCCGGCGTAACTCGGCAACCAGAAGGTGCAGACGCTCATCATCACGTAACTCAGCATGTCTTGGACGCGGCAAATTGATAGTGACTTCGGCCAAGACCCGCGCCGGACGCCGACTCAAGACAATCACGCGATCGGCGAGCAATACTGCCTCAGCCAGATTATGCGTCACCATCAGCACAGCCGGTTTCGGTTCAATCGTAGAAAGCAAATCCAACAGCTCACCTTGCAACTGCTCACGGGTCAATTCATCGAGAGCGCTGAAGGGTTCATCGAGCAGCAACACCGGTGGCGCCAGGGCTAGTGCCCGGGCCAACGCGACTCGTTGTTGCATGCCACCCGACAATTGGCGCGGCAACCGCTCGGCCGCATCACTCAGCCCCACTCGCGCCAACAATTCGGCCACCCGTCTGTCACGGTCAGCCGGTGTCCATCCGGCCAACTCAAGCGGTAACGCAATATTCGCCGCCGTATCACGCCATTCCAGCAATGCAGCCGATTGAAACGCGATCCCAAAGCGACGCTCACGTCGAGCCTTGAGCGGCGACAGGCCTAACAGCTTTACTTCGCCCGTATCCGCCTGCTCAAGCCCCGAGACAATGCGCAACAGCGTGCTCTTGCCACAGCCACTCGGACCGACTAAGGCCACGACTTCGCCAACCGCGACCGAAACATCGATCCCTGCTAGTACCTGCACTTCACCGGTACGAGTGTGATAGCGTTTGGTAACACTCTGTACTCTGATCGCAGGCTGTGCCGATGCTTCAGCCGACAGATTGTCAACAGGTTTGTCAACTGTTAAGAACATACCAATGACGTGTCTAACAATCACCGTTGCTCTGGCAGTAGCGTATAATCAGGGAAATTGCCGTACAATCTTTCCCCTGGCGCACCTACGGTCACTGCCTCGACCAGATACTTCCCGCCAACAAAACACCCCTTCCACGAGGCGCCCATACCACCAAAAACCTCTTCACGATCACCACGTGAACGCATTCGGTTGATTCCAACCTTGAAGGCCCGCAACTCGCCGGCAATCATCTGCCCCAATTTTGGATCATCAGTCGCAATCGACGAGACTAGATTACCGTTCGAGACGTTCATCTCGCTAATCAGTTCTTCAATGCTATCAACAATCACGATTGTATCAATGGGGCCAAACGGTTCGTTATGATGCAACCGGCAGTTCCGTGGTACATTCAACAGTGCAATCGGTGCCATATACGCTGAAATATCCTGATCGGGTAAAAACAGGTCAGGATTTAGTTCACCCTCGTACAGACAGATAGCACCAGCCCCTATCGCTTCACTGTAAAGCACGCGCAGTTCTTCAACTTTCTTGGCATTGATCAGCGGGCCAAAGTCAAGCCGTGGCAGCGGATCACCTGCTCGATCGACCAATACTGGGTTTCCGATCTGGAGACTCTTCAATACCGGCAGGTACATATCAAGGAATTTAGGAAAGAGGCGGCGCTGCACAACGTAACGGATGTAAGCCGTACAGCGTTGTTTCCCGTAAGCAAACCCTTTCTTAATCTGCTGCGCCAGATTTGCCCAATCGGAGAAATCCCATATTCCGTAACAGTTGACCCCCTCCATCTCGAGCATGTAGCGCTTATTGCGGTCGTACAGTGAAGCTGCAATGTCACGACCATTCGTTCTCCCGCCGACAAATGCCAGACAAGCTACATCGGCATTCCGCACCAGTGCATCACTCAGTGCACCACCTGAGCCGCTCACCAACGAAACGGGTAAACCGGCCCGACGGGCAATGGCAAAGCCTAGCGTAAGCGAAAACAGGCCACCGTCTGATGGGGTTTTGGCAATCACCGCATTACCGGCCAGCGTCTGTACCAGCACAGCGTGCATAAGCACCGAGTACGGGTAATTCCACGAAGCGATATTGGAGATCAAACCCAGTGGCCGGCGTCCATTCATCATCCACTCGATCTGGTCGAGATACCATTCGACCCCATCAAGACAACGATCAACATCATCACACGCCAGATGATACGGCTTGCCAATTTCCCACATCAGCAGGTACACGATCAAATCACGGTACTGTCGCAACCCATCTATCGCTTCACGCACTCGCCGTCGTCGCTCATCAAGATCGGTTTTCGCCCATTGTTCATACTCACGAGCAGCAAAACGAACCGCCCGTTTTGCAGTATCCAGATCAATCATCGGCATCCGACCTAATTCACTACCATCAATAGCGGTACTGTAATGTTTCCCATGGCCGGGCCAACCCCAGGTTCCCTCAATCAAATTGAGGACGTGTCCTTCAGCGTTAAAGGCTTCAGGAACTGCTGCCCGTAACTGCGCCATCAGATGCGACCATTCACACTCCGGTGCGATGATTTTGCTCATACTACTTCCTCTTCAGAAACTGTGATATTTGACACAATCACAGTATATCACGCTAGAGACAAGCGTTATACCTATTCCAGGGAAGGTGTATCGGCAATCGAGATAAGTGTGTGAGGGTCTTCAGGTGTTCATCCTCTGGTACGATGAAAGCACCATTTCTCTGCGCACGAACGGATACATTACGAGCGCGGAACGTCATTCAGACGCTCAAAACGTCCTCCGACCTGCACAGTCGTCCGAGAGTGCGGGCCGCTGGAATGTGCTCTACCGTGGCAGAGGCCTCAATCTACCCCTACCGATCATTTCTCCTCTCCAAACTTATTCAGAGAGGGAAAGCATCTTACCCCTACTTCCTGACCAACCACTATGCTACACTATACACCAACAATGTCCGGGCCAAAGGTGAAACAAACTATGGATCATCGTACCGATTTACTTGTACGACCACTGCGACGCAACCAAGGATTTTCACAGCTAAATACATACACTATCGAATTACAGTATGGCGACGGTCGCCGTCTTGTCGTAAGTGAAGATGTACAATTTAATTTGCCTCTCCCCGAATCGAATGATCCCAACAGTATTGCTCGCTTCGGTCAGGCGCTCTTCCAACGCCTCTTTCCCGGTCGCTTGCGACATGCCGTGCTCACGGCAAGGCAACTTGCCATTCAAAACCAACAACCACTCCGCCTTCGATTAGCGCTCGATCCGCTCGACGTTGAGCTTCAGGCTATTCCATGGGAACTGCTGCACTTCCCGACAGCAGACAATCAAGGGCAGGCCTTACCGCTTGCCACGAGTGATCATATCTTATTTTCGCGCTACATCGATAGCGAGCAGTTTCCACTACGCGATCCGCTCGATCACCGCCCCATCCGCATGCTCATAGTGCTGAGCGAACCCACAGATCTCGAACGCTGGCACTTATCCCCTTTTGACCGCAACGCGACCGAGCAAGATTTTCGCCAGCGTTTTCGTCCGTTTACTGATACGGGACAGTTGTCTTTCGATATTTTGCCCCGTGCGGGAGAAGCAGAACTTCGTACCGCGTTGGAACGCGGTTCCCTCCAACAAGAGAACGAACGCGGCTACGATATCGTGCTCTATTTGGGGCACGCACTCTTTGTACCAGAATACGGCACCCGACTCTTGCTCGAAAATGGTGAACAACGCCGAGGTCGTCTCTTCGATGGGATGGAATTTGCCCGTATGCTGACCCAATTACCGGCTTCTCACAAACCGACAATGATCGCGCTTATCGCTTGCAACAGTGCCACTGTTGACCTCCATGCTCCGTTGAGCAATCTAGCGGCCCGTCTCATCGCCGATAGCGGTATTACGGCAGTGCTGGCAATGCAGCGCCTTGTGGCCATTGACCTTGCCCGCGATTTTACCCAACATTTGACCGAGATCCTGTTACGCAACGGGCTTATCGATCTGGCTGTTGCCACAGCACGCCGACGCATTTATCGTCCCGATAGTGTCAACTGGAGTACACCCGTTCTTTATACCCGCCTGGCGACCGGACGTCTGTTTCAGCCCAGTGCGTTGCTTAGTTATATTGAATGGTTACTGCAACAAGAAGATTTCAAACGCTGGGCCGGTTATGAGTATATCGACGTTGGCTGTATCACGATTCCGGCCGAACAGTACGCCCAACTGTCCCAACGTCGCCCCGAAAATCCCCCTCCAATCAGCTCAACCCGCGATATGTTGTTAAACCTGGTAACAACCGCTGCCAAAGATGGCAAAGGGCAATGTATCGTTCTGGCCGGCTCCCAACAGTCTGGTCAAACGACCATTTTACGTCGCGTCTGCTACGATTTAGCGCGACAGGCACTTCTTGACGTTAGAGCACCGGTTGGCGTGTTCGTTTCGCTGAACGGTTACACACAGGTGAGCGGTGAATTACGTATCTACCATCATATTGTTGAACAGGTTCGCCAACAACACCCCGCACTTGCCAACCAGCTTGATGCTCTATTTCGCGGAAAAACACAAGGCCCAACTCAACGCCCACGCCTGGTTTTTTTGCTCGACGATCTGGATCAGGTGGTGGAAAGTCAATGGCAAGAATTGCTGCGCGATCTCAACACAGCTCGTCAGCGCCTGCCCGACCAGAGCTTCATCATCGCAGCACCACAGACGTTTACTCCCTTAACGGCTGATCAGAATATTACCATACTGGCTATCCAACCGCTTGATGAACAGAGCATTATCGATTATGTTCGTCAGCGTAATCGCCGCCAGGCTAAGCAAATCATTGAACGCATGCGTGAGTATCGTTTGTACAACCTGGCAAATGATCCACGAATGCTAACCCTTATTTTCGAGCGTCTTTCAACCAATGGTCAGCAAAATATTACTTATCATCACATTATTGAAGAGTTTCTCGCTCAGGAACTACGCAACCTTGACCATTCTTATCAGATGGGGAACGTTGCGCACGAGAGTTTATATCAACTTGCCTGGCATTTACGCTGGCAAATGAGCGAATATCTTTCGCTGAGCG
>JAGHYT010000100.1:0-16184 GCA_017743535.1 Chloroflexus sp.
CGTGTTCTCTGTGGTCTCTGTGGTAACCCCCCCATCACAGCAGGATACTACCACGGCGAGCAGAGAGTACACAGAGGTTTATAAAATCCTCCGTGTTCTCTGTGGTCTCTGTGGTAACCCCCCCATCACAGCAGGATACTACCACGGCGAGCAGAGAGTACACAGAGGTTTATAAAATCCTCCGTGTTCTCTGTGGTCTCTGTGGTAACCCCCCCATCACAGCAGGATACTACCACGGCGAGCAGAGAGTACACAGAGGTTTATAAAATCCTCCGTGCTCTCTGTGCTCTCTGTGGTAAAATCTTCATCCCTGCTTTCCCATTTCGGGGTTCGGCTTATCATACCATAATAAAAGTGGATCAGACATTTATAAGAATCGCCACCCACCTATCTTCCCGTCTCAGGCTGCAACCCGGCCCGAACTTCGGCAACAGCGGCTAGGCGTGTGCGACCAGGGAGCGAAAATGCCAAAGCGGCTGCCGGCAAGCCTAATAATGTGACCCCAATCATCACCTGTTCAAGACCAATCTGGTCGGCGATCATCCCACTCAGCCAGGTGCCAATGGCGCCGGATGCAAACGTAAAGCCTAGGATCAAGCCTGATGCCAGCCCCTGGCGTACCGGTAGGATACGTTGAGCATGCAAAACGAGAATGCTGTGCTGCCCGCCGACCAACATCCCGGCTAGCCCGGCAGCGATGAAAATGGCCCATAGTGGTGTCGCCAGAAAACACACTAACCCGGCAGGTACGCTCAGAATGAGCGGCCAGACTGTTGCTACACGCATACCTAAACGGTCGGCCATCCAGCCATTGAGAACATTTCCTATCGCACCACTGGCCATGAAAGTACCGGCCAGCGCCCCGTAGAGCGCTGGCTCCCAACCGCGATCGCTGAATAGCTTGGGTAAAAACGATTGATACACGGTCTGGATCGATGATCGAACAATAACCAGAATAATGAACGCAAGCAGCAATATCATTGCCAGCCGTGTCCAAGGACGACGCTGCGGGGTAGAGGTAGAATGTCCGCTACGTCGGCTACGGGCAGTCTGCTGAGCTAGGAGCAACGTTCCCGCCGGAACGAGGGCCATCATCGCAACAGGTACGATACCAGCTCTGCCGGCAATGCCGAGCAGGATACCGGCGAGCAGGGGGCCAACAGCTAACCCAATCTGACCGCCGAAGAAAAAGATCGACGTGGCACTGGCCGGCCTATCGGGTACAGCAGCCGCAGCACTGGCAGTCCCGATCGGGTGAAAGAGACCACTGCCGAGCGCTGCCAGCATAAAACATGGAAGAAGGATCGTCCAGTTGGGGGCCAGAGCAACGCCCGTGTAGCAGAGAGCCATCCAGGCGACGCCAATTGCTGCCAGTTGGAGGGTGTGTCCGGCAAGCCGGTCGGCAGTCCAGCCGAAAAGTGGTTGTGACAATGCTCCCAGTAGGGTATAAACGGTCAACGCTAGCCCAATCTGTTGATTGCTCAGACCAAATGGTCCGGCCAGCACTGCCAGTAATACCGCTCCGATACTGTTTAAGACATCAACCATAAAATGCCCACCGACTACGGCGGTGAAGACCCGATTGCGCAGCATATTGGCAATCCCTTTCTTTTTGTTTAGCTACGGATAAAGACGATCTGACCCCCGACCATAGTGAGTTCGGCGTGCAGAGTGTAGAGCTGGGATGCCGGTAGTTGGAAAGGATCGCCGTTAAGTACTGCCAGATCGGCGAGCATTCCGGGTCGCAGGCGTCCTCTGCGATCAGCATCGGCGCCGGCAATCGTCGGGCCAATACAGTACGCCGCTATCGCTTCAGAAAGAGTCAGTCGCTGTTCAGGATACCATCCACCTTCTGGTCTGCCATCGGTCGTTTGACGAGTTACTGCTGCGTGAATGCCTGCCCAAGGGTCGAGCGTCTCAACCGGTGCGTCAGAACCAAAGGCGAGCGTAGCGCCAGCCGAGAGCAGACTTCGCCAGGCATAGCTGGTGGCACAGCGTGATCCCCAGAGTCGATCAGCCATCACCATGTCGGCAGTGCAGTGGATCGGCTGCATGGAAGCAATGACTCCCAGCTCGGCAAAGCGTGGAATGTCGTTTGGGTCGAGGATTTGGCAATGCTCGATCCGATTGGGCAGCCTCAGCGGAATTGCTGTAGCGCGAGCAGCAGCGATTGCATCAAGCACATTGCGATTAGCAGCGTCGCCAATGGCATGCACAACAACGCTGATGCCATGGGCATTGGCGCGAGTAATAATCTCTAGTAGCTCAGCGGGAGGAATAACCGCAATCCCGGTGTGATCCCGACCTTCATACGGCCTCAACATGTGTGCGCTCTCAGAACCGAGCGAACCATCGGCGAAGAGTTTCAGCCCCCCGATTCGTAACCAATCGTCTCCCAAACCACTACGCAGGCCAAGAGCAATGGTATGATCGAGATGCGCACCGGCGAGATGGGCTAGCACACGGATCTTGAGGTCGCCAGCAGCGTGCAGGGTCTGGAGATCGATGAGTGTCTCAGGGCCATCATTGGGATTCGTCGCCGGTGGCACGTGGAGAGCCGTCAGGCCATAGCTCAGCGCTTCGCTTATCGCCAGCCGTAACGCTGCAATCCGTTCGGCATGACCCGGCGGAGGAACTATTGATCGGACCAACTCCATCGCTGTTTCCAGCAAGATACCGGTCGGTTCACCGTTATCATCGCGTTGAATATGACCACCGTCTGGATCGGGAGTTGCAGCAGTGATGCCGGCCAGTGCAAGCGCCTGACTATTCACCCATAGCGAGTGACCATCTTTGCGAGTAAGGATGGCCGGACGATCTGGGCAGACCCGATCAAGATCATAGCGGGTCGGCCAGCGCCCCCCCCAACGTGCGTGATCCCAGCCATTCCCACGCAGCCATGCCCTGGCCGGCAAATGTTGGACGGCGGCGGCAACGCGATCAAGGGCAGTGGATAGATCGGGACAGTCGCTTAACTGCACCTGCTGTTGGTTCAGACCATGCAGCACGATATGCACATGGGCATCGGTTAGTCCAGGCACAACCGCCCGTCCTTCCAGGTTTATCAACTCTACCTGGTCACCGGCGGCTTCCCGCACTGTCTTTTCATCACCAATCGCAACGATACGCTCACCGCGAACGGCCAAGGCGCGTACAACCGTTTGAGCGGGATCAAGCGTGTAAATCGGACCGCCATAGAACATGATCGTCTTCATAAAGAGCCTCCCACAACGAGCATATTGCGTCGTATCCTACGCAGCTTACTCTATTCTGTCAAATCTGAGTAGTCAAATATTTACGTAATAGAGAGTATTCACAACTTGCTGATACTTCAACCTTCATGCACATTGCAATCGTGGTATGATATGTCATAATTTTGCAAATATCGATACCAGCCTGTGCACAAAAGGAGGCCGACCGTGACCAATCCGCGCACAAATTACGCGCTAGCGGGGGCAGCTCTCTTCAACCCGATGGCGGCAATGTATTGGCTTGATGTCGCACGTGGTCAACGTCCCGGGATCGGTCTGGCATTCGTTGGTACGGCGGGTGCACTCTGTGCTGGATTAGCCGCCGGGCCACGTCAACATCCGTGGCGTGCGCTGGCAAGCGGCTTTGCAGCCGCCGCCGGTGCAGCGCTGGTTGGTTGGGCATTACGGCGCTACGTTGATTGGGTAGCAGAACAGATAGAAGCACCGGTTGCCTCAGTGGAAGGGCATGATCTCCTCTTACCGGCAGCCGCAGTCTGTGCTGGAGCGGTTGGAATATCGGCACTGGTAGGCCGGACACCCGAACAATACATTGAATACAGCGGTAAACCTGGCGATTATCGTTGGATTGCGGCAACGCCGCATCCGGCTCAGCGCTGGTTGGCCTGGAGTGGGTATCTTGTGCATCAACTGGCAAGTTGGGGATGTATCTATGCTGCACAACGACAACAGTTGCGTTACACCACTGCCCTACGTCGGCTTAACTGGATTACGCTGGCCGTGAATGCAGGTGGTGTGGCCTTACACTACTTGCAGTCGCACTATACCTACGATGGCCTCGCTCGTGATGTGCCAGAGGGTAGTGCACTCGGTTCGGTCGCGTTTATTCTGATGATGGCTCTGGCGCTGGAAGCACCGCGCCGCGGTCTCTTCTTCGGTAATCGCAAACTCTTGCCTCCGGCCGAGTTAGTCCGTTTTGCGCGCAAGTTCCATGGCTATATCTTCTCGTGGGCGGCAACTTACAATTTCTGGTATCACCCCATCGATCCAAAGCCACTGCACTACACTGGTCTCTTCCATACCTTGCTGCTCTTCGTTCAGTCGGGGTTGATCTATACCAAAGCCCACCGCGATCCACGCTGGACTCTGGCGCTTGAGCTGATGGTTTTACCGCATGCAGTGATTTCTACCCTTTACAAACGAAGTGGTCTTGGGGCTATGTTTACCTTCAGCCTGCTGGCAATGTTTGTTGTCAACCAGATGCACGGTCTCGGCCTCTCAAAGCGAGCACGGTGGACGATTGGTACCGGTTATGCAACGACGGTGCTAGCCTACTACGGTCTGCGCCGCGAGTGGCACCGTCTGCCCGACGTGCTGCGGGTGCCGATCCTTGAGTATGGTGTGCTGGGGGTGTTAGTGCTGTTGTCGCTACTGATACGAGCGGTGCGTCGAATCGGTGATCGGCAGCGCGTAGTCGACCTCACCGGTTAAGCGCTCTTTTCGCAGACGGGGGCGGGTCTTGCACCCGCCCCTCTATCTCGGCCAAACGCTATCATCTACATGAGATGGCAGGGAATGCCGAAGGAATAACTTCATCGTCAAGCCATGACCTGACTGGCCGCCCGCGCAGCCGTAAAGATCGTCTCGCTCAATGTTGGGTAGGCGGCAAAGACGGCTGCCAGATCGGCAAGTGTCGCATTCGTCTGGATCGCCAGTGCTACCGGTGCAAGCAAATCAGCAGCGTGACTCCCAACCGCGACTCCGCCACGAACCTGACGGGTGATCGGGTCAAAGGTTAATTCAACCCAGCCGTCAGTGTCAGCGCTAAGAAAAGCCTTGAGCGACGTTGTATAGGATGCTCGTACCCGTTTCAGCTCCTCTTCGGCGCTGGTCACAATCCCAACCTGTGCAATTTCGGGTACTGTGTAGACCGCATGCACGATAGTGTGTGGGCAATACCCTGGCGCCGGTAAATCGGCAGCAGTACGTCCGGCAATCCAGGCTTGTGCCAGGGCCCGATTCGCCAGCATCGGCCCACCGGCTGCATCACCGATGGCAAAGATATGATCAACCGCAGTGCGACCGTGTTGATCAACCGTAAGTTGCCCGTTCGCATCCACGGTCAAACCGGCTGCTGCCAGATCAAGACGACTCAGATCGGGTAACCGTCCAATGGCGAGAAACGCCATTGCCGCTTCATACACTGCACCATCGGTCGTCATCACGCGCACTCCTGTTTCGCTGCGCTCAACTCGTTCGCCATCAACCTGTACAATGTTCACCCCCCGCGCGGTCATTGCCTGGTTGAGCGCTGCACCGGCAGCCGGGGCAAACATAGGCAACACTCCAGGACTCCCAACGATCCACGTGACACGAACTCCCAAACGACTGAAAAGGGAGGCAAACTCACTGCCGGTCGGACCACCCCCGATCACGATCATATCAGGCGGTAATGTATTGAGATGGCTGGCGAAGCGCGGAGCAATAATGCGTTGGCCGTCAGGTTTCATCGCAGGCGGGAAGCGTGGCACTGAACCGGTAGCAATAATCACTGCATCGGCGTGTAATGTCTGCTGGTTATCATCGTTGCGCACCGTCAGATGATGTGGACTGCTGAAAGTGGCGATACCGTGCACAACCTGTACCCCGGCAGCCTCTAAGCGTCGCGCTTCGTGCTCGCTCCATTGATGCGCGACCTGTTTGATGCGTTGGATGACCGTTGCCGGTTCGACACGTCCAGCAGTTCCTCCTTCAGATGAGGCATGAGCAACCATGTCGGCAACTTCCGCTGCGTGTAACCAGACTTTACTCGGCAACAAACTATCCCAGCCGGTACGACCGCCTATTGGCCCCTCGCTGATAAGGGTTACTTTTGTGTTTCCCTGGGCAGCGGCAACTGCTGCTTCAACGCCAGCCGGACCGCTGCCGATCACAACAATCTCTTTCATTATCGCGCTCCAATTACTATCGGTTTGTCTATGATATATTCCACCATGAATGAAGATGCAATCGGTAGGCAAGAGGTTACATAGTCGTTAAGGTATTTTGTGATTGTGCACTGCATCGGTGGTGATGCAGCGTTCGATTCCGTTCAGGATAGTGCTGTTAGACAAGGTGAGTAAGGAATATAGATTTTGTCTCTACGAATACGTGAAGGTATAATCGCGCTATTTCGCGGAATCCTCTGTATAATAACAAATTCGATCCTGATAGCTTACTGCACCCGTTAAGGTGGTCAGTGCTCTGTATTCCGATGAAAGGCTCTCACAGTGGTATCCACGTTCAGCATTGAACGCATAGTCAAACCATTTTGCTTCAGGAAGAATAGCGACTTTAATATTTCTACTGGAAATGTATGAACGAATATTGGCGACATAGCCTTCCATCATGTCTTTTAAGGTAGGACTGCGTTTCATAGCAAGTTCGATGTCACCGAGAGAAGATGCATGAAAGTGGGTCTGTTCGTTGATCATGTACAAGAGATACGGTGATGTCGGAATGAATATTCGCCCTTCCAACGTTTGCAATGTGGCAAGAGTTCGATAGCCCGCTTCCCACGATGTTTTTGAAGGTATCTGATTTTGCATATTGTAAGATAAATTCAAGAACTGTAGCATAAGCGCCATCGTCGGTATGATTGAGAGGAGATGATTGACTATTCGGTAGCGCGTCGGCCTTAACGTCGTAGATATGATGTTATCGTAGGATTCTGCTCCATTAATTGCAAGAGCTGCTACAATCGGCAAGAGACCGTTCAGATAACCCCATTGTTTAGAGATTGTTACCATGCTCACTAGTGTCATCGGCAAGAAGAAAAATAGGAGAAACAATAAAAGATTAGAAATGCCATCCATGTCTCTCTGTAAAAATAGAATTAGTATTGAAAATATAGGAATGATGAGGAGTAAGCTGAATTTTGGAAGAATATATAGCGTCCAAAAGTTGAAAAGTGTCTCCCAGAGTATGGGGTGGGCAGAAGGTATGCTGAAGGTATATATCCAGAACCATCCATCTGATGTTATGTTCATGAAGAAGACAAATCCAGTCCAGGCTACCAGAAAAGAGCAACTGAGCCAGAGAGCCTTAAGCCAGCGTTTCTGCACTACGAGGTATCCGACGATAAATGGAGTTACTCCCAACGCTGGCTGTTTCGTTGCAAATGACAGAAAGAGTGTCAAACCGGCCAGCATTCCATATAGACTGTCTGGCTTGGCTTGCGTAATAGCTAAAACATATCCGACCAATAAAAAGGCCAGAAAGAGGGTGTCTACTCTACCAATATCAAACCAATATCCAACAACGCCGTAAGATGCTGCAAAGAGACCAACAGCGACGAAACTTGATTCGTGGCTCATTCCACGCTGACGACAAATCTTATAGATCATTACAAAGATTGTGATCGACGCCAAAAATGAAACGAATCGCATTGAAAACATGATTTGCTGAGTGAATTTTGCAAATAGAGCAACGATATAGTAGTAGAAAGGAGTATATATCGTTGGAATAAAATCAAAACTCGGATAGGTATAAATGGGCTTACCTTTGAGAATTTGAACCACCTGGATAAATGTACTCGCTTCTACCCATTCAACAGCGAACGGGAATGATATACGAGAAAGTGCCACGTACAGGTACGTGCCAGTCGCGATACAGGATAGGGCTAGCAGGATAAGTTTGGTCATACCAACAATAGTCGGTGCAGTGCTTTTTGGGGAAGAATTGGGTGGTGTTTGTTGCTCTCTTGGCATGACTGTCAACTTTAATATCCTTTGGATAGCAAGTAATTTTATTACTATGGCTACCATACCTTTTTGCTCAATTCGCTGACCAACGTTCTTTCTTTCTATCAACTACCCCATACGGCTGGAACCATCGCATACCGTATCAGCATGCCATCTGGGGCAGGTTCCTTACCTGCCCCTCCTAATCACTCCTCACGCTCCGGAGCCGGGGTTGCTGTTGGTTCCGGGTCAGGAGCACGAATTCCTAATACAATCGTTGTATCCGGCAATATCCATTCACCTGGGGCTGGCATTGAGCTGAGTACCACATACGGTCCAAAGCGATAATAATCGTCGCCAGCACGGTCAGGCCCCTGATAATCGACATAAATGCGTCCGGGGTCAATCCCCAAGAGTGCCAGTACCTCTTTAGCCTGGTTTTCACCTAGCTGTCGTAGATCAGGCATCAGAATTGCCCCGGCGACCGGTGGTACCGGAATCGGTGGCTGGAACATCGCAGCGGTGCATTCCGGTAACTCTTCGTACTTGAGCGAAACGGTCGCGTCTCCACCGCGCCATTTGTACTCAACCTGTTCATCAGGATCGGGTGGTGGCAGTTTCCAGAGATAGATTTCGCGTACCAGTTCAGGCGGGTAACTCGTGTCGGGCACAGGCCGACAATACGCTCCATCAGTTAGAGCACTCAAATCCTGGGCCGGTGGTGGAGCCTTGGGATCGGTAGGAGGTGGCGGTGGCGGATTTGGCCGCAGCTCACCGGTACTCGTCCACTCTTCCGGTGTTGGAATGCGGACAACGGTAACTTTCGTGTAGGCCGAGCAGAATCCTTCAGTCGGCACTACGTTGCCGGTCGTGATAGCTGACGTTTGTCGTGATTCCTCTTCGAGACGCTTGACCATCTCAGGCGTGAAAAGCTCTTCGCGGTAGCCACCAAAGGGGCCGGGTAGCTCGCAAATCGGACGCCGCACAACGTTTTCCGGGAGTGTAAATTCAGTCTGAATCTCACCATTGGGAAAGGGGGCTGCAAAGAGTGCCCGGTAGCGTTCATCTTCGGCAATTAAGCGGAAGATGTTTTCCATCACGTTACGCCAGATAATTCCTCCGCCGGTTAAGCTCTCAACTCGTGCCGTTGGTTCGTTATTGTTGTTGCCCGTCCAGACGCCAACCGTTACAAACGGCGTGTAACCTACTGCCCAGGCATCACGCCAGTCGTTGGTCGTACCGGTTTTGACCGCTGCGGGCAAGCTGAGTTTGAGCGGACTGTTCAAGCCCCAAATGGCCTGGCGGGCGCGATCATCGCTGAGCATGTCGGTGATGATTGCAACCAGGTTTGGGTCAACGACCTCTTCACCGGTGGTTTGGGTAAAGCGTTCGAGTGTCCGTCCCTGTGAGTCGGTAATTTCCAGAATGGCTACCGGTGCGAAGTAGCGACCACCACTCGCCAGAGTATTGTACGCCGTTGTCAGTTCAAGTGGTGAGACTTCACCACCACCGAGAGTTAGCGATAGTCCGTAAAAGTTGGCACCTCGTTTCAAACCATTGCGAATGCCAACCCGTTCGAGCAAACGGAGAGTATAATCGATTCCGGCAAACTTGAGTGCACGGACTGCGGGCATATTGAGAGAGTTGGCTAGCGCAGTGCGGATGCGTACTGGGCCGTTCCACTGTCCATTGTAATTCTGTGGCGCGTACCAGTCACCGGTACCGGTTGGAAAGCGGGTCGGCACATCCCACAAGACGGTTTCTGGTGTCATACCCTGTTCCATTGCCGCCAGATAGGTAAACGGCTTGAGTGCCGAGCCTGGTTGTCGTTCACGGGTTGCCACATTCACCTGCCCATCGAGCACATTCCCTGACTCGCCGGGGGTGCTGGTCGGTTTGACAGCTTTGTAATCAATGCTACCGACCATTGCCAGAATCTGACCGGTGTTCGGCTGCATAATGACTACTGCCGCATTGTGGATATTTCGGGCTTCTAGCTCGGCAATCCGGGCAAAAGCCGTTGCCTGAGCCATCCGTTGCAGTTGCAGATCAAGGGTTGTTGTGATGCGCAACCCACCGCCATATACAATCTGCGCTCCGTAGCGTTGCAATAGCAAGTCACGTACATAAAAGACAAAGTGTGGTGCATTGAGCGGTGCTTCTTGGGGGGCGAAGCGTAGTGGTGTTGCTAACGCCTGGCGGGCCTGGGCCTCAGTGATGTAGCCATCTTCGACCATACGGCGCAGGACTGCTGCCTGACGAATCCGTGGTAATGGTGTGCCAGCAGGTAGGCGCGCATTCGGATCTAACCAGTCGTCACCAACGAAGACCGGCGGCAGGTAGCCGCCTTGCTCATCGCGTTCAAGGTAGTTAATCGGATTGTACACCGATGGTAACTGAGGCAGTCCGGCAAGGAGTGAAGCTTGATTCAGATCGAGGTCGGCTGCGCTCACCCCGAAATAGACTTCACTGGCAGCTTGAATGCCGTAGGCCAGGTTGCCATAAAAATTCTCATTGAGGTACAGCTCAAGAATCTGGTCTTTGGTGTAGATACGATCAAGCTCTTGGGCAAGAATGATCTCTTTCAATTTCCGCTCGTAGCGTCGCTCAGGTAGGCGCTCTTCAGGCGTCAGCACACTGTTTTTAATCACCTGCTGAGTGATTGTCGAAGCACCGCCAGTCTCTTCGCCAGCACGCAGGCTGTCGATCAGGGTACGGATGATACCGGCCAGATCAATGCCCGGATTCGTGTAGAATGTCTTATCCTCGATGGCAATTGTAGCCTGAATCAGCAACGGACTGATCTCGTCAATCGTGACCTTCGTGCGCTTGCCGGTATCAAAGAACTCATAGAGTAGTTCACCATTCCGGTCAAAGATGCGCGAGTTTTCAAACAACTCACGCTTGTCAAGGAGAGCTAATCGTGGTTTCAAGCTCTCGGCGATTTGTGTGTATGCGTTGTAGGCTATGCCAGCCAGGGCAAGCATGATCACTACGCCGATTCCTAATAACATTAGAATGACGTTCAAGAGAAACTTACTAACCGCAGAACGTGGGGCCGGTCGACCACGTAAGAGGCGCGGTGGTAGAGGGCGCCGACCATGGCGACCATTACGATCATTCGTAACGATACGACGTGAGCGGATCATAAAACCTTCAAACCCTGCTTCGTTATCTTTATACTTGCGCTGAACGCTGATCGTTAGCGTCGCAGGTAGTATAGCACGTTATAATCAGATGAAAGCTGAGGAAAGCCTGATCCCACAATCATATCCACCGGTCGCGCTAATTGCAAGAGAGGGTAAGGGTAGGTCAGACGAGACACGCTTTGCAGCACGTCCAACGAATAGTGTGATGGGATTGCTGTGTTCGGGGGCATGATGGTCATTGGCGTATCAAACATTGCCGAAGACGTTGTAGAGTCCTGCGAATGCGTAGGAGTTTTCAGTACGTCACTGTTAACCGACAGGAGAAAACGTTGCCAAATGCTACAGATGTGTGTACACTCTTAAGTGTCTTGATAAGCCATAAATCTACTCGTGTTTATTGCTTCATCAGTAAAAGACGGAGATAAAGAATGAAGCAGCCTTCACTTGTCGGTCCGGCAATACTCATTGTTTTGTTAATAACGCTTCCTATTGCTTCAGTCGGTGATCTAATTTACGAAAAGATCGGCTGGCAGCCTGCCTGGTTGATCGGCGCCAGCGTGATTGTTGGTTTAGAGACCGTTGCGTTGCGGATGCGGATGGCAGCCGGATTGCACGAGGCAGCAGGAGGTACATTGCGGTACCTGGCTGCCGAGATTTTTGGCCTGGTCGTGTTGGCACGTATGGTTGCCACACTTGGCTTCGGGGTTGATGGCATTACGGTGATGCAGGCGTGGATTGTCGATCCGTTGGCTTGCCTTGATATGCCTTTTTTCCTTTGTCTCCTTACCTTGACAACGGTTGCTTTGCTCAGCCGCAGTGGAATTGCTGCTATCGCTGTACTTGTCCCTAACCCACCACAAAAGGCACCACTCTATACGCTCGACGCTCTATTTTACGACAGCAATGCTCGACTTCGCCGTTGGAATGCGGTGCAGTTTATTGGTAACGGTGTGGCCTGGGGTGGGCTATTTATGATTATTATGCAAAGCTTGCGTAACCATGATGGGGTGCTTGCATCTGGCTGGATGGCCCTTTATCTGATCGGTGGTCTGAGCCTGTTTGCGCTTGCCCAGCAGCGGGCGCAGATTGCCGACTGGCAGAGTGATGGATCAGCGGTTGCCCCAGATGTTGTTGTGCGTTGGCGTTTGCTGAGCATAGCAATCATTGGTTTGATAGTATTACTGGCTCTGCTGATGCCTGTTCAGATTCGGATACCGATCTTGGAAGAATGGCGTGATGTGATCTATGCAATACTAGGTATTATTTTGCTTATAAATTTGTTTTTCTCAACTTGTTTTATTAGTTTAATGAGTTTGATCATTCTATTACCACTTCTTTTATACTTTTTGCTAACCTGGCTGCTTAATACGTCTTCAAAAACAGAGCCGCTTTTTCCTCCTGAACCGGTGGCTATAGCTCATGCGGCGCGTGAATCGCAATTCTGGCCTGGCCTGATCTTCTGGTTGTGTATAGCACTGCTAGCACTGCTCGCGTTTTGGCAGATTCTCCGGCGTCAGACCTGGGTAAAGCATGTACTGAAACGAATTATTGCCGGGGTTTTAGCCTGGTGGTCTGTTGCGCGGCAGCGCCGTTTCTGGCGTAAGCTATTGCTGCGACCGCAACGAGGAAACGGTGCTATCAGGTTGGCACGTCGGCGTCGGACGAAAGTTCCATTAGTTGATACGGTCAATGCCTGCTACCATGCTGCTCTGCGCCATGCTGCCGCTCGTGGCTATCCGCGCCGACCGTCTCAGACTCCGGCAGAGTATGCTACCCACGCTCTCTCCCGATTGCCAGACGGAGTGACAGAGCTACAGGTATTAACAGATACCTACCAGCGTGTGGTCTACGCCGGTAAAAGCATTGATCGGAAAGAGCAGCGATTCCTCAGACAGGTGCTGAGCCGCTTTCGGCAGAAGGTGTAATCAGGATCGTACCACCGCATTGAGAATGCAAAGAAGGAACGGCTTTATCGCATTGGAAACGATTGTGATTGGTCATCGTTCCAGCAATTGCTCAAATGAGATTTACCCATCTTCATGCTGCCACAGTGCTGTCGGCAAGTCAAGAACGAACGATGACGGCTGATCGGTAGTAGCACAAACCAGTAAAGCACGCATTGCTCGTGAGCAACCAACGTAGAACAAGCGGCGTTCCTGGTTTATCATCTCTGCACGTTCTTCTTCTGGTAAATGATTAAAATCGTGTGGAAAGTGATTTTGTGCCAAACGCATCACTGTCACGAAGGGGAATTCCAGACCTTTTGCCGAATGGATAGTCAGTACTTTTACGACCGGCTTACGCAGATCAATCTGCTTCTTCCCCATAAACTCAGCCGGCATTCCAATTTGTTGTAATTGCGTACAAATCTGTTGTGCAACCTGCTTACTGTGGCAGAGCACTGCACCAGTGTGAGCAGGGAGACGCCATTGACGCGCAGCAGAGATGAAGAAGTTACGGATAGCTATTGCCTCTTCCTCGATATTGCGACAAAATCTTACTACCGGTAAGCTACCGTGGTGCACAGCGTTCACTTCTTTGTCGGTATCGCCTAAAATTGCAGTGCAGGCGGCGGCAATTTCGGCTGTATTGCGGTAGTTTCGCCGCAAAGTGTAACTGCGACCCCGTACTTTTAACAAACTATCGATCTGTTGCCATGAAAACCCGCGCTGGTAAAGCGACTGACCAGCGTCGGCAGTAAGGTAAACTGAACGCGGTGATTCAACGCAAGCGAGCAAGTAACGCAGAGCGACCGGCGATAAGTCTTGCGCTTCATCAATCACAATCGCACGGTAGCAGGGATCGGGTTGTTGCAAAGCCAGCTCTAGCGCCTGCTGACGAACTTGTCCCCAGGTTGTCCATCCCTGCTGATGCAGCATGCTCTTCCAGGTCTCATACACTGCCCAAATCGCCTTACGGATCGGTTCCCGTAGCGGCAGTCGACGCCCAATTCTCGGTCGATTCAAGTATTCTTCGCATTTCGTCAGCCCCCAGTGTTCGATCACGCTGGTAAACTCATCGAGCAGATACGATTCGCCGAGTGACTGTAGTACTTCAGCACGACGTTTTCGCTCACTATCATTACTGCCGGGAAGTGATGTTGTCTGGAGGGCCTGGCGAAGAATGCTAAGCAGCGTGTCTTCTGGTGCGAATCGTGGTTGATTATACGCCTGGGTGTATCTGCGAACAATCAGTGCATCTACCGTATTAACTTCGACCCCTTTGCTGGTTGGATGCTCGCCAAGTAAGCGCTCCAGAAGCTGCTCGGAATATTTTGTAAGGGTATTGGTGAAGGTCGTAAACAGAACCGGTGTCTGCCCTTCCTTAACAAGCTGCTGAACCCGATAGAGTGCAACAATCGATTTTCCGGTTCCCGGTCCGCCTCTCACCAGTATTGGGCCTTCAAGAGGGGTTTCGACCAATCGTTGCTGTTCAGGGTCAAGCATGAGCAGGAATTCAGTCAGCTCGCCAGCCACAAACCGATCAAGATCTTCTGCTTCGCCGATCAGAAACTGGGGCTGTTGCAAAATCTCATCTATGCTTCGTGGGTAAAGAATATCGATCAGCCGATCAATGACATGCGGAGGAACAGGCGCATTGAGAAGATCGTCTTCCGTACAGACGCTCAACAATACTGACCAATATTGTTCTGGGATAAGCCATCGCTTGAGATCATCGATGGTTAATCGATGTGGTAATGGTTTGTCAGCGTTCAGGACTGGTTGTGCACTGGCCTCTTTTTCAGGAAAAGATTTGCTTTCTACTGAATGTGTCGGCAATTCGACGCTTGTCTCAACAATATCAATGATAGAGATGTCAGGCATGTCAATATGACCGAAGTCTCTTTGATATGTTTGATCATCACGTTTACGAATGGAAATCAGTTTTACCCATCCTTTTCCAAAGGTATAGATTAAGCGATAGTCGCCGATTCTTATTCGATAGAGTGGTTGCTCGGTATGTTTGAGCTTCTTGATATCTCCTTGCTCTGAAACTGGATTGCTTTCAAGAACTTTAATTTTTTGCATAACTGCTTTCTGGATTTTGCCTGGTAAGCCAAGCAGTTCGTTGAGAAATGTTGGTGGAGTAATGAGCTGATATTTGATCATCGAATAATCCCGTTTCTCTGACCTGATCGATAGCCTGAACGGCATTACCGTAGGGATTTTGAAGTTCTCAGTTTTTGATTATGTTCACCGATGAACGTCGTTCACACCGTCACACCGATCGCTGAAGTGGCGCCGTTGCCCTGATGCTCAGCCGTCGGTCCGCGTTCTGTATTGTCAGCGGCAACTCTGTGCCCGTCGCGGGAGCACACCAGATGGCCGGGTTGAGAAGCCACCCCAATAATGCTCGAACACGCATCATCGGCGAGCGACCCTGGGGGCTTGAACCATCTCAGAATGGGCGGCAGCGCGCCTTTGTAGACGCTGCGGACATTCCGCTCACTTGTCACTCCTCTCTTTCCTTACGTCTGCCAGATCGTGAGAGAACGTTGAAAAGCCTTACATTACCGCTATTATCTATAACAATTGCGTTTTGGTGCGTACTATATCATAACACGTTTGCCAGGCAATGGACAGGTATCAAGAATTGCATAGAACCAGATTGTTCTACATAGTTCCTTTTATCACGTGGTTATAACGTTGCTAATATGTTGTTGCCCGAAAAATTTACCGGTGTACCATTGTCATCAGAGGTACACCGGTAAAAGGTTTTGTTAGCCCTCAGTAACTAAGCTAGGGTTGGAACGGCTTGGGTTCGGGGATCGTGTTTGGATCAACATCGCCGCTCACCGGATCGACACCGGTTGTCAGTTCACCCTTCGTCAAGGCGGCGAGGATCTCCTCCATCCGGGCTTTCACGGCTGGCGGTACGTCGTCCGCAGTCTCGTGGTAATCGGCATAGCCGATGCCACCGTTAGCCGCTTCGTATATTGCAATGCCGTTGCCCTTGAAAGTGCCGTTCACCACTGCCTTGATCTGGTCGTAGACGGCCACGTCCACGCGCTTGATCGCCGAGGAGAGGATGCGGTCGGCGCCGGGGGCCGCACCGTTGGCGAAGGTGGTGACATACTCGTCCTGGTCAACACCGATGACATAGAC
>JAGHYT010000101.1:0-15958 GCA_017743535.1 Chloroflexus sp.
GTATAAGAGACAGGTATACAGATAAATGAGAGGCAACTATAACCCTCTCCCTCTCTCCGTGTGGGAGAGGAAGAGGGCTAGAAGGAGAGGGCAATTCCCCCTTCCTCTGCCTGTGAGGGATGGGAGAGGAGGGGGCTGAGGAGGAAGGGAAGAGACTACTCGGCAACGTGGCTGAATATATCGGTCTCAGAAATAATACCGACCGGTTCACCATTCTCGAATACGGCTAGCCGACGGATATTGCGTTCGACCATCAATGCCGCACATTCAGTGATGGGCGTTTCGGGGCTGACACTCAACAATGGCCGACTGGTCAAGTCACCAACGGTCAAGCCATCGATAGCCCGACCCTCACGAACCACTTTCTTCAGCACATCACGCATCGTCATAATGCCCCACTGCCCACTCTCATCGGGCTTGACGATCACCGAATGGATACCGCGTCCACGCATATAAATTGATGTTTCGCGGAGCGAGGCCTCAGCCGGTACTGCCACTACTGCCCGCGTCATCACTGCCCCAACACTCCCGTGGGGATAGACACGACCATCTGCCCGACGCAGAATCTCGGGGCCGAACGTCGGTGTAGGATGAGGAACATCACCGGCCACGATCTTCTCCATGTTAGCAATGATCAGGCTGGCAAACTCCGACGTCTTCACCTCACGAGCGCCTTCCATCAAGCGGGCAAAGTCGTAGGTTACCGTCTTGTCGGCAATAGTACGCTCAAGACCGGCGATGATCAGATCGGCAGCCTCCGTCCAACCCATATAGCGGAGCATCATCTCGCCCGACAGAATCACCGAGCCGGGATTAACCTTATCGAGGTCGGCATACTTTGGCGCCGTACCGTGGGTTGCTTCGAAGATCGCATGGCCGGTCACGTAGTTGATATTGCCGCCAGGCGCAATGCCGATACCACCAACCTGGGCTGCCAAAGCATCTGAGAGATAATCGCCATTAAGGTTAGGAGCGACGATCACATCAAACTCATCAGGGCGAGTCAGAACCTGCTGGAAGATAATATCGGCAATCGCGTCTTTCACCAGAATCTTACCTGCTGCCAGGGCCTCTTTTTGTTCGGCGTTGGCAGCCGCCTCGCCACGTGCCGCCTTTGTCCGCTCCCACTGCGCCCAGGTGTATACATAATCACCGAAAGCACGCTCGGCATATTCGTAAGCCCAGTCGCGGAAGGCGCCTTCGGTAAACTTCTGGATATTTCCCTTGTGCATCAGGGTGATGCTCTTGCGCTTGTAGGTGATCGCATATTGGATCGCCGCCGCCATGATCCGCTCAGTGCCAATCCGGCTAATCGGCTTAATACCAATCCCAACCTCAATTTTACCTTCAGGCGCCTCGCCGATCAGCCGGCGAAACTCATCGGTCTTTTCAGGTGTACCGAAGCGGATCTTTTCAAAATCTTTAGGAAACTCGCGCTGTAAAAACTCGAGAACCTTGGCCGCTTCCTCACTGCCAGCACGGTACTCGATACCGGTGTAGACATCTTCCGTATTCTCGCGGAAGATCACCATATCGACCTTTTCGGGGTGTTTGACCGGCGATGGAACACCGGCAAAGTGGCGAACCGGTCGCTGACAAACGTAGAGATCGAGATGTTTACGCAGAGCAACGTTCAACGAGCGAATACCACCACCAACCGGTGTCGTGAGCGGGCCTTTGATCCCGACGAGATACTTCTGAAATGTCTCAATCGTCTCGTCAGGGAGCCAGTTCCCCGTCATGTGAAATGCTTTTTCACCGGCTAGTACCTCAAGCCACTCGATCTTCCGCTTACCACCATAAGCCAGCGCAACCGCAGCGTCGAACACACGGACGCTCGCACGCCAGATGTCTCGCCCAGTGCCATCACCTTCGACGAACGGAATAACCGGATGATCGGGAACCTGCAAGCGTCCGTTGATGATCTGAATAGCTTCGCCTGCTGGCGTCGATTTCATGGTCACACTCCTTACACACCTTACAATAAGTTGCGGCTTGTATTATAGCCGACAATTCTTATCTTGACTACTATCACACCGAATGGGCGGGGTTTGCGGAGATTTCAGGTTGCGGTCGCGTTCACCAGTGACCATCTTGCGCACGCGATCCTATTCTTCGATCCGCAGGGTCTCCCTGGGTGCGCGGGCCTCCGGCCCGCGTCGGACCTTTCATAGTGAATGGCACGGCGCTAGGTATCTCAGGTCTCCCTGGGTGCGCGGGCCTCCGGCCTGCATCGGTGATGTTCTCCGGTAGAGCTGCTTGAATGCATCGAGTTTTCCCTGGGTGCGCGGGCCTCCGGCCCGCGTCGGGCACGGCGGGGACGAGTAGCATCGACAAGACAAACAGGGGGGATAGCGCACGGTCGGCACAGAAAACAGTGTACATCCGCACGTGCCACAGACGATTTGGGAATCCCTCCATTGCTCGCAATCTTCATTATCCTCTCCTCACCATACCTCTACCAGGTACGGTGAGAACGTTGAAAAGCTCTGGCAGAAAGGAAACCGACGTTGCTTTGCCCAACATTTGGGTTCTCCTTCATGGAATTGATAGGTAACCCTGACGTAGACGTTCGCCACTTTCTGCATTCACAATGCCAGATTAATTGCACAATTTTTTGCAACGTATTGCACCAGGAATTTTCATAGTTCGTGCGGATTGACACAACCTTGAAGACAGGTATAATTCCTTTGAAACCTCTGCTCGCGTCGGTGGATTCTGCGATGACTCGCTGCGAGGCAATATATGCTTGAACCGTATGTTCCGGTACTCATTCTGTTTCTCATTGCTGTCTTCATTGCCATCTTTGTCATAACGTTATCGGCGTTACTTGGGCCCCGACGTAGTACGCCGCGAAAACTGGCGCCATACGAGTCGGGTATGGATCCGGTTGGGCCAGCTATCCGACGTATCCCGGTGAAGTTCTACGTGGTAGCAATGCTCTTCATCGTCTTCGACATTGAAGTTGTCTTCTTCTACCCGTTTGCCCTCGTCTTTCGCCAGCTCGGCCCGGCTGGTCTTGCTATCATGGGGGTCTTTTTCGTGGTGCTACTCGTCGGCTTTATTTATGAATGGAAGAAAGGGGCGTTGCGATGGGAATAGAAGAAAAAGCCGGGAATCTCGGCATTGTCACCACAACGCTCGAGACGGTTGTGAATTGGGGGCGAACGAATGCGATGTGGCCCCTGCTGTTTGGCTTGGCCTGCTGCGCTATCGAGATGATGAGTGCACAGGCGAGCAATTACGACCTCTCACGATTTGGGATGGAGTTAAACCGGGCTTCACCCCGCCAGGCCGATCTGATGATTGTTGCTGGACGGGTCTCGCGGAAGATGGCACCAGTGGTACGTCGCCTGTACGATCAGATGCCCGAACCAAAATGGGTCATCGCGATGGGTGACTGTGCCGCCTGTGGCGGTATTTTCAATAACTATGCGATCGTTCAGGGAGTCGACGAGGTTGTGCCGGTTGATGTCTACGTTGCCGGTTGTCCGCCCCGCCCTGAAGCACTGATCGATGGGATCATGATGTTGCATCAGAAAGTGATGCGCGAGAAGATTAGTGGGCGGAAGGAATCGCCGATCCGTATCGATCAGCCCCTGGTGCAGGTGAAGTGATATGGATAATCAGACGGTACTTACTGCATTACGCGAGAAATTTGCCGGTGAGATTCTGGCTGTGAATGAGTTTCGCGGCGACCTGAGCCTGACACTCACGCCACAAGGATATGTGGCGGTAGCCCGCTTTTTGCGTGATGATCCAGCGTTTGCCTATACGTTCCTCGAAAATCTCTGTGGCGTCGATTACCTTGGGCGCACACCTCGTTTCGAGGTTGTCGCGCATCTGACCAGTATGCGCCATCGCCATCGGGTGTGTCTTAAAGTTGGGTGTGATGAGCCAGAACCGACAGTGCCGTCACTCACGCCACTCTTCCCAACGGCGAATTATCAGGAGCGGGAGGCATTCGATCTGTTAGGCATCCGGTTTGAAGGCCATCCTTCGCTCACCCGCATTTTACTGCCTGATGATTGGGTTGGTCATCCGCTGCGTAAGGATCATCCGCTTGGCGATGAAGAGGTTGCGTTTACGTTCAATCAAGATCGCATCTACGCTCATAAGCCGTTTGTAAAGGAGTAGGTGCATGACCGAATCGATCACTGTTCCGACGCCACAACAGATTATCGAGCCGGCGGTCGCAGGTCGCACCGAGACGATGGTGCTCAATATGGGACCGCATCACCCCAGTACTCACGGTGTGTTGCGGTTGGTGCTTGAACTTGATGGTGAAGTGGTCGTTAATGTCGCACCTGATGTCGGGTACCTGCACACCGGAATTGAAAAGACGATGGAGAGCAAGACGTACCAGAAGGCGGTGGTCCTCACCGACCGGATGGATTATCTGGCGCCGCTCTCCAATAATCTTTGCTATGCGCTGGCAGTTGAAAAATTGCTCGATGTTGAAATTCCCGAACGTGCCCAGATTGCGCGAGTGTTGCTCGTCGAGTTGCAGCGGATCGCGTCACACCTAGTCTGGCTCGGTACGCACGCGCTTGATCTGGCGGCAATGAGCGTTTTTCTGTATGCGTTCCGCGAGCGTGAGCAGATTCTCGACATCTTTGAGCTGGTGTCCGGTGCGCGGATGATGACCAGCTATTTCCGGATCGGTGGCCTGGCCTACGATCTGCCATCCGATTTTATTCCGACTGTGGAGCAGTTCCTCGCCATTATGCCATCTCGGATCGACGAGTACGAAGATTTGCTGACGACGAATCCGCTATGGCTAGAGCGGACGGTCGGGGTAGGGGTGATTGATGCCCAATCGGCGATTGCCCTCGGCCTGACCGGCGCAAATTTGCGGGCAACCGGTGTTGCATATGATGTACGCAAGGCGATGCCTTACAGCGGTTATGAAACCTATTCGTTTGAGATTCCAGTTGGCAAGAATGGCGATATTTACGACCGTTATCGGGTACGGATTGCCGAGATGCGCCAAAGTGTGAAGATCATCCAGCAAGCGACTGAGCGTTTGCGTGAGTTGGGGCCAGGGCCGGTTGTCACACCGAATCGCAAGGTAGCTCCGCCGCCAAAGCGTGAGATCACCGAGAGTATGGAAGCCCTTATTCACCATTTTAAGCTGTGGACTGAAGGTTTCAAACCACCACGTGGTGATGCTTACGTCAGTATCGAGTCGCCACGCGGTATTCTTGGTTGCTACGTGGTGAGTGATGGTAGTCCAAAGCCGTGGCGCGTCCATTTCCGTGCCCCATCGTTCATTAATCTGCAAAGTCTGGCCCATATGGCAAAGGGGCGGATGGTTGCCGATCTTGTTGCCTTAATTGCCAGCTTGGACCCAGTACTGGGTGAAGTGGATCGATAACCGGTATGCTCGTGTGGCGTGTGCTGCAACGTGTTGACGTCGGTCAAGCGGCTTGCATACCCGGATAAACGAGAACTGCGGAGGGGATTGTGACTCTGCTCGAAATACATCAAGCTGAGATTGAGACCATTCTTGCACGCTACGCCAGCAAGCGTAGTGCAGTGTTACCGCTATTGTATCTTGCTCAGGATACGTATGGCTATTTGACCGACGAGGCAATTCGTGAGGTGGCGACGATACTCGATTTGCCACCGACCGATGTCTACGAGGTTGTGGGATTTTATACGCTCTTCTACAATCGTCCGGTAGGTACCTGGGTGTTGCAAGTTTGTGATGACGTACCGTGTTGTTTTTGTGGAGCCGAGGAGTTGATCGCTGCCTTAAAACACTCGCTCGGTATCAACGAGGAAGAAACGACACCTGATGGAATGTTTACCTTGCAACGGGTGAAGTGTCTGGCGGCATGTGATCGGGCACCGGTCTTGCAGGCTAACCTCGATTATGTGTACGATGTCACACCCGATCGCGTCGACACCTTGCTCAACAACCTGCGTGAGCGTGCTGCCGAAGCACGGAAGCGCGGCGTGAGTGGCCGCTTCGCCGAAGATTATGAGTTCACCCGTGATGGCCGTTTGGTTCAGATTGAACGGTTTTCACCCTATCGGCCACGTGAGTTCGCTAGCCAAGCACCACCGCCGCCAGTAACACCACCCCCGGCAGTGGCACCAGAGGCCGATTCGGGGATTGATCGCCCAGAAACGCGCAAGGCTTCGCCGTTGTGATGTTATTCTGAGCAGTTCGCTATTCAGTGCGCTAGAAAGTTGATTTCGATGGGGCTGACTGAACATATCGTGATGCGGGAACTCGATATTCCCGACATTTCCGATTTTGCTGTTTACCGTCGCCATGGTGGTTGGGAAGCGTATCGCTACGCCTTAACTGAGAAAACTCCGGCTGATATTGTACAGATGGTGAAAGACTCGGGACTGCGCGGTCGGGGCGGCGCTGGCTTCCCAACCGGGGTAAAGTGGGGCTTTCTCCCTAAAGGTGTCTATCCGCGCTATCTGCTCTGCAATTGCGATGAGTCTGAGCCAGGAACGTTCAATAATCATCAAATTATCGACAAAAATCCCCATCAGCTCATTGAAGGAGTGGCACTATCGGCTTACGCGATTGAAGCGAATGTCGCGTACATCTATATGCGTGGCGAGTTTGCCGCTGCCGCACGCACTCTTGAGCGAGCGATTGCCCAGGCCTATGAAGCCGGTTTTCTCGGCAAGAACATTTTGGGCACCGGCTTTGATCTCGATATTTATGTTCATCGCGGCGCTGGCGCCTATATCTGCGGTGAAGAGACTGCCCTGATGGAATCGCTGGAGGGGAAAATCGGTCAACCACGCCTCAAGCCACCCTTCCCGGCAGTTGCCGGTCTGTATGGCAAACCAACGATTATCAATAACGTCGAAACGCTGGCAAACGTTCCTCGCATCGTCGAGAAGGGAGTGGCCTGGTACCGCTCACACGGAACCGAGAAGAGTCCTGGTACAAAGTGTTTTTCTCTCAGTGGTCACGTGAATCGTCCTGGCAACTATGAACTACCGTTCGGCGTGCCACTCCGCGAGTTGATCGAGTCGCCCGAATACGGTGGCGGTATGAAGGGTGGTCGTCCGGTCAAGATTATCATTCCCGGTGGTGCCTCTGCGCCATGGCTCACTGCCGACCATCTGGATATTCCGCTCGACTACGAGAGTCTGGCCGCTGCCGGTTCGATGCTCGGTTCAGGAGGCGTTATTGTGCTGAACGATACCGTATCAGCCCCCTATGTCGCGTACAAGATGGACGAATTTTTCAAACACGAGAGTTGCGGGAAGTGTACACCTTGCCGTGAAGGGACGCACTGGCTGGTGCGCACTTTACACCGGATGGTTGAAGAAGGGCACGCGACCGCTGCTGACATCGACACGCTGCATAGCATCTACCGCCAGATGGCCGGAAATTGCTTCTGCTTGCTCGGCGAAAGCGCCGTTATGCCAATCAAGAGTGCGTTGCAGCTCTTCCCGCACGAGTTTGAAGCGCTGGTAAAGCGCAGCAGTAGCCGGAATGGGCATCAGATTCCGCTTATCGTTCGGCACTAAACGGATTGACCATTAGCACATCGTGGGCTGCGATGTGCTTTAGCATAAGGTAACGTGCAATGTCAGATGTAACGCTTACCATCGATGGAGTGCAGGTAACTGTGCCTGCCGGTACCAATATTGTTGATGCTGCCCGCCAGGCAGGGATCGCAATCCCGGTCTTTTGTTACCATCCACGACTTAAACCGGTTGGGATGTGTCGGATGTGTTTAGTGCAGGTTGGCACGCCGAAAGTTGATCCGGCAACTCGTCAACCGGTACTTGACGCCAATGGTCAGCCGGTGATTGCCATGATGCCGAAGTTGCAAACCGCCTGTACGACACCGGTCAGTCCGGGGATGGTAGTGAAGACTACCACCGAAGAGGTGCGGTTTGCGCAACGGGGTATTCTTGAGTTCCTGCTCACATCACACCCGCTCGATTGTCCGGTATGTGACAAAGGCGGTGAGTGTCCGTTGCAGAATCTGACCATGGGCTGGGGTCCGGCAGTTTCACGCTTTGACTATAACGATAAGGTGCATTTCGAGAAGCCGGTAAAGCTAGGCGATCTCATCTACCTTGACCGCGAGCGCTGTATTCTCTGTGGTCGTTGTGTACGTTTCCAGGATGAAATCGCCGATGATCCGGTGCTTGGGTTCGACAACCGTGGTCGCAACTGGATGATTATCTCAAAGTCGGATCCGCCTTTCAACAGCAAGTTTTCCGGTAACACGACCGATATTTGTCCAGTTGGTGCGCTAACCAGCAGCGATTTTCGGTTTAAGGCACGGGTCTGGGAGTTGCAGAGTAAGCCGGTGGTCTGTACCCTTTGTCCAGTTGGCTGCAACTTGACGCTCGATATGCGTCATGACCGTCTGATGCGGGTGATGCCACGCGAAAATGCAGCGGTCAACGACATCTGGATTTGCGATAAGGGACGCTACGGCCATCGCTTTATCGAGTCACCTGATCGGCTGACAACGCCGTTGGTGCGCCGTCATGGAAAGCTGATTCCGGTAAGCTGGGACGAGGCGCTTGAGGTTGTAGCCGACCAACTAACTATTATTCGCGCACGTTATGGCGGGCAGGCGCTGGCCGGCCTAGCTGGCCCACAACTCAGTAACGAAGACCTCTACCTGTTCCAAAAGTTGCTGCGCGAATTGGGGAGCGAGAATATCGATACCGGTATCGGTGGACCGGCTGCCCTGCCACCCGATGAGATTGGTGGCTGGCTGGCGCCCGGACCTAACACCGATCTGAGCAAATTGGGCGCCGGAACTATCGCGTTAGTAGTTGGCGCCGATCCAGAAGAGGAAGCACCGCTCTATATGCTGCGGTTGCGTGGCATTGCCCAACGGGGAGGTAAGCTGGTTGTTGCCGGCTTGCGGCCAACGAAACTTGAGCGCTCGGCAACGCAGGTTGTGCGCTACCGCCCTGAAGGTGAACTGGCTTTCGTTCAGGGACTGTTGAAAGCCGCCCTTGCACATAGTTCCCGGGCAGCCACCCTCGAGCGATTGGCAGGCTGGAAAGAACTCCGTGCGGCGCTAGAACGAGTTTCACTGGACAGTCTGGCCACTGCTTGCGGTTTGACTGCTGACGGGTTAAACCAACTGGCAAAAGATTTTCTGACTGCCAGCCAAAGCCTGATTGTCTATGGCTGGGAAGCACGGAGTGCAGGGCCGGCCCTAACCGAAGCGCTGGCCGCGCTAATGTTGCTCAGTGGGCGCGCCGGTACGGCAAATAACGGTATCATTGCCCTGTTACCCGGAGGTAACGGTCGCGGCGCGATTGAAATGGGAGTGCGACCTGATGCCGGGCCGGGGTATACACCGCGTAAGCAGCGCGGCTTGGATGCCAACGGTATCTGGGATGCGGCGAGAGAGGGAAAGGTACGGGCTATCTGGTTGGCCGGTGTCGATCCGGCAGCAAAACTTCCGGTAGCGCGGGCAGCACTCGAAGCGGCTGAATTTGTGATCGTACAAGACCTCTTCCTGACGGCCAGTGCGGAATATGCCGATGTTGTCTTGCCGACAGCCAGCGTTGCCGAGCGCGAAGGAACCTACACCAACGCCGAGCGACGGGTGCAGCGGTCGCGACAGGCCTGCGCTCCGGTTGGTGAATCACGGCCGGACTGGCAGATCGTTACCGCAGTTGCCCAGGCCCTGGCGATGGTGCCGATTGGCGGTGGGCGAAATGGTCCGATTCCGGTAACTACCGAGGCCTGGTCGTATATAGTGGCCGCCGATGTGGGGAATGAAATCGCAGCCCAGGTGCCAGGCTATGCCGGAATAACGTATGCGGCATTGGCTGCAACCGGTACGGGCGGAAGCTGGGGACGGCAGTTCGATGATGCCATCTATTACGATGGTACCAGCTATACCAATACTGAAGGTGTTGGCCTCGTCTTACCGGCTTTGGCAGCCAAAGGAACGGTACATCTCGCCTTTACCGGCAAAGTAACTCGTTTTGCTGATGATCGGCCAATGCTGCTCCTTGAACAGGTACTGGCCTATGATGGCGACCGCCATCTGCGAGGTTCTAAGCTACAAGGCTTGATTCCGCGTGGATACGCGGCAATCAGTGCTGACGATGCAGCAAAGCTGAACATTCATAGTGGCGATCGGGTGCGGTTAATCTCAGCAGCCGGTGAAATGGTTATACCTGCACGAGTACTGGCCGATCTCCCAAACGGTATTATTCTGCTGCCGACTGGCCTAGCTGATGTTATAGCTGCTGAGATCGAGACCGGTCCGCGCACACGGGTGAACCTGGCGAAAGTCGTGATGGAGTAGCTGCAAGCGCTGATCTATGGGCTGGCTGTGCATTCGGATCAGCACTAAGGGACATACGTATGGATTGGCTGACCATCCTGATCATTGTGATCCAATGTTTTGTTGTCACACTAGCCGTGACAACCGCCTTCGCGTATTTAACCCTGTTTGAACGACGGATTCTGGCACGGCTCCAAAACCGGGTCGGACCTAATCGGGCCGGGCCGGCAGGGTTGCTTCAACCGGCCGCCGATGCGGTTAAACTCTTCTTCAAAGAAGATATTGTACCGGCGATGGCCGATAAACCGGTGTATCTCCTTGCTCCGGCAGTAGCGGTTATTCCAGCGCTCATCATTTGGGCCGTTATTCCGTTTGGCTGTCTTAACCTGAACTGGGATTATCAGGCCTGTTATGATCCGGCCCGTACTAATCTGTGGAATATCCTGCAAATTACCGATCTGAACATTGGGGTGCTCTACGTACTGGCCGTGACCAGCATTGGCGTCTACGGGATCACCCTGGCCGGTTGGGCCTCGAACAACAAATACTCAATGCTCGGTGGCATCCGTTCCTCGGCACAGCTCATCTCTTACGAACTGGCGCTAGGTTGTGCTGTGCTCAGTGTGGTGATGACGTATGGCACCCTTTCTACGCACGAGATCGTCACCCAACAGCAGGGAGGATTGTGGGGAATTATTCCGCAACTGCTAGGTTTCGTCCTCTACATGATCGCTGCCACCGCCGAGGTTGTGCGTGCGCCTTTCGATCTGGTTGAAGCTGAGCAAGAGCTGACGGGTGGTTATAACACCGAATACGGTTCAATGAAATTTGCCCTCTTCTTCATGGCCGAGTACATCAAACTGATAGCCGTCTCGGCATTGGCGGTAACCTTCTTCTTCGGGGGCTGGCATTTTCCAGGTCTCGACATTCTCGGGCGTGAGGTAACGGCGCTGGCCGGGCCGGTAGCGGGAAGTATTGTCTTTGGGATTGTCTCGCTTGGCGCCTTCTTGCTAAAGGTGGTCGTGTTTCTCTTCATCTCAGTATGGGTGCGTGCATCGTGGCCACGATTGCGGTACGACCGCCTGATGGATCTGGGCTGGAAATGGTTGTTACCGATTGGTCTGCTCAACCTGGTCTATACGACGGTGGTTATCGTCTTGATTCCCGATCGGGTGGTGCATTCGTGGGTGCTATTCGGTTTAGGGGCGATAACTATCGCCATTGCCGTTGGCTTCAACCGCACACCCAAACCGATTGATAATGTAACCCTGGTGAAGGACATTCAACTACCGAATTGATCCTCTGTATGCGTGATTCGATTTGTGGGTGAGAACGACCGTCATGCGGCAAGCGAAACATTCAACCCACTGAAAGGGATAGCTCATGATCAGAGAACTGGTTAAGGGGTTAGGAACAACGCTGCGTTACATGTTTAAGCGACCGGTCACTGTACAGTATCCAGAAGTGAAACGACCGGTGCGTGAACGTTTTCGTGGTCGCCACGAGCTGAAACGGTTCGCCAATGGACAGGAACGCTGTATCGGCTGCGCTCTCTGCGCTGCTGCCTGTCCGGCTGATGCCATTCTGGTGATCCCGGCAGAGAACGATCCGGCCAATCCACGCTCACCAGGTGAGCGGTACGCAGCGGTTTACGAAATTAACATGCTGCGCTGCATCTTCTGTGGTTATTGCGAAGATGCCTGTCCGACGAACGCCATTGTGCTCGAGCATCAGTACGAGTTGAGCTTCTACGACCGTCGTGCAGCCATCTATACCAAAGAGATGCTGTTAGTGCCGCCGGATAAAGGCCATGGTGAACCACCGCCGATTTTACAGCAGCTCAATCGGCAACCCAGCCCACCGGCCAAGATTGATCTGTAGACGACCGATACGGCCAGGTTGGAGATATTCTAAGATACGCTGGTAAGCGGAGCACAGGGTATGGAACTTATCTTGTTTCTCATTACAGCACTGATTGCGATTGTAGGTGCCGTAGCAATGCTGGTCTCACGGAACGCAGTGCATAGTGCGCTCTTTTTGCTGCTGAACTTTGCTGCGATTGCGGTACTCTTTTTGTTGTTACAGGCGCCCTTCCTGTTTGCAATTCAGCTTACCGTCTATGCCGGCGCGATCATGGTGCTGTTTCTGTTCGTAGTCATGCTCTTGGGTGCGGAAAAGGTAGAAGATACGCCAGATCGGATTGCCTGGCAACAACCACTGGCATTGCTGCTGGGATTAGCATTGTTGGTCGTGTCGGTCGTCGTTGGCCTGGGAGGGGCGACGAATCCGCCACCGGAGAGTGAGGCGCTGATTCAATTCAGTGATCCGCGGACATTGGGGGCGTTGCTCTTTACCGACTACCTCCTGCCATTTGAGGTAACCGGCTTTATTTTGTTGATCGCGGTCATTGGGGTAGTAGTACTGAATCAGCGCGGGAGGAAAATCTAATGGTGCCCACCTCGTACTATGTGCTGCTGAGCGCCATCTTGTTTACGATTGGAGTGTTAGGGGTATTACTGCGACGCAACGCGATTGTGGTCTTTATGGCAGTTGAGTTAATGCTCAATGCCGCCAATCTGGCCTTAGTTGCCTTTGCCCGCGAACGTTTGGGTGTTGAGGCCCAAGCCATCGTCTTCTTTGTCATTACGGTGGCTGCTGCTGAGGTAGCAGTCGGTCTGGCACTTCTGGTCGCAATCTTCCGTACCAAGCGTACCGCCGATGTTGACGAAGTCAGTACATTGAAGGGCTAGCCAATCTATGGAACTGTTGATCTGGCTTATTCCGCTGTTGCCATTCATTGGCTTTCTGTTAAATGTGTTTGTGATTCGCCGCGAACGCACAGCCGGGTTGGTGGCGAGTGGCATGGTAGTAGCTGCATTCGTAGCGACCCTCATTGCGGTAGGCGTATTAGCCAATATGCCGCCAGAAAATCGGCGAATCGTCAGCACCGCCTGGGAGTGGATCAACACCGGGAGTTTTCGGGTGCCGTTTGCAATTATGTTTGATCCATTGACAGCAGTGATGGCACTGCTGATTACCGGTGTCGGTGCTCTGATTCATGTCTACTCGATTGGCTATATGCATGGTGATCCGCGGGTCGTGCGTTATTTTGCCTACCTCAATCTGTTCGTCACCATGATGCTCTTCCTGGTGATGGCAAACAATCTCCTGCTGCTCTTCCTTGGATGGGAGGGGGTCGGTCTCTGCTCATTTCTTTTGATCGGTTTCTGGTTCGAGCGCAAGACAGCCAGCGAAGCGGCAGTAAAAGCATTTGTGGTCAATCGCATCGGTGATGCCGCATTTATACTGGCAATGCTGGCAATTTTTACCTACTTTGGAACTCTCAATTTCTACAGTGAGGGAGAAAGTGGCGCACTCGGCTTTCTGGAGCGGGTAGGAGACATTGCCGGCCTACGAGTTGGTCCAGACTGGCAACCGATTTTTGTAAGTACAGCCATCTCATTTCTGTTACTAATCGGCGCCACTGGCAAGAGTGCGCAATTTCCGCTCTTCGTCTGGTTGCCTGATGCAATGGCTGGCCCGACCCCGGTATCGGCGCTGATACACGCGGCAACGATGGTGACCGGTGGAGTTTATTTGATGGCGCGGACCGAGCCGCTGTTTGTCGCCTCTTTTACGACTCAGGGTTGGGTGACCTGGATTGGTGCGTTGACTGCTCTGATGGCCGGAACAGCAGCGATGGCTCAATGGGACATCAAGCGTGTGCTGGCCTACAGTACTGTTTCGCAGCTAGGCTTTATGGTGGCGGCTTGTGGGATGGGGGCGTATGTGGCAGCGATCTTCCACTTGCTAACTCACGGTATCTTCAAGGCGTTACTCTTCCTGGCCGCTGGTTCGGTTATTCACGGTACGCACGACACTCAGGATATGCGGCGGATGGGCGGGTTGAAGGACGCAATGCCGATAACGTTCCGTACCTACCTGATCGGCGCGTTGGCGCTGGCAGGTATCTTCCCGCTGGCCGGTTTCTGGAGCAAAGATGAGATTTTGGCGCACGCGGTTGGGCACGGCCATACACCAATTTTCATTATTCTTTTCATCACCTCACTGTTCACTGCCTTTTATATGGGTCGCCAGGTAGCATTGATCTTCTTTGGCACGCAACGCGATCCCAGTTACCATCCGCATGAAAGTCCGCAGGTGATGACCGTTCCGCTGATTGTGTTAGCCGTCGGAGCTATCATTGGTGGTGCGATCAATCTCCCCGTACTGCACTGGCTGACCAATTGGCTTGAGCCGGTTTTGCACGAGAAGGCCGGTGCATTCAACCTCTGGCTGGCGCTGATCGCAACTGTTGGAGCGGTGGGAATGGGATATTTGGGCTGGTGGATTTACACCACCAACGCAGCCAAAATTAAGATCGGCGGCAAAGACCCAATCTATCGCTACAGCGGTGACATCTGGGAAGGCATGGCAGAGGCCTGGTACCTTGACCGTCTCTATCAGCGCACGGTTGTTGCCGGTTTCGAGCGCTTGTCGGATTTCCTGGCCCGCGTGTTCGATCCACAGGGTGTTGACGGTCTGGTGATGGGAGTTGGTCGGTTCTTTGGCGGTTTGGCCAACGGTTTGCGGGCAGTACAAACCGGTTATGTTCGCACGTATGCCCTGGTATTCACGGTTGGCGTCTTACTTGTGATCGGGTTTATGCTCTGGATTGCTCGCTAACAGAAACATTGTACGATCGCATCCACGATTGATGCCGTACCTGTCGGTAACTACTGTCTACACTGAACCGGAGTGCAGAAAACAGTTGGTCGTGAACTGCTGATGAGGCATATCACCCTCGTTGCAATGAGGATGATCATACCGACCAGCAAAGCTGATCGTGGCGAGACTCTTGCGGCAAGGTTGATGTGACTTCAACGAGGGAGCGTTATGAATCAGTTAGGCTTTCCACTCCTCTCGCTCATTCTCTGGCTGCCGACAGTCGGAGCGCTGGTGCTCTTATTCGTACCGCGGACGAATCCTGAGCTGGCCCGCCGGGTGTCGCTGGCGACAATGGTGATCGGTTTTGTTCTCTCCCTGATCTTGCCACTGCGTTTCGAGACGAATCCTTTTCAGGTAGCAGTTGTTGGTGCGCCACCAGCAATGCAATTCGTCGAAGAACTCCCCTGGCTCCCGATTGTGGGAGCGACCTACAGCCTCGGAATTGATGGCATTAGCCTCTGGCTAGTGATGCTGACCACGTTTCTCGGTCCGATTGTGGTACTCTCAACCTGGGACTCAGTGCATAAAGATGTACGTAACTTCCAGATCCTTTTGCTCGTCTTGCAGACGGCAATGATTGGGGTCTTTGTCGCCCAAGACCTGTTATTGTTCTATCTCTTCTGGGAATTTACGCTTATTCCAATGACATTTCTGATCGGTATTTGGGGTAGCCAGAATCGAATCTACGCGGCACGGAAATTCTTTCTTTACACCTTTGCCGGCTCGGTACTCATGTTACTGGCCTTGATTGCCCTACATATCCTGCACCGCAACGCGATAACTGCTCTTGACCCCAGCTTTCGAGGAACGTTCAGCTTCGGCCAGTTTGTCAGTGATCTGCGGGCTGGACGTTTTACTCTCGACACTGTAACCGAGCGTCTGCTATTTGGTGCGTTCTTTCTTGCCTTCGCCGTGAAAGTTCCGCTCTGGCCGTTTCACACCTGGTTGCCCGATGCACACGTTGAGGC
>JAGHYT010000102.1:0-15740 GCA_017743535.1 Chloroflexus sp.
TTGGCGGGTCGCAGGCCTGCGCACCCAGGGGCGCCGTATTGACGGGCCGCAGGCCTGCGCGCCTAGGGCGCGCCGTATTGGCGGGTCGCAGGCCTGCGCACCCAGGGGCGCCGTATTGACGGGCCGCAGGCCCGCGCACCCAGGAAGCGCCGCATTGGCGGGTCGCAGGCCCGCGCACCCAGGAAGCGCCGTATTGGCGGGCTGCAGGCCCGCGCACCTAGGGCGCGCCGTATTGACGGGTCGCAGGCCTGCGCACCTAGGGCGCGCCGTATTGACGGGCCGCAGGCCCGCGCACCCAGGAGGCGCCGCATTGGCGGGTCGCAGGCCCGTGCACTTTAACCAAATCAACCAAACATTGATCGTAATTGAGCCAGATTGATACAATCGAGGCTGGGTAGGGTGAGATCGGCCGGCGGTAGTGGAACCTGGCTGGAAATTGCCCCTGGAATGGCGACGACCGGACAACCGGCAGCACGGGCCGCTCGGATGCCGTTAGGTGAGTCTTCGAGAACCAGGCATACAGATGGCGGCAGGTTCAGACGCCGTGCGGCGGTCAGAAAAAGATCAGGCGCTGGTTTGGTTGCTGCCACATCATCAGCCGTTACCACGACGGCAAACGCTGATCGTACATTGAGCCGTTGTAACCAGCCTTCGACCCATTGTCGGCTACTACTGCTGGCGACAGCGCATGGTAATCCGCTGGCATAGGCTTCGGTGAGCAATTCGGCAACACCGGGTAACAGTGATTGGCGCGTACTTAACACGTCTTTACGCTGTTGTCGCCGGGCCAGAATGGTGTCTCTGGCTGCTGCCACCTCTTCAGCCAGCCGTGGATCACGCTTACGGAGGAGCGCCACAAGATGAGCGTGTGCGTCGAACCCACTATTGGCGCCGAGGGTGACTGCCCAGTCATCGACGCTGAGGGTTTCGCCGTATTCAGCATAGATCTCTTGCCAGCTTTGCAGAGCCGGTGTTTCAGTATCGACCATAAGGCCGTCGAAATCAAAAATGAGGGCCTGGATCGGCATAGAACCTTCCTTCAAATGTTTGGTCAAAACCTGACAGATTATATACATTTCAGAGTGTTTCTGAAAAATCCCTTTTCGACACTAGCCCCTTTCTTTCCTTTCCCACTTTGGGCGAGGGAGGGCTGGGGAAACATGAGGGTGCCGGCCGTGTTCCCCCAATGTTAGCCTGCGGGCCAGAGGCCCGCGCTCTCAGGTAAGAGCTATGTCTCAGCATTATCTCAGAGCCTGATCAAAAACCCAGATCTCTCATTGGATACGTACCGTACCTGTGCGACCATTGCGTGAGGGGTTTCCGGCATTCTTTCGCTCCCGTCCCCACCTTTCCCCTTCCTCTTCTCGTGGGGGAGAGGAAGGGGTGCAGGGGAAGGTGAGGGCTGCCAGACGTGCTCCGCAGCACCGGCGCTGAAACCGTTGCAACCCGTTTCTATCGCGTCGAGGAGACGCATGCGTTGCCCGCCAACGTTCCCCTAACCATTATGGAGATGCGCCACGGTTGAGCCTCACCAAAAGCCCAGGTTTTTATCAAGCACTCAGGCGCGGGATTGATCATCATGTATTTGCGAAAATTGGGCCAATAGGCTGATGGAACGGTGAAGCGAGAGAAATACAATACGATCAGACCTTAGCTTTGCGTAAGGAGATACTATGACGATCAACGTCGATCAAGAGGTTCGATTACGCCCATTTAATCGTTCACTTGAGGATTACACGGCGCTTGTCGCTATTGCTCGTGCGGTATTTCCCGATGATCATGACACTGTAGAAGAGATACAGCATTGGGATGCGACCCGACCAGCCCATTGTGTGCAGAGGCGTTGGCTGGTAGAGGTAGGTGATACGATTATTGGGGCAGCCGAATATTTTCAACCGCAGTGGATGTACCATCCACGCAAGTTTTTTATCAGTATTGCGGTGCATCCAGCCTGGCAAGGACGGGGGATTGGCAAATATTGTTACGACATCCTCATGGCCGATCTGCAGCAACAGTATCAGGTAGAGCAGGTTCGTGCGAACTGTCGTGAAGACTACCCCCGCAGCCTTACCTTTCTCTGCCGACGTGGATTTCGGGAGGAGATGCGTACCTGGGAGTCACGACTTGATTTACGTTTGTTCGACCCGATGCTGTTTGCCGAAGCGATTCATCGGGTTGTCGATCAAGGCTTCACCATTTGCAACTTAAACGAGTTACTGGCCCGGTTTCCAGATGCACGCCAACGTTTGTATACGGCAATGATGGAGATGCGTGCTGACGTACCGCAGTCAGAGCCATTTACGCCAAGTGATTTTACGAGTTGGGAACGGTCGGTGTTTGAGAATCCAACCCTATATCCGGAGGGGTACTTTCTGGCCCTTCATGGTGAAGAGATCGCAGCAGTGAGTCAGTTCTGGAAAAGCGCCGATCCATCTGTATTGATGACCGGTTTGACGGCAACGCGCCGGATGTACCGCAAACGTGGTTTAGCGATGGCGCTGAAGGTTCACGCGCTGTCTTTTGCCAAAGCGTTGGGGTATCGTGAAGTGCGTACCCACAACGCGACTACGAATCAAGCAATGCTACGGATCAACGACGCACTGGGATTTGTGAAGCAACCAGCCTGGATTGAGTTTGTGAAGGATGTGAGTATCGTATGATCGTTGTGCGACCGTTTCAGTATGATGAGAGTGATTATCAGGTGATGGCAGAGGTCTACAGCGCGTTGGCGCCAGATGCTCCGCTATCTGCGGTCGAGTGGCGAATACGTGATGAGCTACATAATCCGCAGCTTCCACTCTACCGCTTCGTTGGCGAACTTGATGGGAAGGCTGCCGGATATGCTGAATATTACCAGCCAACCTGGTGTGCCGATCCGCGCCACCTGACAATCCAGCTTTGTGTTCACCCTGCGTATCATCGGCGTGGTCTGGGAAACGCGCTCTGGAATCAGCTTCAGCACGCATGGCAACCATTGCAGCCGCACCATATCTAGCTCAACGTGCGTGAAGACTGGCACACCGGATTAACGTTTGCCGGTCATCGTCAGTTTTATGAAAGCCGACGTGTCTGGTCATCACGGCTCGATCTGGCTTCATTCAACCCAGAGCCATTTCATGGCGCAATTGAACGAGTGACGGTTCAGGGGATCGACATTATCAGCCTTGCCCGGCTGGCGGAAACCGGTTAGCATTTCTGGCAGCAATTATACGAATTTGAACGGCAAACAACCAGAGATCTGCCGACAAGTTTTCCGATCACAATTCCGACATACGAACAGTGGCGCAAGTTCTATCAGCCTGAACATGGTATATTGTGGGAAGGTAGTTTTGCGGCGTTGCACGATGGAGACATTGTTGGCATCAGTACGCTGGAAACGGTTGATAATGATTCGGATGCCGAAGTCGGCTTTACCGCCGTCCGACGTGATTACCGTGGCCGTGGGATCGCCCTGGCGCTGAAGTTGGCGACCATTGCCTACGGAAAGGCAATGGGAATAAGCGGGATTCGGACAGATAACGATAGTACGAATCTACCAATGTGGCATATTAACCAGCGGTTAGGTTTTCAACGTGGGCCGACGTGGATTGTCATGCACCGGCACGAACAGAATGAGGAGGTGACGTGAACGGCTTGCCGATGATTGAGCTGACGGGTAACACATTTGAGCAGGGTTGGCGGCATGGACGCGCACTACGTGATGCGATTGCCGCCAATCTGCATCTGTACGCCGATAGGTTTGAACGTGAGCTACGCTTACCCCTTCAAGAGGTCTGGCAACGGGCATTACGCTATGCCAGAGTCATTGCTGACCAGAACCCAGACTATGCTGCTGGTATGCGCGGCATTGCTGAAGGGGCAGGGGTTGATTTCGCAGCAATCGCGGCTCTGAATGTTCGTTATGAGTTGTTCTACCAATTCTTCCGCGAGTATGATAAGAGCATCATGAAACCTGATGGTTGTACCGCGTTTGCGCTGTTGCCTTCCGAAACGAGCGACGGTCATCTGCTCCTTGGCGAAAATTGGGACTGGATCTGTGGAGTGCGGGGAGCGATTCTGCGCACGGTCGAGCCAGATGGTCATCGCCGGTTAGTGTTCACCGAAGCCGGTATCTTCGGTGGCAAGATCGGTTTCAACTCTGCCGGCTTAGCATTATTGATCAATGGCCTGAGCAGTACCGACGATGACTGGTCTCGTTTGCGACGGCCATTTCACGTGCGCTGCTATGAGATTTTAAGTGCACGGACATTACGGGCAGCGCAGGCGGTAATTGCGAGCGAAGAGCGAGCCGGGTCGGCTAATTTTCTGTTGGCGCAGACCCCTGATCAGGTGATCAATATCGAAGCTGCCCCGATGGCGCTGGCGATTAGCAGTTGCGCTGGTGGGTGTCTCGTTCATGCGAATCACTTTACCGATCCGGCAGCGTTGGGTATTGTTGAACGACAGATTGAGCGTTGTCCCCATTCCAACTGGCGTGAAGCGCGTCTACGTGAACTGTTAGCCGTTCGTCCGCAGTCGTTAGCGCAGGTGCAGTCAGCGTTGCGCGACCACGTCAACTATCCGTACTCGATCTGTTTTCACATAGATCCAACCGATCCGCCTGAAGAACATTATGAAACCGTGGCGTCGATCATTATCGATCTGACAGCAGGGATATTGTATGCGACGAACGGCCCACCGTGTACGTATCCGTATTTGCAATATACGCTGGAGGCTGTGCAGTGAGTCACACTGTGCTCTTCGTCTGCACCGGGAACTATTATCGTAGTCGTTATGCAGAGTTACTGTTTAACGCACTACGGGTCAGCGACTGGCAGGCCACATCGAGAGGACTGGCCCTTTCACCGTACAATCAGGGGCCAATCTGGCCGCCGGTGCTGGAGCGCCTGCAACAGCGGGGACTGGCAATTCCAGACGTGATGCGGCAACCGCTGATGTTGCGGGATGTCGATCTGGAACAGGCCACGTATGTGATTGCTCTGAATGAACCTGAACACCGACCATTGATGCAACAACGATTTCCTGCGTGGGCAGATCGAATCACATACTGGCAGATACCTGACGTCAACGTTTTGGCAGCGGATCAGGCGTTTGATCTGATAGAGCGTGAGATAACGGCTTTGGTGCGAGCGTTGTGGGAGAGGTAAGCGGTGGAGATAGGGGTCGTTTCGGATACGCATGGTCGTTTGGCGACGGCGGCACTGCACGCATTGGCCGGAGTAGCGCTGATCGTACATGCGGGAGACATTGGGAGCGAAGTTATTCTGAGTCAGTTGGAAACGATTGCACCGGTGCTTGCGATTCACGGCAATACTGACCGGGGAACAGCGTTGACGCGAACGTATCCGGCTCAGCGCTGGATTGAACGCGAAGGGGTGTTGATCTTTGTGACCCATATTGGTGGGCAGCCTCGCTTACTTGTGCAATCGTTACCAAAGACAGATGACGGGCGCCATCCTCAGGTGTACATATTTGGTCATAGCCATCAGCCATTGTGCGAAGTGTACAATTCGGTGCTCTTCCTTAATCCGGGAACTGCCGGTGCGCCGCGTGGTGCAGGTCTTTCAGTGGCCCGGCTGACGGTGCGACACGGTCAGGCCAGCGCTGTGATCATCCGGTTGGACGAGCACAAGTGACGACACTCAGTTGAAGATAGGATCGGTCGCTATGGATCAGATACGAAAGTACCAATGGCTGGCGGGTATTGCCATCAGTACTGCATTGGTGTTGATCTGGTTGCCGACACTGGCGAATCGGTTGGGATTAGAGCGGAACCTCTTCTTTGCAGTGCATGGCATTTGTGCACAGAGTCATAACCTGATCGTGGGTGACGTGCAGTTTCCGCTTTGTGCCCGTGATAGCGGTATCTATCTCGGCTTGATGACCACGCTAGGAGTCATCGCTGGACGTGGTCGATGGCGAGCGGGGCGTTTGCCACCGTTACCGATAGGTCTAACGCTGGTAGGTTTCGTTGTGATCATGGGGATCGATGGTCTCAATTCAACGGTTGCCGAGCTAGGGTTCCAGGCGCTCTACCCACCACGTAATGATTTGCGTCTGCTTACCGGATTAGGATTTGGGGTTGCGATGGCTGTTGGGTTGCTGTTAGTTGCCAATCATACGCTGCTAGCTCCTGATCTGATTGATACGGAACAAGCACCGATCGCAGGTTGGTATGATTTGGGGTTGGTACTGGGTGCGTTGGGGATGGTGGTACTAGCGATTGCTACCGATCAGGAAATCTTGGCGTGGCCGCTAGTGTTGATAAGTGTCATTGGAGTGACCAGTGTCATGAGCTTTGCCATTGCGCTACCGATCAGTGCGATAGCCGGTCTGAATGGTCGAATCCGTCGTCCGCAGCAATTGTTACTACCGGGAAGTGCCGGATTTCTGGTGGCTCTGCTGCTGCTGGCGTTACTGGCGCGCTGGAAGATTGAGTTAGAGGTGCAGGGTCTCTTACCGCCGCCGCTGGTGCCGTAAACGCATCTCGGTGCGTGGCGAAGATCGGCACGATTTGGAACGTCGCAAAGCCCTGGAATGTCTCTTTAGGGGTGAAGAAGGGGGAGCCGCTAGTATCGGCCCCCCCTAGCTTGTTAAGTACAAACAACAACTTCACCGCCGTAACAGACTGAGAACGCGATCAGAAACTCAGGGTTTCGATCAGGCGCTCAGCAGAGGCATCGGCTGAAGTGGCGAGCAACGAAGCACCTAAGCTGGGCTGTTGATGAGGCTCGATATGGCATCTTCAGAATGGTGCGGGGAACAGTGGTGGGCAACGCAGGCATCTCCTCGACACGATAGAGACGGTTTGTACCGGTTGCAGCGCCGGTGCTGCGAAGCACGCCTGGCGGCCCTCACCTTCCCCCTGCCCCCCTTCCTCTCCTCCACGGGGAGAGGAAGGGGGAACGTGGGGGCGGGAGAGAAAGAACGATGGAAACCCCTCACGCAATGGCCGCACAGGCACGGTACGTGCCCAATAAGAAATCCGAGTTTTTGATCAGGCTCTGAGCACACTGCACATCCCGGTGATTATCAGGTAGATTTTCAACCGTTGGAAACGGAAGCGACAGACACCCTCTCACCAGCACGGGCTGGCTACGATATGATCTTCGCGCTCGTTGACGGAGCGAGGTTCCGAAACGTATTCGATGTTAGACTTTACTGGCAGTTGCCAATTCGTTCAACACAGTACGGATACGTGCAAGGGCGGCCTGTGCCTCTGGTGAGAGGTCGGATTGGTCGGCAAAGGCTGTCAGGACGTGATGAGCGGCAATTGCCAGGCTATCGAGGTGACCGAGTAAACATCCTGCCTGCCGGGCATCGACAGTGCGCTTTCCGGTCATCGCAAACCAGTACTCGTCAGACGCGAGATAGCGGGTCTCCCCCAACAGTTCGAATGCCAGTGTACAGCGGTCGAGCGACCGGACGGCCAGCACGGGTTGATCGTTGAGCGTGATCTGACCAGGCCCCTGTCGGGTAAGGATAATTTCTTCGTCAATACGACTGGCGCCATCTTCACTCAGTTGCAATGTGCGGATCTGCATTGCTGTGCTCCTTACGCTAAAAGCGACCATGACGTTCCCATACGCTGCGGGGTAATTCGAGTGAACACAAGACCAGGAGGGCCTGGGCTAGTGTATAACCGGGATTGTGCCAGCGATGGGGTAAGACAGCTTCAAACAGTAGACTATCACCAGGACCAATAGTAAAAGTTTGGTCAGCGACGGTATACATAATCTGACCGCTCAGACCAAAGACAAATTCCTGGCCAGTGTGAATTATTGACTCCGTCCCACTACCGGCACCAGGTTCAAGCGTAATTAGCAGCGGTTCGAGCGTGCGGTTGATGAGACCAGGTGCCAGATCGGATAGAGTACCGTGTGGAAACGGACTGGTAGCAGCCTGACCTGCCGGAGTAAAGACGATTCGCTTTTTGGGGACATCTGGCGTAAAGAAGGTGCTGATCGGCACTTGTAACGCCATGGCCAGCCGTTGTAGCGTACTGACGCTAGGAGAGGTGCGACCATTTTCAATCAGACTGAGCGTATTGACTGCCAAACCACTGGCTTCGGCCAGGGCACGGATTGATAGTCGGCGTTGTTCGCGGAGGGTGCGAATGCGATGTCCCACGTCTATCTGGCTAACTTCACCTGTACCATGAAAACTTGTGGTGGCCTCGTAATCGGTCTGCACGGTCTGCTCTCCTCCGGCTGTGCTTGTCATTCTGTTCATTATTATGCGATGACTCCGACACTTTTGACCTAATAAATTGGTTGCATTCTGATAACCGGTGTTGTAACTGCACTGGGTTGAAAGGATATATCCTGGCACGGTTGCACGCAGTGGGAGCGGAAAAGAAAAAAATCCCTGTCCCATGAGGGAAACAGGGGAAGGACGCAATCAACAAACGCAGGACGGAAATTAATCAGCAGCCGGAGTACGTTGGCGCTGACGCTCGTACTTTTCGCGTGCACGACGGGCTAACGCCAGAGCACGTCGTTCACCGTGCTTGGCGATTGAGTAGGAAGTACGGCGGATGCGGTTGCCATCACGCCAGGTCGCCTCGTAAACCTCACGGCCATCTTTGACAGTGCGACGCACACCAACGATACCGGTACTGGTGCGAGCAACACCGATCACCTGTCGCTCAGTACGCGGTTTACCAAGTTCACGTTCAGTCGCGTTACGCCATTCGATGGCAGCGGCCAATGCCGCCAATCGGTCGCCGTATACCGAATCGGAAAAGAACTTGCTCCGGCGCTGCTTATTCCAGGTTACACGCACGAAATAGCCAAAGGTACGCTTGGCCGGATGATCGATGCGGGTAATCCCTTTGTGCTTCGTCGTCTTGGGACGAAGACGAGCTGGCAACTTCTTAACATCGTTGGTGGCCAGAGTCGAGGGACTGGTCAGCAACTGACGAGCCTGCTCAGGGTCGAGATCGGGCAACGGTTCGTAACGCAGCACGGCCAACGGATCGTCTTCGGTCGGTGTTGACGGTTGTTCAGGATGCGGTGTCAGCGGTTGTGCGGTATCAGTTGTTGTTTCAAGGGTCGGCAAACTAGCCGGTCGAACAGCGTATCGGCGAGGCATTGCTGATTGCTCCTTTTGAAAACCTCGAACAACTTGTACTATTTAGTGACTGTATCGAAGGTTGAAGCCTCCGATTTCTATCATACCATATTTTGCCCGATAACTGCACAGAAATCCTGGACAAAAAAGTACAAATTTGTCTGGATAGAGCATCTAATTGCGTGCTGCGAAATTTGTGATTTGTAGTACAACCTAAGTAAAATTGTGAGTTTTATCACAAGTATGTTTCTTTTTCAATAGTTATCTGTTGAACAATTGGACCGGGAAAGTTGTTGTATCAGTCTATTTATGGATTTGGACGCAGGTCCTTTGTTGTGCGAAATGGTGATCTATGTGGTGGAAGTTTGGAGTATATATTGTCGTTGCAATGTTGAGAGTACTGCAAAAAATGAACCACGGAGAGCACAGAGAACACGGAGAGGGGATGCGATGCAGGAATCCTCTGTGCCCTCTGTGGTAAAAAATAAACCACGGAGGACACAGAGAGCACAGAGAGGGGATGCGATGCAGGAATCCTCTGTGCCCTCTGTGCCCTCTGTGGTAAAAATAAACCACGGAGCGCACAGAGTACACAGAGAAATGGGTGGGGGGAGAACGTGCTGTGACCGCGCTGGGGAAATATGTAATCCTGCGTTAGGAAAGGATAATGTCACAGATGGGAGAAACAATCTTACGTTTCCTAGGACTTATGGTGATCGGGTATGTTGGGGTGTGTAGCTTAATCTATCTGTTACAAGAACGTCTCATCTTTTTTCCCGAACGTGATCCGCCCGGTACGCGCTATGAATTTGGTCTGCCGGTCGAGGAGGTATGGATTCCGGTTGATGGCGCAGTGCTGCATGCGTTATGGTTTCGGCAAGCGAGTGCGCAGGGGGTGATCCTGTACTTTCATGGGAACGGTGGCACGCTTCGAAGCTGGGGAGAGGTGGCACATGATTTAGTACCGTATGGATACGATCTCGTGATGGTGGACTATCGTGGGTATGGTCAGAGTACCGGCACTATCACCAGTGAAGCGCAATTACACGCTGATGCGGCTGCTACTTATAAATGGGTACTGTCTCACTACACTGAAGCGCAGATTGTGCTCTATGGGCGGTCATTGGGGAGTGGCCTGGCAACCCGTTTGGCCGCAACGTATCAGCCACGCTTACTGATCCTTGAGAGTCCGTTTTACAGTGTTGAGGCGATTGCACGACGGCGGTTTCCGTGGATGCCCCCGTTTTTATTGAAGTATCCGTTGCGTTCACACGAGTGGATTGATCAGGTACGTTGTCCAGTAGTGATCATTCATGGAACGAATGACAGCGTAGTACCCTATGCTGATGGTGAACGGCTGGCACGGGAAGTCACGGCGCCGCTGGCCTTTTACCCGATTGTTGGGGGCAATCATAACAATTTGATGACATTTCGTTCATATCATGATGCGATTCGGACAAGTCTGGCGCAACTTCCGTGATTTTCAGTTTATTGCGATGGTATCTGATAATAACGTAATTTCATTATTCGATGGTGTAAACAAAAAAGTGGTTGAGTGACAGGAAGCTGAAACTGTCGCGTGCGACCATCGAGCATATCGTTGTGGCGCGATCAACGCCGACGGAGGAGCAACCACGGGGCGTGTGCCTAGGTAACGGTAATGATGATAATGAGGTTTGTATGACCGTGCGCGAATGTAGTCTCACGGTGCATAGTCGCAATCGCGGCGAGGAAGCAAAGGAGATTGCACGGGAAGCGGGCAAACGTGCGCGGCGCTAGGTGGCGGAGAGCAGTCAGCGTTGGTGCAATCGGTTTCGCCGTCTGCTGATACGCTGTGAGAAGAAGCTGAACAGTATCTTGCTTCCTCCACGTCTCCTGTAGCGTGCTCGCCTTTTGTGCCGCTGGGTTATTCGGATAAGCTCTAAACCCTCCAGACGTAAGTCGCTAAATCGAGCTAAGACATACCTGTCACCGCAAATACCTGGCGTGATAAGCTGACGTAGCTCGCCCTAATCGTACCGTATCGTATTGCAATGCAAAAGGCCACCTAAAACCATCAGCGCGACCTTGCGGTCTGACGAAACGTAGGTGCAGTACCGTTGCGCATCCGTGTGCAGATTACTCGCGGTAACGCTCGACAATCCGTTCGATTAAACGTGTCGTCGCGTGCCCCTCACGAAAGGGCAGAATCCGCACTTCACCACCCAACGCTTGCACGACTCTTGCTTCCGGTAGTCGTGTCTCATCGAATGTCGTGCCTTGCCCGTAGTCACCACCTTTCACATACAGATCAGGCGCCAATGCCGCTACCACCGTCTCTGCCGTGCGCTCGTGGAAGATGGTAACTGCATCAACGCAACGCAGTGCCGCCACGATAGTCGCCCGCTCTGTCGCCGGTACAATTGGTCGCAAAGGCCCTTTCAATTGCCGAGTCGATTCATCACTGTTGATAGCCACAATCAATCGGTCGCCAAGCGCACGTGCCGCCGTCAGATACTGTACGTGACCGACGTGGATAAGATCAAAGACACCGTTGGTCAGCACGACTTTCAGCCCGGCGACCCGCCAACTTGTACGCAATGCTACCAGTTCGGTCAGCGCATAGATATTCATCGTCGTTCTCGAAATGGTGATGTCAGTGGTATGCCGATCCAGAAGAGTATGGTTAATCCGCCGATTACCCCAACGAGGAGCATGAGCTGAGATACATTCAACGGTGCACCGGCTAAGAGGGCCGTTACCAGAAAACCACCCATCGGTGTTACAGTCTGTGGAGGGACTAACCGACTGGCGTGCCACCAATCACCGTAGCGAAGTCGTTCACTGATGCTACGCCCGATCACTGTACCGGTTGTCCCGATCAGTGCCCACAGGAATGCAGCAATAAAGATGCTCCACGCCCGTGATGCCCACCAGAACGCACTACCACCGATAAACCCGATCACAACACAGACTGCGGATGATACCCACAGCGGCGCCGGAAAGAATCTTGCCATTGCATCAATCCTTCTTGCATGGCGGGCGTTAAACGGCGAATCCCCTGGTCGATTCTTGCCAGTCTTGTTACGACAATGCCAGACTTTTCAGCGCTCTTTCGAGAAATGGAGTGGGGCGCTGGCTCCCAACGCACCTCAAACGCCCCTTCCTCTCTATGTGAGAGAAGTGCCAGGCACGCTCCGCAGCACGAGCACTACAGACGTTGCCGGCCCCCACACCTCTCATACCACCCAGCGCGCATCGAGAGCTTGCGCACGAGCCGCAATCGCCGCCCGCCGCTCCTCAAACCCGCGCCGACCAAGCAGGGCGTAAGTGTTGATCTTGCCGGCTTCGACCCCAGGCTGATCAAAGGCATTAATGTTGAACAATTCACCGGCAATCGCTGTCTGCATTTCCATCAGCATAAAGAACTGACCAAGCGTAAAGGCATTAATCTCCGGGAAGATATGCGTGATATTCGGTTGTCCGGCTTCGCTAAGTGCAATGGCCGTGGCCTGTTGTTCTGCCTGGATCAGCTCCGCCATAGTGTGTCCGCCAAGGTAACTCACACCTTCCAGATCAGGATAGGCTGTTGGGATAGGGGCTGTTTCTGCGTAACGTTCGACGGCGATAAAGTTGATCAACTTATCATACGGCCCTTCCATATAGAGCTGCACTTGCGAATGCTGGTCGGTCGCACCGAGCGCCTTGACCGGCGTTTGCCCGACCCGTGCCGGTTGGCCGTTACGATCAATCGCCTTCCCCAAACTCTCGGCCCACAGTTGTGCAAACCAATCGGCTACATCACGCAGCCGATTGGCGTAAGGCATCATTACCACAATCGGCTTACCTTTACGGAAGCAGAGATAATTGATCAGAGCACCCAGTGCTGCCGGGTTCGTCAATGGATCAGGATTGGCTGCCCGTTCGCGACCGTATGCGGCACCGGCTAACAACTCACGGATATTCACCCCCGTCATTGCTGCCGACAACAACCCCACTGAAGTCAACACCGAGAACCGCCCACCTACCTTTGGCGGCAGATCAAACATTGTCCATCCCTCACGTAGCCCGATCTGGCGCAAAAACCCACTACTCGGATCGGTCGTCAGCACGATGTGATTGCCAAGGTGCGCTTCCCCGACCGCTTCAGCCAGTGCTTGCCGGAAGTAAAGAAATGACGCCATTGTTTCGGCAGTGGTACCACTTTTGCTGATCACATTAAACATCGTTCGGCGCAAATCGAGAATCCGTAGCGCCCCTGCATTCAGCTCAGGGTCAGAATTATCGAGCACTAGGAGACGTGGCCAACCTCGCTGTTCACGTGGCAACAAGTTGTAAAATGGGCCGTTGATCGCCGTCTGTACTGCAATGTTGCCCAGCGCCGAGCCACCGATTCCCAATACCACAAATGTGTCGATCCGATCGCGATGTGCGGCAGCAAACTGCTCGAATGGTGTCACATCCTGATCGGGTAACAACGGCCAACCGAGATCGGCCTGCCGTTGTTGGATTGCCGCAATTGCTGCGGCTGCCCGTGGCGCCTCTGCTTCCAGTTCCGCCGACGTCAGACCGTGCGTTCCAAACACATTATTTACGTCAAGCCGAATCCGTTGGCTTTCTCGCCAGCTCGCATCTTCGTGGCGCATCATGAACTCCTTACGTTATGATAGGCCTTCACTCAATCTGTTTAGAGTCTAACTTTTCTAGTAACTGCCTCGCCCTATCACGCTCAGGATACCATACCTGGCGTCAGTGATGGTGAACAGAGGCATAAGGTGTTGAGGGGGTATGTGACGCTTATTGTCATGCATAATCGAACATGGTGAAACGTTCTACGCCACCTGTCTTTAGCGAGGAAAAAGTGAGAACCTGATCAACAACGATGATTTCAACGAGCGCCGATTCAGTCGCCGAGGATCTCCCGCACTCGTCATAGTTCAGAGCATACGCACGAGTATAATATCCACACCGCGGCGATCATTTGCGTTTCACACCAGAAAACGATAAGATGCAGATGATGAACGAAAACGGATCGGCTTGAGGTAAAGGAATATGTATGCACGCAGTACAAACCGCTGACATCAAGAGCTTTCTTATCGGCTCGATGAAACTCCGTCCGTTTACCGGCAACGCACTGATGGCAGTGCGGGTCGAAGCTCCCAAAGGGGCGACCGCACCGGCTCACAGTCATCCTCACGAGCAGATGACACTCGTCATCAGCGGTCGTCTGCGCTTTCGCGTCGGTGACGAATGGCGTGAACTTGGCCCTATGGAGATTGTTCACATTCCTGGTGGAGTTGAACACGAGGCGATCATGGAGGAAGACTCAATCTTTTTCGATCTCTTCCACCCGGTACGTACCGACTTTATTCAGCGGCAAGCCGAAGCCTGAACTTATCGGCTGCTAATTGCTTGCACGCTCGTTCGGAGCCTGACGTGCTGCGGCATATTCCTCAGCCGTAATCATCTGACCGCCAATCACTTCCTGACTGATCAATCGACGTTGGCGGTCAAAGTGTAATTCTGCCGTCATTAGGCGAAAACAACGATCATCCATCATCTCTTTACGAATCCAGTAACCGGCGATCTCTTCACGATCATCATATTCGACCGATAGATCGTTGTAGAGGTTAATCCGGGTTTGTACTACGGCACCACACCGGTTACAGCGCACGTGGAAAAGCATCACTGGCGGCTCTGAATGACCGCCGAATAATCGTCGCAACCATTGCATGAGTTCACACTCCGCGCTACAAAATGGTATCATTCATCATAGCGCATCTCCTAGCGAACAGCAACTATCAGAGTCAGGGTTCTACCAATCCTGTTCACAAAAACCGTGTATCCTGGTGCTCGAACCACTGGCCCGCATCCCACCCTGCGTGGAAGAACACGCCAATTATGATTGTTCCCCTCCCTATGCTCCATAAGCGGGGTGGGCATAGAGAGGACCCGGAGGTCATAGGGCGCTGATGCACTCCCCGATGGATTTCAGCCGCCCACCGCACCTGTAACTAGAGGCCTACATCCCCAGATGACAGCGTGAGTCGGAAGTCATTGGTAGCGGATGCCTGATGTTCATCGGTATTTCTCCGCTGGTATATCGTTCGGTCATCGAAGGTGACCTGAAGCTGAAAACTCCGAAAACCCTATTCAGTGTCTACCCATTTGCATAAAACGCCAGATTGTGTTAGAATCCACTTCGCTGAGCGATGGCTCAACGCCGTCGGTGTACGCCGACGTAGCTCAATTGGCAGAGCAGCGGTTTTGTAAACCGCCGGTTCAGGGTTCAAGTCCCTGCGTCGGCTCCATCGCTAACTATGGGTCGGTACCGAAGTGGCCAAACGGGGCGGTCTGTAAAATCGCTGGCTTACGCCTTCGCAGGTTCGAATCCTGCCCGGCCCACCACAAATGAGTAGAGTAATTTCGCTTATCGCTCTACTCAAATAATGCCTACGTAGCTCAGTCGGTAGAGCACGTCTTTGGTAAAGACGAGGTCACGGGTTCAAGTCCCGTCGTAGGCTCCAGCCGACAGTAATGGCAAGGTAAGCGCGAACCTTGCCTAGTTGCTCGTGCCAACTGCACTGGCACGAGCGGCATATTTTCGCGCCTTGTCTTAAGGAGCAAGAAATCCATGGCCAAACAAAAATTCGAGCGGACGAAACCGCACGTCAATGTCGGCACCATCG
>JAGHYT010000103.1:0-15558 GCA_017743535.1 Chloroflexus sp.
CCCTCTGTGTGCTCGGTGCGCTCGGTGGTAACGCTCAGGTATATGGCACCACTGAGAGCACGGCGGTGCCGTTTAAGAATATCGCTGTTTACGTTCTTTCTTTAACGGACAAACGAGCTGAGTTAAACCTGATCAATGTTTCCCAATTGATTTCGCCGTTTTCACAAAATTCTGTAATAAATTGTTGGGAAAATGTATTGATAATTGCAGAATAGGCTCGTTGAAATGCTTCATTCCGCTCTCTTGCCTCAAACCCTAGTGGTTCGATAATTTGTGTGTATAGTTCGTCAACACCGTCTGAAATAAATGACCAGAATGCCTGACCACAGAGCTTCTGATAACCTCCTTTGTCCCCGTTATCTTGACCATAACAGCAACCGTTGATTGCAAAGACCCGAAGTTCGGGCTTTGATCGCCCGATTTCCTCCATCGCGGCCTGAAAGTTCTCTCGCATCTTGCGAATTTGATCGGCATTTCCCCAATTTGGCCCGGACTTTACAGAGACCAGATAATATTCCTATCCTTTTTGAAACTCCAGGTCAACGCTTGGACGAACAGATTTCTTCCCTCTAAACGTTTCCTGGCAAATGTAAATCGCTAAACCTTCAAGAAACTCACCAAACATGGTTTCTTCTTGTGAAGAGAGATGAGCATCGAGAAGTGATCGAATCAGATCAGAAGCAACGAGAATATTTTTTGCTCGGAACAGATACGGATTTTTACGTTTCAATAACTGCTTTAGCTCCAGATTGCGCAAGCTGTTTAATCTGGACTCGTGAAACGTTCCGATGTGTGCATATACATACTGCCTTACTTTTTCGATCAGGTTTGCATCATTCATAAAAGTCTTGATGCTTCTCGATCAATTTCCTCTTCCGCCAATGCAAAATACTCAGGAAGAATCTCGATACCAATCGCACGACGGTTCATCCGACGGGCAACTTTAATGGTTGTCCCAGAACCCATAAACGGATCGAGGATCATATCACCTTCCTGAGTGAAGAGTTTGATAAACCACTCAGGGAGCGCCTCTGGAAATACGGCGCTGTGGCGACGGTTTTTCGTTTCGGTTACCAAATGGAGCACATTCGTTGGATATACCATCTGCCGATCCAGCCAGTTTGCTACTCGCTTTCCGAAGCCGCTTCCTACTCTTGAATTATCACGAACCTGATCGGTTTGACTGAGATTCTTGAGTCGTTTATCGGCCCATTGCCCCATTGGTATCATAACCGCTTCTTGAAACATCTTGAAGCGTCTCGTTTTGTTGAACTGAAGCAACCGTTCCCAGGCGTCACGAAACCGATTCGGCCATTTTCCAGGGTAGCAGTTCTTTTTGTGCCAAATGAACTCCTCCGTCCACAACCATCCCTGTTTGCGCAGCGCAAGAATCAACTCAATAACATACGTGTGGCGTTCACCATTTTCCGCTTTTTCCTTGATGTTGAGAATGAACGTCCCATCAGGTTTGAGGACTCGTAAGAGTTCTTGACCGATCGGGAGGAACCATTCCACATATTCATCAGGATGAATCCCCCCGTATGTGTTTTTACGGCGATCAGCGTAAGGTGGTGAGGTAAAGATAAGATCAACTGAATTGTCTGGTATCTCTTTCAATACCTCTCGACAATCTCCTAAAATGAGCTTCGTGCTTTCGTTCATAAGTCTTTCAATCCAACACAAATGAAGAACATGATTTCGTATTTTATGCTGTTCTTTCTTCTCCGTCAATCACGATGACCCGCGTCGCTGCCCGACGCAGTCGGTCGCGGAGGGCGCGACCCAGGCCGGTATCGTCGAAATCACGGGCAAACATGCGATCGGGTTTGCGCTCGTCGAGTGCGCGCAAGGCGGCGTAGAGCCGTCGCGCCATTGCCTCTGGATCGGCGGTTGGGCCGAGCGATTCGACCTCTGCCGGTAGATCACGCATGAGCGCCAGGTCTTCCTCGGGCAAGAGTAATCCGATGCGCATGCCGCTGGCAAGTGCTTGTTCAGCCTCGGCTCGCAGGTGCGCTCGCGCGACCTCTGGTCGGCCACTAAAGAGCCACAGTTCGTGATCGGGAGCGTAGTGACGCTCAAGCAGTCCAGGTGAGACCAGACCCTGCGTCTCGTCGGTATCAGTCTTGAACGAACGATGAACCTCGATCGGGCCAATCAATGCTGTTAATGTTTCAAGGCTCACTCCGCCAGGACGCAACAGGGTAGGGGGGGTGGTGGTACAGTCAAGAACTGTCGATTCGATCCCGATTGGGGTCGGGCCGCCATCGATCACGGCAGCGATCCGTCCATTGAGGTCGGCTAGAACGTGATCGGCGGTGGTTGGACTGGTGTGACCAAAGCGGTTCGCACTCGGCGCGGCGACCGGTACCTCGGCGGCCTGCAAGAGTGCTTGCGCGACCGGATGGGCAGGTACACGCACTGCTACTGTCTCGCGCCCGGCAGTGACCGCGAGCGGAACCTGTGGATGCCGCGGGACAATGAGCGTGAGCGGGCCGGGCCAGAAGGTAGCCGCCAGTTGCGCCGCCAGTGGCGGGATGCTGGCAGCAACGTGCGGCAGATCACGACGATCGGCCAAATGAACGATCAGCGGATCGCTGGCCGGGCGGCCCTTAGCGGTGAAGATCGCCTGCACCGCTTGCTCGTCAAGCGCGTGACCTCCCAGTCCATAGACGGTTTCGGTCGGGAAGGCGACCAATTCACCGCGACGGATGAGCGTAGCGGCCAGTGCAATTGCTGCGGGTGATGTATCGAGTCGTTTGGTTTGCATCAGCCTGTATTTTTCAAGCCGGCTGCGATGCCGTTAATCGACATCAGAAGCACTGTTTCCAGTTCAACCTGTTCTTCGGGTGGCGCAGCCCGTAAACGTTTCAGCAACTCGATCTGAATGAAACTTAGTGGATCAATGTACGGATTGCGCTGCCGAATCGCACGTTGCAGAACAGGTTGATGTGCTAAGAGATCGTTCTGTTCGGTGATCTGGCAAATCATCCGTTCAGTGCGCCGGAATTCGTTCTCAATTTGCTGGAAGATGCGTGCGGCAAGCTGTTGATCCGGTACCAAACCAGCGTAGGCGCGAGCGATGTTCATGTCGGCTTTTAACATAATCATCTGCGCGTTGTCGAGCAGCGTGGTAAAAAACGGCCAGTGGCGGTACATCGTGCGCAGCAGATGTAGATGATTGGGATCGGCTTCGGCAAACTCTTCCAGCGCACTCCCCAGCCCAAACCAGCCGGGCAACGTGTGTCGGCTTTGCATCCAGCTAAACACCCACGGAATGGCGCGCAAGTCTTCGATCCGGTCACTCTTACGCCGCGAGACCGGACGTGATCCGATCCGTAAGCGGTTGAATTCAGCAACCGGAGTTGCGTTGCGAAAATAGATCAGAAAATCAGGGTCTTCGTAGACTAGACTTCGATAGACAGTCCGCGCCGTTTCGGCCATACGCTCCATTGCGGCAACCCACTCTGGTTCGGGGTGGCGAGCCATGCCGGGGAAACCGGCGCGGAGCACGGCATTCACCACCTGTTCGAGATGGCGATGAGCAGTCCGCGGATCGAGATAGCGATCTGAAATCATCTCACCCTGATCGGTCACTTTAATCTGACCGTGGAGCGTACCCGGCGGTTGGGCCAGAATCGCCTGCCCAGCCGGGCCACCACCGCGCCCAACGGCACCACCCCGACCGTGGAATAGTCGTAAACGGACACCGTGCCGGTCGGTGACTGCCGTCAATTCAACCTGTGCCCGGTAGAGTGCCCAGTTTGCGGCGACAAAGCCACCCTCTTTGTTGCTATCGGAATAACCGAGCATCACCTCTTGCAGGTTATCGCGCAGCGCCAGATGTTCGCGGTACACCGGCAATTGCAGCAATTCGTCGAGCAAGAGTGGTGCCCGTTGTAAGTCTTCACCGGTCTCGAACAGTGGCACGATATTCAACTGACTGTATTGGCCGGGCTGATACAAACCGGCATCACGGCAGAAGAGCAAGACGGCCAGCAGATCACTGACTTGGCTGGTGGTTGAGATGATGTAGGTCTGAAAAATCTCGGGATCGAGCTGTTCACTAATCGCCGCCATGACGCGAAATGTTTCCACCGTCTCTGCCGTTGCCGGGCTCAGGTAGCTGAGGCGACTGGGAGTGAGTGGACGAGGTCGTCGAATTTCGACACTCAGCACTGCCACTCGTTCAGCTTCATCGAGGGCTTCATAGTTACTCACGACACCGGCGGCAGCCAGGATTTCACTCAGCGCAGTGGTATGCCGACTCGCGTGCTGGCGAACGTCAAGGGTGGCGGTGTGCAGACGAAAGGCAGCTACATTTGTGCGGACATCGCGGAGCAGGCCATCGGCAATGAAGGCGCCACCATTGTTGCGCAGACTGGCATCGATCAGATCGAGATCGGCTAACAGTTCACGACTATGGTAGTAGATGTCGCGCATGCGCGGTGGCTGCGGATCGGCACCCCAACGAGGCGTATGATGTAACGTGTAGTGCAGTGTTTTCTGCAAGCGGGCTTGAATGAAGTGACATAATTGGCGGTACGGTTCGCAGCGGTAATGTGGGTTGAGCGTTGCCGCCGCATCAGGCATCAGTTCACGGTACTCGGCAATCCGGTCGATGATCGCAGTATCAACCTTCACCTGCTGTACCGACTGACTGAGATCGGTAATCAGGCGATCAAGGCATCCAATCAGGTAACGCAGCATTGCGCTCCGCATCAGACGCACCGTCTCGACCGTGACTTCAGGTGTCACAAAGGGATTGCCATCGCGGTCACCACCCATCCAGCTCCCGAAGCGCAAGAAGGGCGGCAGGCGCCACCGATAATCGGGGTACGCTGCGGTAAGCGCCTCAGCAGTCTCGCGGTAGATACGCGGCAACAAATCCCAGAGCACAGTCTGAAAGTAGAACAAACCATTCTCGACTTCGTCAAGTACCGAGGGCCGACGGTTCCGAACATCATCACTCTGCCAGAGACCAACGATTTCGCGTTCGATGGCCGTGATGGCAGCCTGACGGTCAGCCGGTAAGACCAGCCGCTCCCCGAATGTCAGATCGATCAGCCTATCGAAGATGCGGCGCAGCTTGATCAAAATCGTTCGCCGTCGCGACTCGGTAGGGTGCGCGGTGAGTACCGGCATGATCAGTGCATGATCCAGCCATTCCTGGATTGCTGCTGCCGGTACTCCATGTTGCTTTAGCAGATGGATAGCGTCGGCGATGCTCTCAGCACGCGGCGCAGGGGCATGGCGCACATCGCGAGCACGCAGTGCCCGTAAACGTTCAACCCCTTCGGCCAGATTGACCAAACCGAAATAGAGGGTAAATGCCTTAACCAGACTTTGTAACTGCGAGAGGCTGAGGTCAGCGATCAGGCGCGGCAGGGCATTGGGATCAGTTTGCGTAGGAGCGTTACGCAATTCCTTCGCCATACGGCGCACCTGTTCAACAAGGTTCAGCGTTGTTTCGCCGTGCTGTCCGGCAATTACCCGACCAAGAATATCACCCAGCGCCCGAATGTTTGCCGACAGCAAATCATGTTCAACAGCAGTCGTTCGTCCGCTCATACGTCTACTCGCCGCCTTCTACCACCAGGTCTTCAAGGTGGGCGACATCGTTCATCCGTAATAACCGCCAGCCACTTCGCCCGCGGACGATTTCGCTCAACGAACCATTGTCGAGCCATAATTTACCGAAGTTTACCAGATCAAGACCGATAATATGACAGAATAACGCCCGAATTGAGCCACCGTGCGAGACCACGATAATCGTTTCACCTGTCCGGTGGGCCGCCTCGATCTGCGTGAAAGCCCGCAGAACTCTTGCCTGGAGTTGGGCATAACTTTCACCGCCGAGACGCACGGTACGCGCAGGATCACGGTCGTACTCGCGCATATGCTCGGGAAACCGCTGATACAGCTCTGTTGGCGTTAATCCTTGCCACAACCCGACATCAATCTCGCGTAGATCGGGCATTGCAATCGGGTGCAGATTCACATACTCACCAATAATCTCGGCAGTTTCCCATGCGCGAGGCAGATCGCTACTGTAGAGTGCCACCGCCCCACTGCGAGCCAGGCGCTTTCCTACCCGACGTGCCTGTTCACGGCCGCGCTCATTGAGCGGGATTGGCGCCTGGCCCTGATATTGCAGTGTTCGATTCCACGGTGTCTCGCCGTGTCGCACCAAAATCAGACGCATAGCTTCTATAAGAGCGACGCAGCGCCGCCGTCTGTTTGATCAGCGCACCAGTTCACGGCTGATCACCAGGCGCTGAATCTCACTCGTTCCCTCATAAATCTCCGTAATCTTGGCATCACGGAAGAAGCGTTCTACCGGATATTCCTTTGAATAGCCATTCGATCCGTGGAGTTGCACGGCCTTTGTGGCGACCCACATTGCCGTCTCTGACGCAAAGAGTTTCGCCATTGAAGCATCTTTGATGAAGTCAAGGCCCTGATCTTTACGCCAGGCAGCTTCGTAGGTGAGCAGCCGTGCAGCCTTAATGCGGGTAGCCATATCGGCCAGCGTAAAGCCAACCGCTTGGAATTCGTAAATCGGTTTGCCGAACTGTTCACGCACCTTGCTGTATTCGAGGGCCGCCTCGAATGCCCCCTGCGCAATCCCGACTGCTTGTGCGGCAATACCGATTCGTCCGGCGTTGAGGATGGTCATCGCGATTTTGAAACCCTGACCTTCTTCACCGAGGCGGCGCCACGCCGGTAGACGGTAATTGTCATACGCCATCTGGCAGCTATGGGCGCTGCGAATACCCAGCTTGTTTTCAACCTTGACCACGCGACATCCGGGAGCATGGGTGTCAACCAGGAAGGCGGTTATACCTTTGGTACCTTTGCTCGGATCGGTCATTGCCATCAAGATGATGGTATCGGCGTGATCGCCGTTGGTGACCCAGTTCTTCACACCGTTGATGATATAGTAATCGCCATCACGCACGGCAGTGGTGCGCTGAGCGGCAGCATCCGACCCAGCACCCGGTTCGCTGAGCGAGAACGCACCGAGCATCCGACCGCTAGCGAGTGGTGTCAACAACTCACGCTTTTGCTCTTCGGTGCCAAACTTCTCGATCCCGTAGCAAACCAGCGAGTTATTCACCGAGGCGATCACGCCCAGCGATGGATCGACCCGCGACAATTCCTCGATCACGATCGCATACGAGACATAATCCATCCCGGCGCCGCCATATTCCTCGCTGACGGCAACCCCCATCAGGCCGAGTTCACCCATCTTGCGTACCAGCTCGGTCGGCCAGCGGGCGTGTTCGTCTCGCTCGGCGACGGTTGGTTTGGCCTCTTTCTCGGCAAACTGCCGCACCATGTCGCGCAGCATCAGTTGATCTTCGGTAAGCTGGAATTCCATGATCGCCTCCTCGGTATATGTATTGTCCTTCTATTGACCGCTGTTTTCATTCTACGTGAGCTACTTATTGCAGGCAAGCAGCAGGTGTAAAAGCTGATCGGACAGGCGGTCAGGTGCTTCCAACATCGGCATATGACCAACATCGGTCAGGAGCTGGTGGGGAACACCAAGCCCAGCCGCCAGCTCGGCGCCGAGTTTTGGCGGCGTCAGTCGATCATCAGTTCCGGTGATCACCAGCGCCGGACAACGAATTTCGGCCAGTCGTGAACGGAGATCAAAACCGTCACAGGCGCGGAGATCGGCCAGTAAGAGTGCCGGATCGAGCGCGGTATATTCGGCCAGGGCATCGGTGATCAGGTCGGGGCTTGCTGTTGGGCTGAATAACCAGTTGACCAGCGTTGTGATCGCTTCACGGCGCGCCGCGAGATCACCGGCCAGCCCGGTGAGTAGCGCCGGAGCGACACGTAAACGGGCTGCGGTGCTCACCAATCCCAGCCCGGCCACTATGTGCGGCGCGGTCAACGCGATCTGCAATGCGATGGCGCCACCCATCGAATGACCGACGATGAGTGCCGGTGGTAGTCCAAGGGCCTGGTGCAGGGAAACCACGTGCATGGCATAGTCGGCAATAGAAATTTGCTCGCACGCCGGTGAACGCCCATGGCCAGGCAAGTCCACCGCGATCACCTGGATGGTCGGTGGCAGTAGCGCAAGCAATCGCCCCCAGTGCCGACTACTGCCACCGGCGCCGTGAATAAAGATGAGCGGCAGCCCGGACGAACCACGCCGCATCACAAACAGATCACCGGTTGTCGTGTTTACGAGTGGCATTAGCCCATGATCTCATCAATCGCAGCCGCCAACGCAAAGTCTTTTTCGGTCAATCCACCCGCATCGTGTGTGGTCAGCGCCAACCGTACCCGATTATACCGAATATCAATATCGGGATGATGACCGGCTGCTTCGGCCAGAAATGCAACGTGGGTCACGAAGGCAATCGCGGCGGGGAAGTTCGCCAGGCGGAAAGTACGAACAATCTCGTTGTTCTCAAGACTCCAATCAGGGCGCTGCGCCAACTGTTCGGCAATTTCAGCATCACTTAGCCGTGGCATAGCTGTCTACACTCCTTTATTACAAGAACATTCCGCGAGCAGGAAAACAGGTTCTCAGCACTGTGTATGATACCACAGAGTGGTTAGTGGTTGTCAGAGCGTGATTAAATACCAATATCTCCGATAGAGCCGATTCAGAAGCATTGTGATAGAACCAAGATTCAGAACGGCTTCACTCGATTACGGCTCACCACTAAGTTCGCTCTCTTCCGAACTGCTGTAATGGGGTCACGCCGATGTCACTGCCATTGTCACTGATGGGGTACGGCGCCGATAATGGAGATCGGATCGCCACCGTCGGTACGATCTGTCCACCCGAATGCCTACAATTGACCGTATCGATGGGATGGACGGGGCGATGATTGTCACCCTAGTCATCATCGCCGCCCCGGAGGTGATCGTCACCTGGTGTCATCAGGGGCAATGGTGGCGCCGCGCCTTACTGAATGGCCTGCATGATGACCATTGTCATCGAAAACCTATCCTTCTCTTTTATTTGCCAGCCAGGAAAAACCTGTTGAAAAGCCCTACCTTTCGCAGACGCTACTGTCTAAGCAGTTGCCGGATCAGGCCGGCAAAGTTCTCAAACGGCAAAGCGCCCCGCACGATTTGACCATTGATAATGAAGTTAGGGGTCGAATTGATGCCCAGCCGCGTTGCTGCCTCGATCTCGGCGCTAATCGTCGCTTCAGTCGTTGGATCGTCGAGGCAGGCAGTCAATTGATCGGTAGCGATCCCCAGGTTACCGGCCAGCTCGATCAAAGCTGCCCGGTCACGACGCGGGACGCCACCCCATTCGACACCGTGGCTCTGGAAGAGCAGCTCGTACATCGGCCAGAACTGGTTCTGCGCCGCCGCGCAGTGGGCAACACTGGCCGCCAGTACTGCCGAAGGGTGGATCGATGTCAGCGGAAAGTCGCGCACCACCAGCCTGACCAGGCCGGTCTCGACGAATTCACGGATCAGGCGTGGTCGGGTTTCACTGACAAAGCGGGCACAGAACGGGCATTCGTAGTCGGTGAATTCGATCATTAACACCGGAGCGTTCGGATCACCCAACGCCCGCGGATCATCAGCGGTCAGATTGAGGATCTCGATCAGATCAATAGGTGGTGAAGGTGTTACCGTTGGTCGGCGTAATTCATCGGGTGCTGGCGGCACTGTCGGTAGACCCTGGAGGGCGAGTTGGGTCTGACGGATTTCTACCGCTGAACGGGTTGGTACTGGTGGTGCAGCACTGCCACAACCGGTAATCAGGAGGATGAGCACGATGGCAAAGTGTTTAATCAACTGCATAGGTTTGAAGAAAAAGACAGGAACATGGCTGCACTTCTTCTGCACCCAACCCTGGGTGAGGAAGAGCAAGAAAGGTAACTGTTAGTATTTATATCCGCATCAAGCGGTGGCGTCAACTCACCTGACTGTACTATTAAGGGTTTTCAACGTTTCTGGATTATTGTTTCCTGGAAGTGCGGGCCGCTGACCCGCACCCTTGATGAAAAGAACGTTGAGTGCACTGCAAAAACTTACCACGGAGCACACAGAGTACACAGAGCGTGTAAGGTTTATGAATAATATGAGTAAAAGGGTGATTTTTTCAACCTTTTAAGGCATAGAAGAAAAATGTTTACGCTCTATTTTGGACAGAAGATAAATCTACCTTTAGTCTCTGTGATCTCTGTGGTCTCTGTGGTGAGACGATTACCTTTTTGCAGTGAAGTCAACTCTGAAAACTCTGTCTGCTCTATTAACCATCTGCAGCCGCTAATGTGGCCGTTGCACCAAGTGGCTTTGCTTCACCGCGCGCAAAACTGGGAACGTCAACTTGCTGTAAGATCGCAATACAGGCGATCAGGCCAAGCGCCTCTAACAGAAAGACACTGGCGTAGGCAATGGCATACGACCCGCTAATACCGAGTGCAACATCGCGTACCGCACCACCGGCAAAAATCCCCAGACCTCGGAAAAGGAGTTGGGTCATCGACCAGAGGCCGAGATAGGCTGCCGCATGGCGTTCGGTGGTCATTGCAGCTAAGAGCGAAACCGCTCCTACGGTGTAAATACCAAAGCCCAGGCCAAACATCACCAGTACCGGGATTAGAAGCACCTGCCATTCTGTGACTGCCAGAACGCTCAGGAGAAAGAGCGGCAACGCAGTCAGCGCCAAGCCAATCTTGGTTACACCGGTCTGCTCGTGCGCAGCGCGATGGCGGGTAAAATAGACGGTTGCCAGCAGACTGATCACGACACCAACACCCCAATAGGCGTTGAAGCGCGTGGTCTGGCCGTTATCAAGCCCAAACACATCGCCGCCAAACGGTTCGAGGACCGCATCCTGGGCAAAGGCACTGACGGCGCCCAACGCCAGAAAGAGGAAAAAGCGGCGTGCGCGCACATCAGACCACATCTGGCGTAAGAGGGGTAAGAAAGGCTCAGGTGGAGTTGGATCGACATTGGTAGTCACACTAGCCGGTTTTTCAGCGCCCCAGAGCGCAAAGGCAATAAAGCCAAACGCAATGGCCATACCAATCAACACCAAGCGCCAAAAACTTTCCTGATCGTAAACCGGCATCAACTGACCATAGATCACACCGGCTACCGGAAAACTGATCACCAGGAAGACCTGCACAATAGCCAGGGCTTGCCCACGGCGGGCTGGTGGTGCGCTATCACGTACCAGACTGAGGTACGTACTGCCAGAAATAAGGGTACCGACGCCATAGATGAGAAAGGCGAATAGCGCTAACGTCCAACCTGCCACCGATGCGGGATCGGTAGCCAATAACGCGGTCACAATTGGCAGCAGCGGGAGCGAAAGGAGCATTGGCAAGCGTCCTCCCCAGATGAAGGGCAAGCGACGTAACGTACCGGGGGGACGGAGATCAGAACGGTAACCCGCCCATATACTCAGCGGCGCCAATAGATACCGCAAGGCCGAAAGGAGCGCGACCGGTGTTGCAGGGAGAGCTAGATCCGTGATCAGTACGCGATTGAGCACTCCTGAGGTCAACAGATCGATAAATGATGAACCAATGTGAAAGGTACCCAGCTTAAGCGTGCGTGGTACATTCAAACGTTGATCGGTGTCGGTCTTCACAGTTTACTCCTCCGTTTCGTATCCACGAACGACTGCCAGTTGTACCTCGTTGGCAACCCGACTGATTCGGCGTAGCAGCCGGGCACTCTCTGACGGTCGTACATGCGCTTCTTCGGGAAGGTCCATCGTCGCTTCAACCAGCGAGTCGCGGAAAAACAGCGCGGCGGCGATGGCATCGCTTAACGAGAGACCGGCGTTACGTGCCAGGCGAGCGTAGCTCTTGCCGACTGCGCGTGCTTCTTCCAGGAGTGGACTCTGCTCATCATGCGTACTCACATACCGTAAAACTATCCCCATAAGTTGCTGACCAACTCGCCGCCACGCCAGCCGTTCCTGTTCACTCATCGTTGCCATCCAGGCCGGCACCGATGGCGAATGCGCCAGTTCATTGCGTGTTTGCGCCAGAGCTTTACTAGCGAGAACGCTACTGATCGATTGGGTCGGCAATGGTCGGCGCGATGCCAGCGCTAAAATATCGGCACGCGCAAAACGGCGGTGACCACCCGGTGTAATGTACACCGGCACTGCGCCTTCATCTGCCCAGCGTCGGAGAGTCGAGGCGTGCACGCCGAGTAACCGACTAGCCGCCGATAACGAGAGATAGGTTGGTGGTTCCTTATCGTCCATCATCGTAATCTACACAAAACTACTCAAAACTATACTAAAGTATAACACATCTCCCGCCAGGTTCTTCACCATCTGGCGGGAGAGCGACATGATCGTGCGAAATGTTGTCTTATTTCAACCGAAAACCAAGTCGATGCAGTACATCGCGCAACACATCTCGGCCCGATAACGTATGTGGTCCGGCTACACGACGGGCCGAATGATCGACCCAATCGCCTTCAACGTTCATCTGTTGAGCAGCGTAGAATGCTTTCATTGTCTCATTGTAACGCTCTACTGCTGGTGGAATCTGTTCAGGCCGGTACACTTCACGGTGAAGGACGGCATCCTGCGGAAGGCGCGGCTTGATGGCCGCCGGTCGAGCTGGGTTAGGGCGGCCAACGCACATCCCGAACACAGGCATCACCAGTGGAGGAAGCTGTAACTCGGCGGCTACTTCGAGTGGGTGATTGCGAATAGCACCGATGTAGACAGTGCCAAGACCGAGCGATTCAGCGGCAACGACGGCATTTTGGGCGGCGAGTGCTGCATCGATGACCCCAACTAACCACATTTCGAGGTAGTCAAGACCTTCGTGCGGCATGTGACGGTCTGCTGCCGCCTGAGCAATGCGGGCTAAATCGGCTAACCAGACAAGAAAGAGAGGGGCACGTCGAATCTGGTTTTGATCGCCCGCCAGGGTCGCCAACCGATGTTTCCGGTCGGGATCGGTGACTGCTACCACACTCCAGGTTTGCAAGTTTGAAGAAGTAGCAGCCGACTGCGCAGCGGCAATCATGGTTTCAAGCGTCCCTTCTGGGAGCGGCTCGTTGCTGTATGAACGTACCGAGCGGTGGCTCAGTAACAGGTCGATAACCGGACTGCTGATAATTGATGGCGGAATATCGTTTCCGTAACGTTGGCGTAGGAGTTCCTGAGTTGTTATTGTGGTCTCGGTCATACGTTGTTGTTCCTCGTCTTTGTTGCTGTCATGTCAAATATACTACGGATTATACTCGATAGCTTGACATCGATGTGACGCAACTTCCACTAGGGATGAGGTGACTCCTCCCAACATCGTTCAACCAGGGGGAAGCGCCTCTTTCAACGCCGCCAGGCCAGGGGTAGATAAGTTTTGGAGACTGAGAGGGGTGGTTAGCGACGGTATGTGGATGGAATGAGGAACCCACTTCAACGGCAGCGAAGATGGGCATGAGTATGCGCCAACAGTATGCAGGTAGGTGGGAACCCGTCTCAACGGTTGCGAGGAAGAGTAGAGGTGTACGGCGGTGACACCAAGAGAGTGTCTGAAATGTATCTGGTTGAGGGTTTTGATGGATACGTAATGATCTGAACGAACAGAACAGACGAACATCATATCCTACCAACCTTAGAGATTGGCAACAACGGCGATGAGGCACGTATGCAGGATCAGGACGATCCCCAGACAATGGGTTAAAAAGGGGGGAGAGCGATTTCAGGCATTAGGACGGGGTATCGATATGGGAGACGGGGCCGGAGATGCAGCGGTGCGGCATCAGGCTCTGCTTCAATTCCCTGAGCGTGTCTCTAAATATTCCCTTGCTGACCAAGGATTGACGGAATGATTGGCTTGCTGAAGTCAAGTCTCAGTGTTGTACATAACTCAACATTTTTTCAGACGCGCTCTAAGAGCCTATCCAAATAATCGTCTCACGGTACGGCAGATAAAATCTGATAGATGGACGGGCGCAGCGCCGCTGCGCCCGTCTTCTTCTGCGTCAGGGTATCACGGATAGGCTCTCAGTTGCCCGAGTCAGGTGCCGGCGACTGTTCACCTGCCGGATCATCTCGACGTTGGGCATCAATAATCGTGATCTCCGGCTTCGGTCGATTTGGTGTTGGCAGTGCAACCGCCTCACGACGACGGCGAACCAGCGTGGTTTGCGAACGGGTCAGCGCGGCAGCGAAACCGAAGGCTGGTCGTTCAGGCTTCTCATTTGGTGGCAGATATGGGTGTTCAGCTTCAACTCGCGCCAGTATCTCCTTTACATCAATGTCAGTCAGCTCGTTGCGTAGGATCAACGCTTCAGCGATAGCGATCACGGCCATGCGGTTCTGCTCGAGCATTTGCTTCACGATCCGGTACTGCTCTTGCAAAATCGCCTCGACGCGCGGTTTGACATCGGGCGCCGATAGACCCTGCATCCCGAATAGCAGGTAAGAGAAGAAGCTGTTGTCCATACCATAGGCGCCGACCATCATCGCAGCGATACCGGTAGCACTCTGGAGATCGCTGGTAACGCCGCTCATTTGCGTGCCAAGGAAGAGTTCCTCGGCTGCTCGGCTAGCCAGCGCAATCTTGATCCGATCAAGCAGCTCTTCGCGGGTGCGGGTATGAATCTCCTCTTCAGGTTTCCAGGCTGCGAAACCGAGTGCATTCCCGTGCCGCACGATGGTCACTTTGGTCAGCCGCTCTTTCTTGAGCAGTTTCACGGCTGCATAAGCATGACCTGCCTCGTGGTAAGCGATACGACGCCGCTCTTCATACGACATACTACGGATCGGTTGCTTCAAGCCCCACTCGTGAATCTCGCGAGCCTGGGTGAAATCCCAGTAGTTAATTGCCGACCGCCCATCGAAGTGCGCGTGGATTGTCGCTTCGTTGATGACGTACTTGATCGCCACGGGTGTATAGCCTATTGTATCGGCAACCATGCGATCAATTGGCATTGGCTCATGCTTGACCTTGCTCAGGTAATATTCAATCACCTCACGGCGGCCGTCGGCATCGGGTGGTTCTACCGCTATCTTGCGGTCGAAACGACCGGGACGGAGGAGCGCAGCATCGAGGGTTTCGGCAAGGTTGGTGGCCGCCATCGTCAACACGGGAGGCATCTCCGCTTTACCACGACGCAGCCCAACCAGGCGGAGGAGCTTCCCCCACCAGGTTTGCTCTTGCGGTGGTGGATCCATCTGGAGCAACAATTCGTTGAGCAGACTGCTGCCACCACCCATCATACCGCCAACCCCCATAACCACGTTTTCGCGGTTGTTCATTCCGGCGCCGACTGCTCCCGCGCCCATGAGATTTGGGCTACGAGCCATCCCGATAGCATCAATTTCATCTATGAAGAGGATGCACGCACCGTACTCACGTGCCAGACGGCGAGCTTTGCGGTACAGGTTCATCACCTTAATGTTGCCCATACCCATCCATGCCGAGAGCAGTGATGGGGCGCTGAGATAACCAAACGGCACGCCAGCTTCAGTAGAAATAGCCTGTGCCAGGTAGCTTTTCCCGGTACCGGGCGGGCCAACTAGCAGAATGCCACGGGTAACTTCGCCACCCATCTGTTTAAACTCTTTGGCCCCCTTAAGCA
>JAGHYT010000104.1:0-15509 GCA_017743535.1 Chloroflexus sp.
TAATGGTAGTTACCATCTGGCTTGTGATCATTATCGCTGTTATATGGTCAGTTGTGCGAGTAGTAAGCGGCCAGCCTGCCTGAGCACTTGTCAGGAAAACGACACCAAGATCAGTAACAACGTTTGTGCTGAACAGGCGGTAAAGAGAACCACCCGACACACGCTTGCATTTACCGCTACGAAGCGCAATGAAGAGCCTACCCAAACAATCCATCATCACCTCACGACGGATGAACCTTGTCGATGGAGGCAAGACGATTTACCGGTAGGGATGAGGCGACGCCTCACCCCTACCGGTGTCCACGACGATGATCACGGCGCCGGTGCTACCGAACGTTGTCGCACCACAGACCACAGAGAGATGACGCTTTCGGATAACACACTGATCTGGCTGAGCACGACCTGCGCTGACCTTACATTGCTCGGAACAAGGGATTTCGGATCGGTGCTAACGCGAGCTGGCGCACCTCTAACCATGCTGGTGATCGATCACCCTCACCTTCTCTGCTATACGGAATGAACGTAAACACCTAGAACGAACGCAACTGCACACCCTTTCAACCATCTCTTTGGAATATAGGGTATGATAAGGGTTGATATTATACTGGTGGAGATAACACCTTATGCCACACCAACTTCGTTCATTGATCAGTACCCTGATCATTCTGTTTGTCTTCTGGCTTATCTGGTCGCGGCTGCACATCGTGATCTTTGTGCAGATGCCGTGGTGGGGGTTGCTCTTGTTGGCGGTTGGAATATACCTGGTTATTGACTATGGGGTAGATAAGCTCTTTGGCCGACGTTAGCCACGCTATACATCGGCCACCTTCGTAGCGATAGCAGGTAAGCCAACTATGCACGAGGTAAGCCGAGAATTGCCATAACGACCTCTTCACGCTCGCGCATGCGTGCCGCTTCAGCAGGGCTGCGCTCGTGATCGTAACCGAGCAGATGAAGTACACCATGAACGGTCAGATAGGCCAGTTCACGCGCCGGGCTATGACCATGCTCAACAGCTTGAGCCAAAACGCGCTCGAACGAAATCGCAATATCACCGAGATACCGGGGTTGATCAGGTGCAGTCACAAAAGGACTGGCGCCACCATCATCGGCGAACGAAAGCACATCAGTTGGCGCATCAACTCCCCGAAAATCGCGGTTAAGCCGATGCAGTTCCGCATCGGTCGTTACCCGAATACCGATCTCGCAACCGTAAGGAACCTGTTCAGCCGTCAGCACGGCAGTCGCGGCGCGTTCGATGAGTGCCGTATCGGCAGAAATGCCCTCATCAAGTTGAACTTCAATGATATACTGCATACGTACTAGTCCGCAGGAGCGATGATACTCTTGCCAACACCCTGCCAACGCAGAACGGTTTTAACGTGAGTTTAAAACATGATCTCTTGCCTGAGCTACGTCGGGATGTAGCATCAGATTTTCTGGACTGCTAGAGCGATGCTTCAGCAGTCCAGATGTTACTCGCTCAATCTTTTTTACGCCGGTCTACCGGACATCAATTACGAATGATCGGTCGCCCTACCGAGCAACTGCTCGGCCAACAGTAACACCTCGCGCTCTCGCTCGAAGGAAACCCGTCGAAGGGCTTCATCAAGCGGAAACCAGCGCGCATCATCAACTTCACCAGTCTGAGGACGCACCTCACCCCGCACGTACCGAATTAAAAACAGATCGACATACTTGTGGATTCGACTAGCGCCCGAGCGAAACCAGTATTCAATTGTAGCTAGATGGCGCTCGACCACACCTTCCAACCCCGTCTCTTCGGCAATTTCACGCACGGCCGCTGCCTCCGCTGTTTCGCCACGGTTGACGTGCCCCTTTGGCAGGCCCCAACGCTCACCACGGTCGGTTGCAATAAGCACCACTTCGATCTGCGTGGCAACGATTCGGTATATAACACCGCCAGCCGAATAGGCTGTACGATGCGAAAGTGAACGGCGTGACGTCATGGATGTTTGCTCAGGCACGTTTGAGCACGCGACCGGCGCGCATGTCCCAGTAGCGATCAATTGAGTATTGAATCCGCTCGCGAGCGACATCTGCCGACTCCCAGCCAACCGGTTCAACCCGCGATCCTTCGAGGTCTTTGTAAACGGTGAAAAAGTGCTCAACTTCACGCAGATAGTGCGCTGGTAGGGCAGTGTAGTTGTGATAATCGGCAAAAAAGGGATCGTATTGCAACACTGCCAGCACTTTGTCATCAGGTTCACCCTTGTCGAGCATGCGGAATAGCCCTAACGGTCGTGCTTCGACAATGCAACCGGGAAAGGTTGGCAGGTTGGTCATTACCAAAACATCGAGCGGATCACCGTCATCATAGTACGTTTGTGGCATAAAGCCATAGTCACCGGGATACTGTACTGCGGAATAGAGCACCCGGTCAAGGCGAAATGCACCAATTCGCTTATCAAATTCATATTTGTTGCGAGAACCCTTTGGGATTTCGACAACGACATGAATCACATTCGGAACGTCTGGTCCGGGTTCCAGATCGTGCCATAAGTTCTGCATCGGTAGCCTCACTTACCAAACACATCTAAACCTATTCCTCTACGGCAAGATTATAACACGTAACCGTCAAGAAGTTCATCAGACAAAACACATCGCACAAAAGCGCTTTCCGATGACGAGGGTGAACAACGTCTTTCGGCGAACATCACCTGAAAACACCACGTAGCGCTGTCTCGCCCGGTGTCGCTGATCTCAAAACCGTTTCATCTATGCTACAATTCAGATTAACGTCAGGCGTGAAGTCGGCGCGCCAGTATGCAGGGATTGCCGGCAAGAGAACGGAGGTTCGCGATGGAGCGTAACCTTGGCATGGATTTAGTACGTGCAACGGAAGCTGCGGCACTACGTTCGGGGCGCTGGATGGGTCGGGGCGATAAGAATGGCGCCGATCAGGCTGCAGTTGATGCAATGCGGATGGCGCTAAACAGCGTACCGATGAATGGGATTGTCGTTATTGGTGAAGGCGAAAAAGATGAGGCACCGATGCTTTACATCGGTGAACGGGTAGGTACCGGTGAAGGCGAAGAGTTCGATGTTGCGGTCGATCCAGTGGAAGGAACTACATTGTTAGCAGAAGGAATGCCCGGCGCAATTGCCATTGTCGCAGTTGCTGAACGCCATTCATTCTACAACTGGCGCGGCATACCCTACATGGATAAGTTGGCCGTTGGCGAACGGGCTAAAGGTGTGATCGATATTAACGCTCCGGTAGCGTACAACATTCGTGCCGTAGCCCGCACCCTCAACAAGCAAGTTGAAGATGTGACAGTGGTTGTGCTTGATCGTCCCCGCCACCGTGATCTGATTCGTCAGATTCGTGAGGTCGGCGCCCGCATCAAGCTGATACCCCACGGCGATGTGAGCGCCGGTATTATGACCAGTATTGAAAATCCACCTGCCGACCTCTTGATGGGGATCGGCGGCGCTCCAGAAGCAGTCTTGACCGCTGCTGCGCTTAAGTGTCTAGGCGGTGAGATTCAGTGCAAAGTCTGGCCGCGTAACGACGAAGAACGGGCACGGCTCGCCGAGTTGGGCATCGATCCGAAGCAAGTGCTGACGACTCGCGATCTGGTGCGCGGAGAAAATGTTGTTGTCGCAGCAACCGGTATTACGTCGGGCGAGTTCTTGCGCGGCGTAGAATATTTTGGCGGCGGTGCACGCACGCACAGCGTAGTGATGCGCTCGCGTTCGGGAACGGTGCGGTATATCGATGCAACACACCGCTGGGATAAATTGATGCGCATTTCTGATATGCCGTATGTTCGTTAACCCTTTGTTACACCAACCAACCTGGCGTGACCGGCTGGTGCAATCGCCAATACTGATAGCCTGCCTGGCTCTAATAACCGGCGGCCTGATTGGGGGCATTACCGCTCTCGGGCCGCTCTATGCTGCGGCCGGTGTGCTGGCTCTCTTCGTCGTTACGGCTTTGCTGGTGAGTGTCCAGACCGGCCTGATCGCTACGCTTGCAATTGCTACCATTATCCCCTTTGGCACGTTGCCCTTTAAAGCCATCATTACGCCGAACTTTCTCACCCTGGTTTTGGTGGCTCTGAATGCTGTCTGGCTTTTCCGTGCCCTGGCCCGTTCTGACACCTACGATGTACGGCTTGGCTCGCTGGGGGTCCCGCTCATCGGCTTTTTAGGATTAACCTTCTTCTCGCTGGTATTGGGTGCGCGTGGTTTGCCCGACCCGCAAACGCTCCATAACTACGCGAAGTTTGTATTGGGGGTAGGTTGTTACTTCAGTGTAATTAATTGCATTCGGGATCGCGCTACGCTCCGTTTCACGATACGTGCATTGATAGTTGTGAGCGGCATATCGGCGCTCATCGGGCTGGTCTTATGGACATTACCAGATGCCGTAGCGCTCCAATTCCTGGTTTCACTTGGTCGGATCGGCTATCCGACCAGCGGTCGCGTGCTACGGTACATCGAAGACGATCCTAATGGGCTGGAGCGCGCAATTGGGTTGGGGGTTGACCCAAACAGCTTTGGTGGCATGTTGGCGCTGGTAGCAGTGCTGACGCTGACGCAACTGGCTACACCGCAACCAATCCTCCCCCGCTGGGTACTGGCTACGCTTGGTGGATTACAGGTATTGGCCCTCTTGCTGACCTTCTCACGGGCAGCCCTGTTTGGTCTGATTATTGCAGCAGCGTTTCTCGCCACTGTACGCTACCCTCGTCTCTGGCGGTACATGATAGTGGTAGGTACCGTCGGTGCGGTGCTCCTCGTCGGTTTGGGGTACGCTGATGATTTCATCCAACGAGTGCTCTCCGGTATCCAATTTCGCGATCAGGCCCAACAGATGCGACTCGGCGAATACGCCAATGCGATTGCCATTATCCAGCGCTACCCAGTATTCGGGATCGGTTTTGGTCAGGCACCCGATCTCGATCTCTCAGCCGGTGTGAGCAGTATCTATCTGGCAATTGCCCAGCGTATGGGTTTGGTCGGGCTGGCAGTCTTTCTCGGTCTGATCGGCTTCTGGTTTACGCGCAGTCTGCAATTGTTGCCCGCACTCGACGACGAACTCGCTAGCTGGCTCCTTGGTTGTCAGGGCGCGTTAGTGGCAGCACTGGCTGTGGGAGTGGCCGACCACTACTTTTTCAATATCGAGTTTAGCCATATGGCAACCCTCTTTTGGGCAACGGTTGGCCTGGGGAGTGCTATTGAGACATGCGTTCACCCATCCCTTCCCTCTGACCTGTTGCGGGCCTATCCGCACAATCGAGCCAGAGCAGACAACGAAAACTCTTTTACCAATCCATAATTGGAACATATCTCCCTGGCATGAGTGAAGGAAGGTGGGATAGGAAACCTATCACGGCGAGGAATGCTTACTGAGAACAGGTAATCGGTACCATTGACACATCAAACGTTATTTTGAGAGAGTGAAACGTGGCAGCGAAAACACATCATTCGGGAGTGGTTGCCGAAAATCGCAAGGCACGCCACGATTACGATATAGAAGAGACAATTGAAGCCGGCATTGTCCTTTCCGGCAGCGAAATCAAATCGGTACGCGCCGGACGGGTTAATCTGCGCGGCAGTTTTGCCCGTGTGATTGACGACGAGGTATTCTTATACGACGCTCACATTGCTCCTTACGAACAGTCGGGCAAGTACTTTAATCACGATCCGCTCCGACCACGCAAGCTCTTACTCCACCGACGTGAGATCAACCGTCTCAATGGGCTGGTACGGATGAAGGGAATGACCCTCGTGCCGCTAAAGGTCTATTTCAAAGGACGACGGGCCAAAGTCGAGCTTGGAGTGGCGCGTGGTAAGAAGATTTACGATAAACGTGAGGATATTGCCCGCCGCGATGCGGCAAGAGACATTGAGCGAGCCTTGAAGCGATCACGCCAATAGCGCTCGAAGGGTATAGGTATGTCTGACCGTTTCCATCGCATGCGTGAACGTTACCTATCAGGAGAGATTCCCTGGGATCATTCAGAACCACCACCTGAAATTATCAGCTTAAGCAATGAGTTACCCCCTGGGCGGGCTATCGATCTCGGTTGTGGCACCGGACGAGCGTGCATCTGGTTGGCCCGTGCCGGCTGGCAGGTTGACGGAATTGATTTTGTTCCTGAAGCGATTGCTATCGCTCGCGAGCGGGTGGCAGCCGCTGGTGTCGCTGATAAGGTACGTCTCTTTGTCGCCGATGCCACTCGTCTGGATTTTCTAACCGAACCCTACGATCTGGCAATCGACGTCGGCTGTGGTCATGGTTTCAGCGAACCAGAACTCAACGCTTACCTTGATGAAGTGCGGCGGTTGCTCAAACCAGGTGGCCTGTTTGCGTTCTTCGCCCATCTGCGTACCCCAACCACACCTGATGCGGCGATATTGAAAACTCACATCGAACAGACATTACTCCTAGCAGCACTTCAATCGCGGTTCATTATCGAACAATTTGTACCTGGTGAGACTGTTGTTATGGGGCAACGAGGCCCCTCAGCATGGATTTATCTCCGACGACCCTAATGTGTCGTTATCAGCATTAGGAAAAACCATGAACGCCATTCAAGACAGCTATCCCGATGAACTGAGTCACTGTTACGGTTGTGGCCGTCTTAATCTCGATGGTTTACAGATCAAAAGTGTCTGGAACGGTCATGAGGCTGTTGCGCGTTTTACCCCTCGTTCCTACCATACCGCAATACCCGGCTACGTGTACGGCGGGCTGTTAGCATCGCTGATCGATTGTCACGGTACCGGCACGGCTGCGGCGGCGGCCTACGCTGCCGCCAGGCGTGAACCGGGTACTGCGCCGTACCTACGCTATCTCACGGCATCGTTGCGAGTAAACTTCTTGCGCCCAACGCCTCTCGGACCCGAACTGGTCATTCACGGACGGGTCAAAGAGATGTCTGGTCGCAAAGTGATCGTGGAAGCGTGGATTGAAGCAAATGGCGAGACAACGGTGCAGGGTGAAGTCGTAGCCGTACAGGTCCCTGAATACCTGCTGACTAACTTACTTAATCAGGGAGAGCGGGAAGACTGACAAAGAGCATACCTTGTGTTCTGCCAGCATCTGGTCGTGTTCACCGTTTTTCCCTGCTCGGTAGCGGTGTTGTGAGCGAGTGACGGCAGCGGGTTGGGCACCTACCGCTGCTGACACGCTTGTGAAAACATGCACAGGTAACATGACAAGATGTGAGCCAGCTTACCACAGCTTACAGGAAAGAAGAGCATCGCTTAGCCACTCTAACAACCTGGAATGACCTGCCCAACCGTAACCGCAAAGCGGGCAATCGCAGCACCTGCCAGCGACCAGGCTGGGTCAAGCATGAGATCGTGTGCGGCGTCAGGAATAACGATCAATTCGGCACGATATGCAGCAGCAAGCTCTTGCTGAGCAGGGAGATCGAAGATAGCATCATTTCCGGCTGCAATGACCAATACCGGTACCTGCACGACATACGGACGCGGGCGGATCAGCATACTGGTCAGGGTGACGAGCGGCGGCTCACTGACCAACTGTTGGCGGTAACGCTCAAGATCATCTGTAGCAATATCGGGGCGAAAAAGAGCTGCTCGTACTGCACTGATTTCTCGTCGCAACAGGGAGCGGATGTCAACCATTGGTTTCCGTTCGCGCCAACGACGTAAAAAGGAAGCTGGGCTGGAAACTGGTGAGCTGCACAATAACACGGCACCGGCAGCCCTAGGCGCCGAGCCGCACCGACCACTTAAGCATAGTTGTACAACATAACCACCGGCACTATGTCCGACTAATATTGGTGGCTGAGGTAGTGCGTTCACCACCGTTCGTACATCTTGCACGTAATCGCAAATGGTAGTCAACAGTCCGGCTCGTGAACTAGAGCCGTGACCGCGCAGGCTGATGGCATGCGCCGTCAAGCCCCGCGCTACCAGATCAGGTAGCGCACGCTCGACCCAACACCAGGCGCCGTGCCAGGCGCCATGCACCAACACCACTGGCGGTGCTGCGTGTGGGCATGGGGGCTGAACGGTCAACCACTCGAGCTGCGGCGACTTCACGACGACTGATCCAACACGCGCTCAGCAGGAAGGCCCAATTGGCGACGGCGTTCTTCGGCCAACCGCCGCTTCTCGGCGATCATGTCATCAGTAACATACACGCCAAACGAACGCAGACGCGCCAGCTCCAAGCCGTGCTTCTTCCACAACCGGTAGACCTCTTTAACCCGCTCGATCTCGATATTGCGCCCCAACGTGTAGTCTTCAAACTTGCCTTCCATCGCCAGGAGCGCCGTCTCTGCCAAACAGGCATAAGCAGTACCGGGTGGCATATCGATATCGAAGCCAAAATCTGGTTCACCGGGGAGAATAATCTCTCCACTCTCGATGACCAGCACATCAGGACGCCGACGGGCGTCTTCTTCTTTTACATCTGGCGGACGCGCAACATCGCAAATAACAGCACCAGGTTTGACTTTATCAATATTAATAACCTTACCGGTCAGCGCACTGGTCGTCGTGATAATCAGATCGGCATCGCCGAGATAGGCATCGGCATACGTTGCCGCCACCACACGAGCACCGGGCGTCTCCGCTTCAATCTGCTTCTTCAAGGCAATCAGTCGTTCAGCACGCGGAGCCACCAGTACCACGTCATGCACTGCCTGCGCTAGCAAGCGAGCACACACTGCGCCGATAGAACCGGTTGCACCGATTACCACTGCCCGCACGTGTTCGGGCCGACCACCTTTCATCAGCAACACAGCCTGTTTGGCCGCCTCAAGCGTGGCAGCCACTGTCAATGAATTGCCCGATGTGATACCGATATTCACCTTCTGCGCGACTGTAATACCGGCATCCCCCACCACCGAGGTAAATGCACCCAGCCCCATAAGCTGAGCGCCCATCCGCTCGGCCATGCGAGCCGCCTTAATCAAACGACGATAGGTAAAGCCCGGTGGCCGACGCATCATCTCGCGAGGTGTCGCTCCCAGTGTGAGCAAGATACCTTCAACCTCTTCACCAGTCGCTTTCGAGCGAATTCCGCGGATTCGTGAGAGACAAAGGGGCGGGAAATGGGCGGCAACGACCTCTACTAGACGCGGCGGGAGATAGCGCGTCCAGCGAAACAGTTTATGTTTAGCAATCAGTTCAGTACGCAACGGGTGGATAACAAAGGCAAAGCGGGGCTTAGGACGAGGATTGAGGTCTTGCACCGTTGGCCCCCAGCCTGCAGCAGTGATAAAATCGATCACCTCGCCATCACCGGGTTGACGAGGACTTTCAGTGATGGCCGTGATGATCGCCTCTAGCACATCAGCCGCCAAAAACGGACGTTGTTCGTTTAGCGGTGGGGTCATCGTCACTAATGTTGTCACACCGCGTCGCCGTAAATCCTCAATCTCAGCAGGTGATGGATCGTCAGTAATAATGGTTTTGCGGGTGAGATCGTTTGGCGCAAAACGCCGGATGAAAGCAAAATCACCGGCAATCACATCAGCCCAGCGGAAGAGTTCAACGGCGCGCCCGTCAAAACCTTCCTGACCGAGTGCGACAGGATGGAGAAAGCGGTAAGGCAGGAGCGCGAGAATCGGAAGCGCTGTTGCAGCATACAGTTCGAGCTGTGCGATTGAACGTGGCGGTGGTAGAAAGGGTATGCCAGCGTGAATGATTGGATCGGCAAAACGCAGTTCCGGTTCATACTGACTGATCGCAGCGGCCAGTTGATACCGCTCAACGCCACTGGTAATTAATACTCGTTTATAGCGCAGCAGAGCAGGAATCTGCCGTACTGCCTGCGCAATCGCCCACCGCTCAAGGGTACTCTTCACGACACCTCCGTCTACCACCGGAGTTCGTTGCGCTTGCGCCGCAATGTGGATCGCCTCTTGATGCGGATAACGAGCGCGACCAATGCGAAAGACCGGTGTCAGCCCCCCAAGACCAATTGCATCGACCTTGCCATCAAACTCGCGTACCAGTGCCATTGCCCGGGCTACATCGCCATTGGTACCGATACGGCGCACCTCGACGTGCTGCCCCAGCACCTGCACAGTGATGTGATAATCACGCTGGGCCGAGCCAAGACTGATACTGACAACTCTTTTCATAGGTGACTCCTCACGCTTATGGCGCAAGTATACCAGATTGGTGTGAGTCGGCGTACAGATTACTGCAAGTCGGTTTCCCAATCCGCCTATTGGGTTCCAAACTTGCCCGCCGGCAATTGTATACTCTTGCGAGTTGACAAACGGCGAACATTGCTACGCCTGGATTACCATAAAAGTATAGGAGAAGCACCCAGAGCCGAGCACAGAAGAAGACAAGAACTGATGAACCATCACGCCATTCTGCTGATTTGTAAGATCTAAGAGCCTGATCAAGAACCCAGATTTCTCATTGGGCGCGTACCGCGCCCGTGCAACCATTGCGTGGGAGGGGTTCAATATTCTTTTGCTCCAGCCCCCACTTTGCCCCGTTCCGCTTCCCGTGGGGAAGCGGAACGGGGCTAGGGGTTATAAACTTCGCAGAACGCAAGACGTTTGAACTTTTTTGATTTGCGAAAGAAGTATCACGAGCGGATCTGTGCACAGATTGTCTGGATAAAACCTGGAGGATCCTACCCAAACTTTGCCGACGCAAGCAGCAGGTCGAGCAAAGACATTGCATCCGCTGTTCTGCAAGAAATGGGGTGTCGTGTCTTCAGACAAGACCCCATTTCCGATCAACAAACCGGTAAGCTATTTGAAGAGGTTACGAAGGATTTTATTTCAGAGGCTTTTAGTCTCCTCAACCATTTGAGACCTGGAAAATGGATTTTCTCATCTGAAACTATATCAAACTTTGATCAATATGAGCATTTAGCAGATATTGAAAGAATAGTACGTGCAAATAGAGAACTCGCTTCTATTTTTGGAGTAGACTATATTATTAAACCCGACATCATCATAGCCAGAGTCCCCGTTTCGGATGCTGAGATTAATGCGGAAGAAACACTTTTAGACCCCGATCAAGCTATAGTAAAGTATTCTCCTCTCAGGAAGAAAGAAGGTTCAAAACCAATTCTTCACGCTAGTATTTCCTGCAAGTGGACAATGAGAAGTGATAGAAGTCAGAACATCAGAACAGAGGCAATGAATTTGATCCGGAATCGTAAAGGTCATACCCCACACATTGTTGCAGTTACTGCTGAACCACTACCGACACGTATTGCATCTCTAGCGCTCAGAACCGGTGATCTGGACTGTGTGTATCATATTGCACTCCATGAACTGGAGATCGCAGTTGCGTCCAATGAAGATCAGCAAGAGATGCTGCGGAACCTGATCGATGGCAAACGATTGCGTGACATTATCGATTTGCCTTTCGATCTGGCTATATAGACCTTCGTCTTTCAACGGATATGGTAATTCCAGCCAGACTGCTTACCTCCGCTGCCGCCCGACAGTAGCAAGCTAAGATGGCGATCCCAGTAGCGGAATGACGGCGAGAACTATTGCCGGTTTCTGAAATCCCTGTGACTGTTAACTTTTCTACCACTTCGTCGGTCCGGTTCCAAACCTACTCTTCCGCGGAAGACTACCCGCGAACCAACAGGTTGAAGACGAGGATCGCTAGCCGTCCGTCGTGTAGATACCCTCGTACCAGTCATCATTACTCACTCAATACTCTGCAAAAACTCGCCAGCACACCACCCTTCAATACCTGCACTCCGCACCTGCCACCAGGTTAAGCCATCGCGCTCAACCGGGCCAGCAATAACCTCCACCTCAGTTCCCGGAGCCAGAATGACTTGAATAGCAGTATTAATCCCCGGTTCTATCCTTAAGTTGAGCGCAGGAATATCACGACTGACAATGGCTTTTCCACCAACAACCAGACCTCCCGGAATGATCGTTGGTACGATCTCAGTCGGAGTAGAACCCACCGGCGATGTCGGGATAGGGGTCGAGGATTCTGGTGGGCTAACGGTGATTGATGTTAATGGCATCTGACCGGTTGGCGCTGGCGACAGTCCAGCAATCGGCACTGTTGGAAGTGTTGCTGGCGCCGGATTTTGTATCAAAAGAGCAACGGCTATCCCAATAACAAAAATGCTGACCACGATTAAGGTGGGGGCAACCCAGGACGGCACAACCAGCGCCCGCGAATCGGGTGCAGCGCTGTACTGGTTCCCGAGAGAGCGAATGCGTTGCGATTCCTCGTAGAGTGTATGGCGGTCGCGTAAACGAACCCGAACCGGCTCATCGTCGGGCAACGTCGTTTGCGCACGCATCGGCTGGGTTGGGCGCGAACGTGATGGTTGCTCGGCGGGAGGTAATACCTGTACACCGTACCGTGGCAAAAGGATCACCGCCAACCGCTGGTACGCAGCCAGAGTCTCACCGGTCACTGCAAGATGTTCACCACGAGCGATACGACCACGTAACCGGTGCAGACGTCGCACTGCATCAGCCTCTTCAGCGCTCAGCGGTGCCTGAGACAGTTCTTGCATTGCCTCCAGGACCCCAGCAAACGAACCAAGCGCCACAGGGGAACCAATCCGTAGCAAATGTGCCCGTAGTGTATCCTCGATTGCGCCGTGAATGCTGAGTAACGCCAGCTCCGGCACCTCGCGTCGCGCCCGTGCTAGTGTATATTTTTCCCGCGCCGATTCCATTAGGGTGAGTGGATTCAGCGCGGCAGACTCATCGCCGGTTAGGGTCATTGCAGCTCTGCCTCTAACAACTCACGTACTCGCTGGGCATTTGCCTGGCCTTTGGTTGCCCGCATGACCATGCCCACTAAAAACTGGATCGCCGTGGTTTTGCCTTTACGGTACTCAGCAATCGCTTTAGCAGCTTTTTCATCGGCCAGTGCTGCACGTACCGCTGCCAGCAACGCATCATCATCGCTGATCTGGGTCAGCCCTCGTTCTGCAACCAGGATTTCTGGGTCAGCGCCGGTATTGAACACCTCTTCAAACAATTGCTTAGCAACGGCACGGGTAATCGTTCCACGCTGCACCAGATCGATGAGCGCAGCCAACCGCTGCACCGGCATCCGTTCAATGAGCGCTGTTGGTGGCTCACCCCGATCTTTCAACAGGCGAAAGCCTTCGTTCAACACCCAGTTAGCAACCTCTTTCGCACCGTCAGGTCGCTGAACGGCAGCAACGGCAGCCTCATAGTAATCGGCAATCGGTCGCTCTTGCGTCAGCAAGTCGGCGTCCTGCCATGACAGGCCGTAAGTCTCCATTAAGCGCATGCGTCGGGCGTCGGGCAATTCAGGCAGTTCAGCCTTCCGCGCAGCGATCCAATCGGGAGAAAGCACCAGCGGCGGAATATCAGGTTCAGGGAAATAGCGGTAATCGTGAGCGTACTCCTTTGAGCGTTGCCCCTCGGTCCGACCAAGATCCTCGCGCCAGCCGCGCGTTTCTTGTTCAACTACACCGCCAGCTTCCAGAATGCGAATCTGGCGTTCGATCTCGTAGGCCAGCGCTCGTTCAACAAAACGGAACGAATTAATATTCTTGATCTCGACCTTAGCGCCAAAACGATCAGAATCGGCACGGCGTACACTCACATTCGCATCACAGCGTAAAGCACCCTCTTCAAGATTTCCGCTGTTGGCGCCGATCCAGACCAGAATCTGCCGAATCTTCTCAAACGTTAACCGTGCCTCTTCAGGAGTGCGAATATCGGGACGGGTGACGATTTCCATCAACGGCATTCCACTGCGGTTGTAATCGATTAGCGAAGAACCATCAGGACTGTGGATCAGGCGTCCGGTATCCTCCTCGATGTGGAGTCGTTCGATGCCGATCCGCCGCACTTCACCGGCAGCCGTCCGAATTTCGATGGCGCCATCGCTACACAGCGGCTCATCATATTGGGTGATCTGAAAACCCTTTGGTAGGTCGGGATAGGGGTACGATTTGCGGGCAAAGATCGAGCGTTCGTTGATCCGACACCCCAGGGCCAATCCGCAGAGTGCAGCTAATTCCACTGCGCGAGCATTCAGTACCGGTAGCGCGCCTGGTAAACCAAGACTCACAACGGACACCCGCGTGTTTGGTGGCGCACCAGCATAATCGGTACTGCATCCATCAAACATCTTTGAGAGCGTGCGCACATGCGCATGAATTTCAAGGCCAATTGTGGCGATATACTCTGTCATAGACTTCCTCGTGTTATGGTACATCGCCTCTATTGTACCCGTTTTTTCTACCTGTGACGCGAACGATGACACGCAAACAAAACCATTAGTCAGGGAGGGAGTATCTTATCAGGCGGCCCAAAATTGAGTCAAAAATTAGTATTGACACTGCATATTATCGTGTGATATACTCAGCACGCCAATTGAGAAGTTGCTCCCTGGTAGGCGCGGCTTCACACAAACACAGGTTACTGCTCCGACCCGTCGAAAGACGCTTAGGGGTATACAGCAAGCTCGGCTTAAGGGCTTTGCCAAAGTAACTACGCTTTGGCCGTTACGTTGTGTGATAGCTTAAGATCAACCGGAGGGGGAGTGTTCGCACAAGCGTTCAATCCCTCTGATGCAATCAGAGGGTTTTTTGTTCGAGGTGTATATGGACGACGGTAGTCATCGTAGTCAGCGGCGCCGCGCCGCAATAACAATCCAGACGCATCGCCCTCTCGCCAGTATCTTATAGCCTTCACTGTCATCCCTCCTGATACCCTGGCGAGACGGGTTCGCCAGGGTTGTTTGTTGAGCGCAAGCCCGATGGATACGCACCAACGTATCTGCATCCTTCCTTCTTCGGCGTTGCGCTGCTGTCTCTCCAGTTTCTGATAACAATCTGCGATTGTACGTTGCAATCGTCTGCCCGTCATCCGCAGACGAAGGGAGAGCGTTTGCTCTCTATCAGGCGTGCATATCGGTCGGCGCCGATCATCTGATCGTGCGCAAGGTTTATTGTGCTTTTCAGCAAACCACTTGGGCAGCTTTTTTCGATTTGAAGGCGAGAGGAGGAACCCACAATGCTGACCATTCGCTGGACGTTGGATCAGGAGGGACGGCTGGTTATGACTTTTGTTCGCCTGAACAAACCGTATCCCCGCCTTGCGTATGCCGAAGTACGACAGGTGATCCAGAAGAATGCTCTTGCGCAGAACGGCTCAACACCGGACGGTGTGACGACCAATGATCGACTGACAACGCAGACGCTGGACGCACAGTCGGATCGGAGTATGGCAGCGCCGTCTCATTGTTGAATGCAACTCACAGGCGTTTGCTGCTAGAAAACGGGGAAAGGACGCACACAACGTTACACCTCCGTTCAGAACAACAATTTCGTTACGGCTACATTAAACAACGAACATAAAAGGAGAACTTCCATGCAGAGCCTGACAAGTGCGGTCATCGCCAAAAGCAAACCCGAAGAGATCAAGACAATCGTCAACGGCATGTCGATGGTTGAACTTGCCGAAACCTTCAATAAGCTGGATGTACGCGCCAGAGTTGCCATCTTTCGTATGCTGGAGAAGCGGAAAGCGCTGGAACTCTTCGAACATCTC
>JAGHYT010000009.1:0-54665 GCA_017743535.1 Chloroflexus sp.
TGGATTCGTACTCCGGGGAATCGGAGACAGAACCGGCTCAACTATGCGTTCCGGTATGCAAATGGTACGTTCCTCGGCCCCATAGAGTCGGCGACGTCTGGCCCCCTGTTCAATGCCTGGGGCGTTAACAGTTCAGGCAGTGGCTTCTACATGCATGTAGCCCATGAATTGTTTAACGGTGAGACACCGTTTCTCCGTTATGCCCTCTTCAAAGCACCTGGTTCGCCATTTGGCTCCGATCCCTTGATCGAAGGCGGCGCTGCACGGGTTGGCGGTGATGGTCGTACCTCGATTAAGGTGACTTTCCCCGGCCTTGGGTCTACACCGCAAGATGTGAGTGTGCGCTGGCGTTGGGGTGCGCCACCCACCGATACCGAAAACGACTCTGGTGGTTGGGTACCATTGGCATCTAATGCTACTGCGACCACCGAATTGACCGTGCCTATTCCTACAGCTTTCCTGAATGTCAACGATTGTACGCCACGCACGTTGTACACGCAGTTGCGGCGAAATGGGACTGCGCCTGTTATGGAGACAATGGAGCGCAAGGCAAGCGTAATCATTGACACCAATCTTGTAGCGACTGTTCAGGTTGCCAATCCGCTGTTGTACAATACAGCGAGCTGGTATGCTTCCAACTACTCGGTGCGTGATCTCGACCCCGGTAGTACACCGACAACGCAGGTCTGGCTATCGGTTAGCGATGGTGGTGATTGTTCACAGGTTTCACGGGTCAGAGTGGCTGCCAGCACGGCTGAGTTGGCTGTCACAAGCGATCTTGATGTCGAAGGTACGCTGAATGCTATCGTTCCTTTACCTGGTACTACCTTCTCACCACCATCGCCGGATGGTGATTACCCGGTGGTGGTACGAGTGTACGACCGGCTGGGGAATTCGCAAACCGTTACCAGGACAATCCGCCTTGACCGGACGCCGCCGCAGATAACACTAAGTGGGAGTGAGAACATCACGGCGACCGACTCACCACTCGGTGATATTCTCCAGGATTTGACCTTTGATCTCTCTACTGCTACCGTGACCGAAGCTAACGGTATCTTAGGTGTCTTGATTGCCGTCAGTTCCAACGCAGTCTCTAATCCGGCTACCGCATCTACGCTGCGCTGGATTGCGACGAAGGTTGATTTCAATGGTGGTCAATTTACCGTGCCGTCCTGGAGTATGGCGAATGCACCTGGGGTCACGATGGCTATGACCAGTGCGCCCGAGCAAACTTTCCATATTTACGTGCGCCTCATCGATCGTGCCGGTAATATTGGTAACGTAGTGTTAGAGACGACCGCTACCAGTACCCTGACACCAGCACGTACCTATATCCCATTAACATCACGCTGACGAAGTACATGTGGGGCACGGCTTCCGTGCCCCTTTCAATTAAGCGTAGAGAATAGCATTGCCCTGTCATAATAACCTTTCACGCATACCGGTAGGGGTAGGTTCCCAACCTACCCTCTTTGCATATCGTTGTCACCCTCAATAGGTCACGACAAATTATGATAATGATGACTGCCATCAACCTGACCGGCAAGCTACCGAAGCAAGCGAAATATCTCGTTCGTATTTGAAGTGACTATGCAGTTTCCCGCTCAACCCTTGTACGGCCACAAGCTCTAGCGCACAGGTTTGATAAGAACTTATTGCAAAAAAACCAAACGTAATCGTTTAGTTTTTTGTGACTATCATTGATTCACCCGACAGACTGAATGTGGGCCAGCAGTACGTGCATCCAATACGATGTATCAGGTTTAGTTTGGTATGCAGACTTGAAAGAGATACTTTTGATAGCAGGCGTATCTTTTGACGCACTCCTGCGTTATATAAATAAAGAGTGCCATGCAAAAACGTACCACGGAGCACACAGAGTGCACAGAGCGTGTAAGGTTTATGAATAATAAGGATAATTTTTGGCCATTGGGCGCATTGTAAGAAAAATTGTCACAACCCTATGTTCAATGAAAGATAAGATTATCTTTAGTCTCTGCGATCCCCGTGATCTCTGTGGTGGAAAGATCACCTTTTTGCAGTGGAGTCAATACAACATTCACGTCGTACAGAAGAAAACCCGGTATCACTTTGGAGCCAGAAAATGTACGTGAGCAGTTGGCTATTTCACTTGTGACTGATACGCAGTTACTCAACATCATGAAAGAGCATTGGTCTCATATCACCAAAATGGCTCTGTATCTGGCTTCCACTCCATCCTCTGGGTCAGTTTTGCGTCGTTAGATCCTTGCACTATGGAGATACGGCAAACACTGCATATACGAGGGATGATGGAGAAGCAATGCCAAGCATCAGATTGAGATTTGATGTCAACTATGTATGTACGTCACCGTTTATGTGATACGAGTAGATTGATGCCCTAAAAAGGTCATCCCAACGACGCTACAACCGCCGTAGGTTCAATCGACACATGATTCACTATCAGCAGCTTGTTGCTCCGCATCTAGTATTGCTTCTATATCCTAACATTACAGTACAGTATCAGGAACATCGACTCTACTCACGTCTCGCTTCTCACTCATCAAATTTAGCGCGAAACTTTTACCGTTTTCAGTACTTTTTCGTTATATGCTGTCTCTATCAATATCGTCGGCTACGTTGTACAATGTCGGTATACTTCATCTGCAAGGAGGATTACGATGTGGAACCGCCGACCTCTCCTGCTCATGTCATCACTGTTGTTAGTGATGGTGGTCATCATCGGAGGCTTTTGGCTGGCGCTCCGTTCCGGTCAGGCCGAAGAGGGTGGACCAATCTTGCAGTATCCGCCCGAACCGCCAGCCCCTACTATTGGCCCCAACCCGACCGTCCCCGCTAATCTGGCCACCGGCCCGCAGTTCGTGGCCGATTTTGCCTCGACCGACAGCCTGACCGTCTGGCAGTCCGTCGAACTCGATTTCGTCTTACCCGAAGACCGCGCCAACTGGGTGATCGACAACGGTCGTCTACGCCAGGATTTTGCCGGTGAATTGCGCAACAGCTCGCTCGCCCAGGTCACGCTGCTGGCACCCACCACCTTCACCGATGGCGTGGTGCGGGTGAGTTTCTACGATGAGTTTAACGGGATTGCCGGGGTGGTCGCTCGCTATCAGGGTGAGCTTGGCTACGAGGCCAGCTATTATGTACTGCGCCTGTTGAAGCGCGAGTACGAAGCGACCCCGAAATATGTTCTGGAAAAGGTGGTGGATGGCGTGGCGACCCCGCTGGCAACGGTGGAGGGACCGGGCTTTGCGCCCCGTCAATGGCACGTCATCGAGCTGGAGGTACGTGGGAACACCCTGACCGCCCGCCTCGATGGGAAGCTCTTGATGCAGGCGACCGATGCCCAACCCTTACCGGCAGGGCGAATTGGGGTCTACACCCGTGCCATTGGTGGCATGCTGTTCGATGATGTGATCGTCACACCGTAGCCGATACTCTCATACGTTGATCTTTATAACATACCCACATATGAGAAAGTCATTGCATTCTCTACAGGAGATCACTCCTATGATGCGTCTACCTTCGCTCATCATCATAATGTGTTGCATCGTTGTTGTACTGGTTGGCGTATCACCGCTTCCCTCACAAGCACAAGAAGGTGCCAGCTTCGTCCTTGAAACCAATCTTCCGGCCAGCAATACCAAGTATCCGCAACTGGCTGTTGATGCGAATGGTGTGTATGTAAGCGCTACCGACGGCATTTCATCAGAGAATAATGGCACGGTCAAACTTTGGATTAAAGGCGAAGAAGATAATGTTTTTCCGGCGCCAATAGCACTTGGTTCAGTTCTTACTGGAAAGGCGCAAGATTGGTACCAGACGGCTGTTACAACTGCACCTACCGGCGAAGTCTATGTGCTGTGGATCGATCAAGTCGCGAAAACGATCCAGTTCCGTCGTCGTGAACCGGGCGGCGCATGGAATCCAGCAACGTTTGAAGTGATGCGTGGTCATATTTTCGCGGTCGAACCGGCTCTAGCGGTGCGTACAAACGGTCAGATCGTCGCTGCGTGGCGTGACGACAAAAATATCAACTTTTCTTATTCCAACGACCGAGGAACGACATGGTCAGCCGTAGGGTCGGTACCGGGAGCACTGGCCTACAAGTCACAAACTGCAATGGCTGCTGGTCCGAATGGCGAGTTGGCGATTACCTTCACCCGCGATACGCCACGCCCATTGCACGTTATGGTCGCGCTCTGGAATGGCACCGGTTTTAATCCGCCGGTTGATGTAAACGGTAGCACATCAGCAGTCTTTGCCGATGCCAGTGTTTCGTTCAGTTCTGATCCGGCGCCAAATACACGCATCGTGGTTGCCTTTCGTGGGGCAGATGATGGAATCTTCTTTGCCGAAAAGCTGGTCAGCAATTTTAGTGGCCCATGGACGGCAACTCAATTAATTAGTGGTAAAGGTGATGGCCGGGTGAACGTTGACTACGACCAACAGGGGAATCTACATCTCGCCTGGATTCGGCAGGGTACCAATCGTAATGTCAACCAACTGTTCTATGCTGTTAGGCCAGTAAATCAAGGTTTCCTCCCCGTTGTCAGTGCACCAACCGTTGCACCGGTATTCAATGCGTGGGGTGATGCTCGCATCGGAGTGCGGAGCTATATGCACGTCGTTCATGAGCTGTTTCAAGGCACCATACCGCGTCCTCGTTATGCACTATTCCGTGCACCGGGAGCCCTTTTTGGTTCACGCCCGCAGATTGAAAATGATGTCGCAGTGGTAGGGGGTGATGGCAAAGTTTCGGTAAATGTCACCTTCCCCGATCTCGGTACAACGAATCTCCCTGATCAAGTGCGCTGGCGTTGGGGAGCACCGCCGACCGATACTGAAAATGACTCGGGTGGCTGGCAGCCGTTTAATCCAACTGGCCCGACCAGTATCCTGACAGTGCCTATTCCTGACTCACTGCGAACTGATGCTGGTTGTGTGGAACGAGTGTTGTATACACAATTGCGTCGTACAGCGAACAATCTCATCGATCAAGTGCGTTCAGATGCAGTTGTGATCGATACCGGTGTGTTAGCCGGAGTGACGGTTGGTAATCCCTTCTCACGCCTGCGAACCTCGCCGTTTACTGCGCTTGCACCGGCCGACCTGATCAGCGAGGGTGGGGCGAATGATGGACACCCCGATTATACTCGCATCCAATCCGTCTACGTCGAAATTCGCGACCTCGGCGATTGTAGCGGTTTGCAAAACTTTGCCCTGGCTCCTAACACGACAGTTCTTAATAGTGTAAGTAATATGACGATTAGCGGCGGTCGGTTTGCGAATATCCTACCTTACCCCGACATAGTGACCGAAGGCTCGTTACCGGTAGTAATTCGGATCCGCGATGCCCTCAATAACTCGATAGTGATTAACCGTACCCTTATTTACGACAATACACCACCTGTACTCAACGGCGGTAGTTTGCAGGTACTGCCAATTCCCGGTAGTGCAACGATTATCGTTAATCTTGAATTTACAAATATCGCGGTAACCGATAACCTCTACCCCGGGCGTGGTTTCTGGGGGGTTTGGCTAGCCAACAGTCGTACTCCGGTTGCCGATCCGGCAAATGATCCGAATCTCGTCTGGTTCCCGGTTGAAGCTCCCGGCGATAGCAACAGCTTCACTATTACGTGGAGTCTGGCCAGCGGTTTAACGGAAGATCAGCTCACACCAGGACCATACTACGTGTATGCTCGTATACTCGATGGCGCCGGAAATCCGAGTGTGAGCGGTAGTGCTGGTCCTAACAGCAGTCTCAGTGCCGCTCTCTTACCGGCAGCCACCATCACCCTCGATCAGGTGACTTTCCCGAAAGTGTATGTGCCACTGCTCCAACGATAGACTGGCGTTCAGTTGGGGGTTCTGAGAGTCGATACTTCCACCAGCTTGAGCGTGCTTGCAGCATAGCTGCGGCACGCTCAAGGGTTTTCAAGGCTGATTGTTATACCTGATGATCACGGAGAGTTATTCCCAATCACAAACGCTAACGCATCCGGTAAGGGCGGGTTCCGCCCCCGCCTCCACAGCGTTGATACTAACCAACACAACGATCACACCACACCTATCGTCATTCCGAATCGGCACGAGTCTCGATGATACAGCAGTGATACCGACCATGGTGAAGGGTTGACCAGCTCGGTCGCCATGCCTGGCGGTAATTGATCTTACGCTGATTAGTCGCTATACCAGACGACCTTTTCTGCTAGTTGTTCTATCCCGCTTCAACGAGCCAAACCCACCATTCGCGATGCGTTTGCCGATTCGTCGTACAATAGCACTGTGCGGAGCAAAGGGGAAGAGTAGCACTGCACGAAACAATTGGTGTGGAGGGATGAGTGCACTGCAAAACTCACCACGGAGCACACAGAGTACACAGAGCGTGTAAGGTTTATGAATAAGAGGATCATTTTTGGCCATTGGGCGCATGGAAGAAAAATGTTCACAACCCTATGTTCAATGAAAGATAAAATTATCTTTAGTCTCTGCGATCTCCGTGGTCTCTGTGGTGGAAAGATCACTGTTTTGCAGTGGAGTCAGGGAAGCTTACCTACCAGCAATGCCCGCCAACGTGAAGGCATCCTACCTGCCTAGTCGAACCAGTAGGTACATGAACCTTCTTTGTACTACCAGGAGTAGCGTGACGTATGCGCGCTTTTTTTGCCAACCGCGACCTGGGACCATTCGTCATCGTCCTGGTCTTTCTTGCCCTCTTACCGCTGAGTCTGCCGCGGATCGCGCTGAGCGATGAAGTACAGTATTACGCCTATCTACGCTCGTTTTATTTTGACCGTGATCTCGATTTCAGGAATGAATATCAACATTTCGCCGACATCGGTTTGCAGAATGATGATCAGGCGGTATTTAATGCCCTTTTACGTCAAGACGATGCTAACCCCAATCCGACGACCAGCAAGCTGCGCAATGTCGCCCCAATTGGCTCGGCACTACTCTGGACGCCTGGTTTCGTGTTAGCCGATCTCTGGGTACAGGTAATAAATGCTACCGGTGCTGACATTCCACGCGATGGTTATAGCCGACCCTATATCGTTGCGGTGTGTATGATGTCGGCCTTGTATAGCTTGCTCGGCTTGTTGCTGACCTACCGCCTGACCCGTTTCTACACCGATCAGGTACCGGCACTGATAGCAACGCTGACCATCTTCCTTGCCACGCCATTAGTCTTCTATACTTACCTGGCAATGGCCTGGTCACATACTGCTGGTTTCTTCCTCTTCACGCTCTTCCTTACGATCTGGATGTACGGTCGTGAGGGATCGATCGGACGTAGCGATGGCCGACGTCATTGGAGCGTCTGGTTTGCGTCAGGCGTGGTCGCCGGTTTAATGGTGATGACCCGTGAGCAGTTAGGCTTGTTGCTGATCATTCCTGCCCTGGAGGCACTGGCTGCTTATATCGGGGCTCTGCGGCGCTGGCGATGGTCGGTCGTGCGTGAGCTGTTTATCGGTCACCTGATCTTTCTCGTGGTGTTTGTCTTATCGCTAACCCCACAACTGGCAACGTACTGGGTGCTCAATGGGCGGCCTGGCCCATCGACAACGGTTGGGAGTAAGCTGGCGTTTGTGTCGATCGGATGGTTGCCGGTTCTGGTTAGTCCACACTTTTGGGATACCCTGATTCATCCAGCCCATGGTGCATTGCTCTGGAGTCCGATTTTGGCGATAGCCCTGATCGGTTTGATCTGGCTCTTTCGGCGTGATGGGCCGTTGGCGCTACTGCTGTTCGTTGGTTTTTTGGGGCAGGTCTATATCAATGGCGCCTTCGGAACCACCTGGCATTTGAGTGGATCGTTTGGCTTTCGGCGTCTGATCGAGTGTACACCGATCTTCGTGCTGGGGCTGGCCAGCGTGCTGTCTTGGTTGCAGATGCGGGTCGGCTGGAAGCCGTTATTGGCCGGTGCGGTTTTGTTTGTCTTCTGGAATGTGGGACTGATCGCCCAATGGACGTTTATCAGACCAGATTTGCGGAAGGGGTTGATTTGGGATGGGATGCTCTATTATCAGCTTCAGGTACCGCTTCAGGTACTGAGTCGCTTGTACGACATCCTGTTCGACCGTTGCCGATTAACCACGAATTGCTAACCAGGTGGGGTGACCACTGGGTCACCCCAGCCTAGTCAGGGCGATCTACAAGGCATGCTGCTGTTCACGGGTAGTTGCTAGGTGGCCCAGATGGCAGGCCTCACTCAGGCTAACCAAGTAAGGTAAATCATCGCCGTACTCGATGACGCTGATACTGGCATTCGTTACCCAGATGCGATTAATGCGATCCATATTCATGCCGAGCGCATCGGCAACCAGAATCTTGACAATCACATCATGCGTGCTGATCAAAACGGTCTGATTGGCGTGAATTTTACAAATCCGCTCACGAAAATCGAGTACCCGCTTGAGAACGTTAGAAAAACTTTCCCCACCTGGCATTTGCGACCGCGTCGGATGCTGGCGCCATTCGCGCAACCCGTCGGCGTAGCGTTCCATGATCTCGTGCAGGTATTTCCCTTCCCATTCGCCGTGGTTGATTTCGAGTAAGGCATCATCGTAAATGATTTCGAGACCAGGATGATGGGCAACGATGGCTTGTGCAGTATGGGCAGCGCGTTGGAGTCGGCTGCTGTATACCACGTCGATCTTTTCGTGTTTCAGCCGCTCACCCAGAGCTGCTGCCTGTTTACGGCCCAGCTCAGAAAGCGGAGCATCTTGCTGGCCCTGATAACGGTTGATTCGGTTCCATTCACTCTCGCCATGACGGACAATAATCAGTCGCATAGGTGCAGTTCCCTCAACACGGAATGAAGCTGGTCATCAGCGCCATTATAGCCGAGATGGTATCATTTGTGATGAAGAGACTTAGCAAGGAAGAGACTAATGGCTGCGCCAATTGATCGGAGCACCCGTCGTTTGATTGCAGCGTTTCGTTATGCCTTTCGCGGGATCGGTCATCTCGTTCACACACAGCGTAACTTTCAGATTCATCTCTTGATCGGTGCGATTGCGGTCAGTCTGGGCGTCGTGTTACGCATAGATCGCTGGGAGTGGCTCGTTCTGACGTTGACGATAGGGTTAGTGCTGGCTGCAGAAGGTTTCAATACGGCTGTCGAAGCCGTCGTTGATCTCGTGACCCGCGAGCATCATCCCCTTGCTCGTATCGCAAAAGATGTAGCAGCCGGTACAGTTTTGCTCTGTGCTTTGACCTCTGTGGTAGTAGGTATTCTGATTTTTGGGCCAAGATTATGGGTACTCCTCACTCTGTTGATCAAATAAATAAGTTTTTGCGTGGAAATTTAAAAACTGCGTTATACTACCTCTGATACTATACCTTTGCTCGATAGTTTACGACGCTTACATTCGGTGCTCACCATGTGGCCACTCGTCCGGCAGGCACGCTATCTCGGTCGCTATCGTGAAATTGCTCAGGTGCTGGTTCACCACGGATTTGGCTATCTGGTCGATCAGCTCGGGCTGAGCGCGCTCTTATCATTGCCGCGACGGGTCATTTTACGAGCACCGGCGCCGCCGCCCCTTGGCAGTGCCGCACGGCTGCGTGAGGCGCTGATTGAGCTTGGGCCGACGTTTGTGAAGTTGGGTCAGGCGTTAAGCACTCGTCCCGATTTATTGCCGACCGATGTAATTAGCGAGCTGAGTAAGCTACAAGATACGGTCCCCCCCTTCCCTGGTGAACAGGCAGTGGCCCTGATTGAGGCGACGTTTCAAGCCCCAATTGAACAAATATTCATTCACTTTGAGCGACAGCCCTTTGCGGCTGCTTCACTCGGTCAGGTGCACGCTGCTGTCTTACCCGATGGTACGCAAGTGGTTGTGAAGGTACAGCGTCCCGATATTGCCAATCGTATTCAAACCGATTTGGCGATTCTGGCCGATCTGGCCGCGCTAGCTCAAGAGCGTCTGCCTTTGGCCGCTCAATACAATGTGTGCGAGATTGTTTGGGAATTCAGTGCAATGCTGCGCGCCGAGCTTGATTATGTACGTGAGGCACGCAACGCCGAGCGCTTTCGGCAAATGTTCTGCGGGAACCCAAATATTTACATTCCGCGGGTGTATTGGGAATATACCGATACCCGCATCCTTACGACCGAGCGTATTGTTGGTATCAAATTGAATGATACTGCCGGATTACGAGCTGCTGGTGTTGATCTGCCACGATTGGCGCGGGCATGCCTCGATATTACCCTGGAAGAGATTTTTGCCCACGGCTTCTTTCATAGTGATCCTCACCCAGGGAACTTCTTTGTGATCAACGGTGATGTACTGGGAGTGGTCGATTTTGGTCAGGTCGGAACGCTCGACCACGCCACGATGCAGGGGTTGCTCTGGATGATGGGAGCACTGGTCAACCACGATAGTCAGGGCTTGCTACGTGCCCTTGAGCGGCTGGAAGTTATTGCACGGCGTTCGGCAACAATGGCATTACGGCGCGATCTGGAACGTTTTGTTGAGGGTTTTGTTGATCGACCGCTGGGGCTGATTTCGGCCCGTGAGACGTTCGAGGGTCTCACCGCGCTTCTACGCCGACATCGATTGGTCATTCCTGGGCCACTGGCCACCCTGCTGAAAACTATTGTGATGATGGAAGGGTTAGGAATGCAGCTCGATCCAGGACTGAATGTCTTTGCCGCAGCCCGTCCGTACATACAACGGGCATTGCGCGAGCAGGTCAATCCAACTGCGCTTGGTGCACAGGCGTTGGCCAGTGGTCGTGAATTGAGCGAACTGGCCTTTGAAATTCCTATGCAGCTGAGCCAGAGTCTGCAACATCTTAACGATGGTGAGCTACGCCTTCAAACCCGTGAACTGGAATTGCGGCGCGTTGCCTCGGCGCTCATCGGCGCGGCCAACCGCCTAGCACTGGCATTGGTTGTGTCGGCATTTATTGTTGGCGTTGCGGCGCTGGTGATTGCTATGCGTGCATTTAACTGGTACGGCCTCTTGCCATGGACGCTGCTCTTCGTTGGAGTCGGCGGGGTTGTTACCGGTGGAATCATGTTGACATTGGCCTTATTGCGCCGTGAATAGAAAGACGACTCTGATTGCTTGTTGACATCCAGCGATACCTCCGGTGTGATCGTAGTTGCTCACCTACAATCATTGCTAGAGGAAGCTGATAGATGCGTTGAGAGAATGCCTACGTACTCCCCCACGACCTTCTTCCAACAGAGGGAGGCTTCCTCCGTTTTCAGTACGGATGGCGATACTCAGCATAAACAGGCCGTGTGCCACCCCGAGCAATGCATCCCGATGTACGGGCGCAGCGGTGCTGCGCCCCAACTGTTGCCCTTAGTCAGCATGGCTGAGCAAACGATTAACTGTGGCAACGATTAATCGCCGCTCAACAGCTTTTATTCGTTCATGGAGAGATTCAACTGTATCATCAGGTAAGATCGGTACTTCAGCTCTCGCCAGAATGGGACCATCATCAACCCGTGGTGTAACCCGATGAATAGTGCAACCGGTGACAGGCAATCTGAGGCGAAGCGCATCGGCGACGACGTGGGCACCGCGCAACGCCGGAATGACCAACCCACTGCTGGTTGTTACGGTATCACCACCATCATCCGGTAAGAGGGCCGGATGTTGATTGATCACCCGCTCAGGGAAGCGTTCTAGAAATGAAGCCGAGAGGACGCGCATAAAGCCGGCAAGCACGATCAAATCTGGCTCAAAGCATGCCACCACTCCGGCCAGACGCTGTTCCCATTGCTGACGTAGTGGTCCCCGTGGCGCTAGTAGCGGAATATGAGCCGCAGCAATACCGGCCTGAAGCGCACGCTGTAGCCCATACGCCTGAGCACGATCGCTCACAACCAGGACCACCTCTCCGGCCAGATCGCCATGTGCCTGCGCATCGAGCAGCGCTTGCAAATTGCTACCGCTCCCACTCAACAAAACGACGATATTGGGCACGGCTTACTCCTGACCAATATCGCGCCGGAAATGTTTGCCTTCGAAGCGGATTTGATCGGCAGCGGCGTAGGCGCGTTCCCTAGCCTGCTTCAGCGTTGAACCGAGGCCGGTCACCCCTAAAACCCGCCCACCTACCGTACAAAGGCCGTTAGGGCCAATCGCAGTACCGGCATGAAACACCATAACCTGATCTTCATCGAGCGCCTCAACACCACGGATCACATCACCCTTGCGGGGACGACCAGGGTAGCCAGCGGCGCATAGAATGACACAGACAGCGTAACCCTTACGTCGGCGCAGCAGATTGGGCTGTAATTGGCCGGTGGCACAGGAATACAGCGCTCCGAGAAAATCGCCATCGAGCAGTGGTAAGACGGCTTGGGCCTCTGGGTCACCGAAGCGGGCATTGAACTCGAGTACTTTGGGGCCTTCGGCGGTCAGGATTATTCCGGCGTAGAGCAAGCCGCGAAACGGTGTTCCGCGGGCGGCTAACTCTTGTACGACCGGTTGCATGCAGCGCGTAACAATCTCATCGAGGAGTGCAGGCGTCACTTCATCAACCGGTGCGATCACGCCCATGCCGCCAGTGTTAGGGCCACGATCACCTTCCTCGAGGCGCTTGTGATCGCGCGCCGTCGGCAATGGCCAGAGTCGCTCACCATCGCAGAGCGCCTGTACTGAAACCTCGCGCCCGTATAACCGCTCTTCGAGCAAAAGGTGATGACCGGCGGGAATACTGCTCAATTTTGCAATCGCGTCAAGCGTCTCATCAAGGGTCTCGGCGACAATGACTCCTTTCCCTAACGCCAGACCATCTGCTTTCACCACCCAGGCTTTGCCACTGGCGCGGGCAAATTCAGCCGCTTCGGTTGCCGAAGCAAAGACATGGCTCTGCGCTGTTGGAACGCCAACCGCCGCCATAATCTCTTTGGCAAACGACTTACTGCTCTCGATGCGTGCCGCTGCTGCCGTTGGCCCAAAGGCCGGGATGCCAGCAGCCTGAAAGGCGTCAACGATACCGTCGGCAAGGGGGTTGTCAGGCCCAACCACCAGTAGATCAATCTTTTCTTGCTGCGCAAGATCGATGAGGGCCGGGTAATCGTTAAGCGGGAAGGGAACATTACGACCGTAGCGCCCGGTACCAGGGTTACCGGGAATAGTTAGGAGTTTCGTAAAGCCGGGAGAGCTGGCAATTTTCCATGCCATTGCGTGCTCACGCCCACCAGATCCAATCAGTAATACGTTCATAGATTTGTTATCAAGATACGTGCTTTCTTGTGTACCAGTGATGACAAGTATAGCATGATCGTCGCCATTGGATGACGGGCAAGAGTCAGATTATGAGGTGGCGACGCCTCATCGTAATCGGTACCGATTACAAGAGTTGATACGTTACACGCTATCAAACAAGCCAGGTGCTCGTGCCAACACCGGATTATCGGGTTTATTGCTTGCTGGTCTATACCTAGCCCGGCGAACCAATTGAAGATTGAGTCCACTGCAAAAACTCACCACGGAGCACACAGAGCACGCAGAGCGTCTAAGATTTATGAATAAAAGGATAATTTTTGGCCATTGGGTGCATGTAAGAAAAAATTCACAACCCTCAATGAAAGATAAAATTATCTTTAGTCTCTGTGATCTCCGTGGTCTCTGTGGTGAGAAGATCACCTTTTTGCAGTGAAGTCAAGATTGTATAAACGTATGCAAATCACCATCATAAACCTCCTCCCAACAGAGATTGAGCGGTTCCCCGAACTTCGGGCCAGAGGAACCTACTTGTTGCATTTCTGGCTAGAACATCCTCTCGAAGCGATCGCCATCGGTCGTTTAGGAACCTTCGCGTTGATACCCGGCCATTACTACTATGTTGGGAGTGCCTTTGGCGCAGGTGGCCTGGCAGCCCGACTTCGGCGGCATATTACCATCAGTAAACGTCACCACTGGCATATCGACTATCTACGCCCGTACCTTGCATTACAGACGATATGGGTATCACCGATGGATAAACGTCTGGAATGCGTCTGGTGTAAATCACTGGCAACATTACCAGAACTATCACGCCCAATTGCGCATTTTGGCGCTTCTGATACGGGTTGTGGAGGGCACCTGTTTTACGCAGTAGATGCCGTCACTGAGGCACGTATACATCACGCATTGCTGGCAGCAACATAACCCAATGTTCATCTTAACCCAACAACAAACAGGTGCAGTACATCCCCATCTGTACCGCACCTGTTTATGTTTGGCAGACGAACAGCTCGACTACACGTAACCTATTCCCGTACCGGCAATCCACGCTCAACGATCAGATCCATTGCCCGATCAATCGGAATGTGTACCTTACCCTCCATCGTGTAGCCATAGCTGTTGAGTAATCTGCGTGCCTCGTTAACGTAGGACTGATACGTGTTACCGGTTACCGGTGCTGGTTGCGGAGTAAAGGGCAACCGTCCGGCCAACAACACGACCAGACTCAGAACGATAAATACCATCAAGCCAGCGATCATCAGCCGACTCAGGGAAGGTTCAACTGCTGTACGGCTGGCCCGCGCCGGTTGTGAAGGTCGAGCAACAGTATAGCGTGGCGCAGAATAGTTTGGACGATAGCTCATTGGTCTCTCTCCTCTACGTGTTAGTGATGACCACTATTCTGCAACTGCTCCATATTCGGATCGCGGAGAGGCAGGAGCGGCGCTTGCTGGACATTGGCAGCAAACAGCGCTACCACCAGACCGATCAAGCCAATCGGTGCAGCAATATCAGTAATGGTAATATCCCACAGATGCTCGCGAAATTCGGGCAAAATGATCCAGGCCATATCGACAAAGCGCATGAGCACAATCCAGCCAGCAATTGTGGCAAGGGTTGTCAGATTGCGCTTCGTACCACGGAAGAGTAATACAAAGAAGGGCAATGCAAAAGCGAAGAGCATCAAAGCCAATGCCACAAATACCCAACCGTGCTGAGTGCGATGTACATACCAGGGTGTAAACTCCGCGACATCACCTGACCAGATAATGATCAACTGACCATAAGACATGTACGTCCACAACACGGTAAAGGCAAATATCAATTTACCAATATCGTGGATCGGCTTCACCGATACATACTCCCGGAAGAGTGTTGCATCACGAACACGGCTCATCATCAGTGCGAGGAAAGCCAGTGTCATGAGTCCGGCATTGGCCATGTAATGCGCACCGTAAATTGTCGAGAACCAGTGTGGGTCGAGTGACATCGCCACGTCAAATGAGAAGAAGGTAACAGTGATAACGAAGAGCGCTGTGCCAATGCCACTCAAACGGCGCATCCGCCTCGCCAGTTTCTTCGCATCGCCACCAACATCCTGCTGACGAGACCATGCCCGCAGCGTGTACGCTAGGATTGTCCAGATCACGAAGAAAATTGCAATCCGGGCTGTCACCCACAAGGGGCTTAGCCACGGCACCTTATGGGCAATAATCGGATCAAACTCAGCGCCACCGGGTGTCACTACTTCCGGATTTGCCCACTCGTACAATGGATGTTCTAGCCCCAGTGCCTTATAAGTGTCAAAGTAACCCAGGGCAATAGGAATGAACAGCAATCCCATGATCGGCAACGTAGCCGCGCCGGCTTCGAGCATGCGGCGCACCGTCACCCCCCAGGCGCCTCCGGTTAGATGCTGTACCATCAGGAAACCGAGACAACCGAGGGGAATGGTCATTGCTACGTAGTAGCCGTAGATATACGACTCGAAGAACGATGTTGGATTAAGAAAATAACCAGCAACCAGTACGCCGATACCCAGTACAGCGGCCGTCAAACCCAGCATTTGTACCTGTCCAAGCTGTGGGATACGGGTCTGTGAGATAGTTGTCGTCGCCATGGATTCTAACCTTCCCGCCTAGTTTCCAAGCCGTGCCCGTTCTTCAGGAGGCACATCATCAATTGTGGCATTTTGGCTTAACTGTAGCGCTCGAATGTAAGCTGCGATTGCCCAGCGATCCTCCGGCGTAATGCGTGACGCATAGCCATACATCGACTGATAGCCACCATTCTGAGGATCACCGCGGTAAACGCCATTCGTAATGACAACGAAAAAATGGCTCAGCGGCGCTTCACGCAAACGTTGTTGATGGAAATTCGCTGGAACAATACCACCACGTTCGGCAACCATACTTGCCCCATAGCCAGCCTCGCCATGACATACAGCGCAGTAGATGTTGTACTTCAGTTGGCCACGTAAGAGCAAGTCTTTGGTTACCGGGAAAGGCATCGCATCCACTTCCTTTCCATCGATTAGACCGGTATAGAGAAACTCATCGGTCTTGATAACTTCATACGGGATCGTTCCCACTACATTGGGACGCGATGAACGGCCATCGGCGAAAAAGCTGCTCGGCTCATAGGTGGTGTACTTCTGTTGATCGTACATGTCTTGATGGCACGCTGTTAACAGCAGCACCAGGAAGCCGATCCAACCGAAGCGAATGATACGTGATGTCAGGCGAGGCGTCTGCATGGGATTCCCTCAGTATGTCACTTCAGAAACCTGCATCGGATTCAATGAGCGCAGGAACTGTGAAGTACGCGAACGATCAAATAACGGATCGGTTGCCTCAATACACAAGAAGAAAGCATCTTGTGACGCATACTGAAAACGGGGAACGTTGAAAACTGGATGATACGGTGCTGGCAAGCCATTTAGGACAACCATCCCAATTGCTGCAGCAAATGATGCTAGCAGAATACCGCTCTCGAAGGTGATCGGGATCATTGCTGGCCAATTGGTAATATCGAGTGGTCGGCCACCAACGTTCAGCGGATAATCGACGATATTACCAATGTATTGTATGATAAACCCTGCTGCCGCCCCGATCAGTCCAAAAAGAAGGACGAGTCGCGGTACTCCGGTATCGCCGTGGGCAATTTCCTCAATCACCTCTTCAATCGGGAAGGGTGAGAAGGCATCCATCTTTGTATACCCGGCTGCTTTCGCCTTGCGTGTCGCTTCAATAAGCGCCTCAGGTGTTGGAAACTCGGCCATAACGCCGTATACATCGTTACGCATTGCTTCCCTCCTCTAGTCTGCTGTGGCCGCACCGTGCGCGGGGCTGTGCTCATGTCCGTGACCATGGGTACTGTTCTCTGCTCGTCGCTTCGCCTTCTCCGTCTCCTGGTACAGGAACAGCCGCATCTCAAAGATGTTGATCATCGGCAAGACCCGGATGAAGAGGAAGAGCAGCGTAAAGAAGAGACCAAAGGTACCGATGTACAGTGACCAGTCCCAGATCGTTGGGATATATAGACCCCACGATGACGGCAAGAAGTCGCGTTCGAGCGAGATCACAATAATGACGTACCGCTCAAGCCACATACCGACACTAACGATCAAGGAGATAATCAACAATGCCAAGGGGTTCTGACGAACCCGCTTAAACCAGAGTGGCTGAATCGCTACTGCATTACAGAAGAGCAATCCCCAATAAGCCCATGAGCTTGGCCCGAACAAGCGGTTATAAAGCAGGTATTCCTCATACTCATTACCGCTATAGAGTGAGGCAAAAACCTCCATGAAGTAACCGTAGACTACTACCATCCCGGTGGTGAGCATCACTTTCGCCATCACATCGAGATGGTGAATTGTAATGTAGCTCTCAAAGCCGTAAAAGGTACGTACCGGGATCATCAGTAGCAGCACCATCGCGAATCCGGCAAACACGGCACCAGCCACGAAGTAAGGTGGAAAGATCGTAACTTGCCAGCCCGGCACTTGCGAAATGGCGAAGTCGAGCGAGATGATAGAGTGTACTGACACTACCAGCGGCGTTGAGAGACCGGCCAGCAAGATTGAGGCCATCTCGTAGCGGTGCCAGTGGCGAGCAGAGCCACGCCAGCCCAGCGCTGCAATACCGTATAGCCGCCTCACCCAGATATTCTTGGCCCGATCACGCAGGGTGGCGAAATCGGGAATCAATCCCACCAACCAGAATATCAGCGATACTGTAGCATAGGTTGTAATTGCAAACACGTCCCACGCGAGAGCGCTGCGGAACTGTGGCCACATCCCGTGGGTGTTCGGATACGGGATCAACCAATAGAAGAGCCATGGCCGACCAAGGTGCAGGATCGGGTAAAGACCGGCGCAAGCCACGGCAAACAGGGTCATTGCCTCGGCGAAGCGGTTAATCGAATTGCGCCAACCCTGATTGAGGAGCAACAAGATAGCTGAAATAAGCGTGCCCGCGTGACCGATACCGATCCACCACACGAAGTTGATGATGTCCATGCCCCAGCCGACCGGGATATTAATACCCCAGATACCAACGCCGCGGATAAACAGCCAGGTTACTGATACAAAGAAGATCATCAACATAAAAAATGCCACGCTGAAGCCCGCCAGCCAGCCTTTAGGCGTCTTCAGCGGCGGCGTGAGGGGAACATCGCCGATCTTGGCAGAGATCGACGAGTAGGTTTCTCCCGGCAACAGATAGGCTTCCCCATCGTCTACTGGCCGGGTGCGGAGTGGTTGTGCCTGTGCCATCGCTAGCCTTCCACCTTTTCTAGATCCTCTGACGGATTGCGGACACGGGCCAGATATGTTGTGCGCGGAATGGTGTTCAGGAATGCCAGCAAGCTGTAGTTGTGCCCTTCTGCTTTCCACTTAGCGACGCGGCTGTTTTGGTCATTAATGTCACCGAAGACAATTGCACCGGTCGGACAGGCCTGCTCACAGGCGGTCTGAATCTCGCCATCGTTAATCACGTATGATGACTGACCAGCCTGTACTGCCCGTCGCTTGGCAGCAATCCGTGCGCCGCTAATGCGTTGTACGCAGTAGGTACACTTCTCCATCACACCTCGGACGCGCACCGTCACATCTGGGTTAAACGCGAGCTTGAAGGTCTCGGTTGTCGTATCACTGTATTGCAGGAAGTTAAACCGCCGTACTTTGTACGGGCAGTTGTTCGCGCAATACTTCGTGCCAACACAACGATTATACACCATATTGTTCAGACCTTCGTAGTCGTGAACGGTGGCCGCAACCGGGCAAACGACCTCACATGGCGCTTTTTCGCACTGCATACAATTGACAGGCATCATGTAGATCGAAGGGTTATTAAGATCCTCACCAGCAAAGTATCGATCAATGCGGATCCAGTGCATTTCGCGCCCGCGTGAGACCTGATCTTTGCCTACAACGGCGATATTATTTTCGGCCTGGCATGCAACTACACAGGCGTTGCAACCGATGCAGGCATTGAGGTTGATGGTCATCCCCCAGGCATTCCGACCGGTGTAGTCATCACCAGGTTGCAAAGAGATATAATTTGGCGACTCGCGCCCATATTCCTCTTTGTATACCTCTTTGGCAATATATTTGGGGTCTTCCTTAAACTTCTTGAACTCGCCAACGCGATAGATGTCGCGGCCTTCTAATGTCCAGTGATCCTGAGTACTTACCAGCAGATACATCCGACCGGTGTTAGTTACTCGTGCACCGGAACCAAACCATGGACTATCACTGGTACGAATCGGGTAAACGTTAACGCCAACGCGATTTCCTACCCGACCAGCATGAGTACGCCCATAACCGAGATTCAGTGTAATGGAATCTTCAGCATGACCGGGCAACAACCAGATAGGAATCTCAATGACCCCACCACGGTATTCAATACGGGCAATTGTACCGTTGACCTTCGAGAGCTGTTCGAGATACCGCTGCCGCTCACGATCGTCTTCTTTACCGCCAACCAGGCGTTTTGCATCGAAAGGCAACCCCAAGAGCTTGATCGCTGTCCGCGGACTCATCAGTGCTGCATTGTCCCAAACCAGCTTCGTCAGGGGACGAGGCAGCTCTTGCAGCCAACCGTTATTTGCATAGAAGCCATCGAAAAGTGAGGGGTCAGGACGGAAGACGATTTCAACCCCTGTATCAGGCTGCGGAATAGGAGCGGCGCGAATAGCCGCTTCATTGAGTTCAGGGGTAATGACAGGTGCAGCAGTATCAGCAATCACACCCTGAGCGAGTGCAATCTTCCAGTTCGTTTCGCCAATGCGCTCAACCCAGAACGTTCGCACCAGATCATAGCTGTCGGCATCCGGTTGACCGAGCATTGCTGCCAGCAGTTCGTTTGCCGTCTTCCCGCCGTAGAGTGGTTCAATCAGCGGCTGGATAATACTGGCCGTACCGTCAAAGGCGCGGGCATCACCCCAGCTCTCAAGCGGGTGAGCCTGTGGAATGTGCCAGGTGGCAAGAGCTGAGGTCTCATCGACAAACTGACTCAGGTGGATCGTCAATGGCACACCCGCCATACGGTCGGCAAAGCGCAGATCGCCAGGCGCATTGTAGACAGGGTTTCCACCGATGATAATTAACGTCTCAACGCGACCAGCGGCCATCTCACTAACCAACGCGACCAGCTCTTCTGTCTGATTGGTTGGGCGTGCTTCTACCGGTTCGTGATAGAACACCGTCTTACCAACATTGCCCAGTTCGGCATTGATCAGATGGGCAAGCGCGTGAACAACAGCAGGCTGCTGTTCACCCACGAGTACAACCGACTTCCCGCGATACTCTTCAAGATCGCGGACGATAGCTTTCAAGAACTCTTCTGCTTTCGGAGTGAGATTTGTCGGTGCACCACCCACACCCAATTCATGAGCCAGGGCGCCTGCGAAAGCTGCAACAGCATCAGCGCGCAAGGGTAAGCGATGATCGGCAGCCGTACCGGTTGTGGATGGGCTGGCTTCAACCACGTACAACCGGTTCATTGTCTCACTACCCTTCCGCACCTTCCGGCCTTCGGCGAAAGCACGTGCATACGGAATGAACCCCGGTCCAGGCGCCAGAAAATCGGCATCAAGACTGACAATGATCTGTGCTGCGGAAAGATCGTAGCGGGTCGTAACATCGCGACCGAAAGCCAACCGTGCTCCGGCCACAACATTATCGCGATTGATCGGCTCGTACTGATACCAGCGCGCTTGTGGGTACGCTTGTAAAAACTGCGCAATCTGCGCTGCCAGCGACGGCGATGTTACAGTTGTCGTCAATAAGCGCACACCGGCGCCTTGCGTTGCGCGAGCAGCGGTCAGCGCATTTTCCAGGGTAGTGGTAAACTCAGCCCATGTACTCGGCACACCCTGTCGCAACACTGTTGTCGATCGATCAGGGTCGTACATCGTTAGAATCTCTGCCTGAGCAAAAAGATCAGTGCTCCCTAGACTGGCCGGATGGCGCGGATTGCCTTCGACTTTCGTTGGACGGCCTTCATTCGACCGCACCAGCACGCCAGTACCGTACCCACCGAGGGTCAGGGTTGAGGCAAAATACTGTGGCACACCAGGGATCCGACCTTCCGGCTGGCGATCAAATGGGGCAATGTACTCGCGTGGCTGATAGGTGCATGCAGTGACGCCAGCCAGCGCCAGTGAGGCTCCCATTAGCTTCAAAAAGGTGCGCCGACTGATCCCATCGCCCAACTCACTCGCACCACTCGGAAATTCGCGTTCTACCAGCTCGCGGAAAGCTGGTGAGTCGGCTAATTGATCAAGCGAACGCCAGAATTGAGGTCCACGGGCGTCGCGCAACTGGGCGCGAATCGCTTCGAGATCGGGTTGTTGCTGTGTCATGATTTCTACCACCGTTGATAACGCTTCCCAACAGGTACGCAGGTTTCACCAAACTGATTTAGGCGAATTAGCGATGGCACACATAACAGTTCGTTAGCTGTTCTGGCGGCATAATGCCGTATTCAGCCACCAATTGCCGACCAATCTCCAATTGGTTCGCCGGTGGCACATAGTCCATGTTGTAGACTTCTTCACGTGGGCGAACATACAGCTCAGGATTACGGTGGCAGTTTAGGCACCAGCCCATGTAGAGAGCCTGTTGCTGCCAGACCACCGGCATGTTATTGACCTGACCGTGGCACGTTGAACAGCCAATCCCTTTGTTGACGTGGATTGAGTGGTTGAAATAGACGAATTCCGGGAGATCGTAAACTTTTACCCACTCGATCGGCTTACCGGTGGCGTAACTCTCGCGCACCTTTTCAAGCAGTGGGCTATAGGTCTTGATTTGGGAATGGCAGGTCATGCAGGTTTCAGTTGCCGGAATGTTGGCAAAGTACGACTGATCGACTGACGTATGGCAGTAACGACAGTCTATGCCAATCACATTTACGTGTAGTTGGTGGCTAAACGCCACTGGCTGCTCAATCGCGACATTAACCTGTCGGAAGTAGTTCGACCGGAAGTAGACACCGAGAATGAGAATCCCTTCAACGACGAGCAAGACGAGCGCAAAGATGCTCAAACGAGCCAGCAGGTTGGCGTTACGGGGAAAAATCTGTGCCATGTTGCATTACCCTATCCAGGAAGCGAACTGCACGATGTCACCTAATCGGTATTATAGAACCGTTTTGCTTTTGCGTCAAATACCTGGACGTATATTCCTACAATTTTGCCGTACAGAATGCCAAAAACGCGAAATAGATAGCGTGGTTTAAGTGACGGGTTTTTGCATATTTTGCATAACTCCTCAGTCTAAGTCACCTAGGATTGTTGCCTCCTGACTCACAGCTAAACCTGTGACAATAGCCTTCTTTATCTAATCATATCACAATTTTTTGTGCAAGTAGTGTGCAATCTTGTGACAAATAGTGCAAGAGAATGTTCTTTCTAGTCTTTGCCTAACAACTGCATCTCGGAAGATGTAGAGACCGGCCCACTCATCTTCCGCTGCACTCCTCCCTCGCTCACACGAGGAGGCGGTGATGGGTTCGAGCTTATCATACGAAGGGCGACCGGTACTCCACACCTTCCGCCTTTCTGCTCTAGTTAGGAAGTGGAAGAGGGAAAGAGTGATGGGTTCAGGATACTACTCGCCTCGCCTACCGCTCCCTGTACTTCAACCGCCGACCATCGTATCTTGCTGTGACCGGCAGACAAATTATGGTATAGTGTGCAACAATGAGATACGTAGCACGGAGGACGTGCGATGAAAATAGCAATTATCGGTCTGCCAAATAGTGGCAAAACGACAGTTTTCAATGCCTTGACGCGAGGTCACGCCGAGACTGCGGCCTATTCTTCAGGTCAGCTAGAGCCAAATCTGGCAACGGTTAAGGTGCCTGATCCGCGGTTAGAAGTATTGGCAAAGATGTTTAAGCCGCGGAAAATTACGTATGCTGATGTCCAGTATATCGATATTGGCGGTTTGAGTGGAAGCGGGCGGGCTGGTGGTGGTTTACCGCCAGTGTTGCTCAATTATATTGCCTCGGCTGACGCCCTCTTACACGTCGTGCGGGCTTTTGATGATCCGACAGTACCGCATCCAAATGGTTCAGTTGACCCACAGCGTGATATTGCGGCTGTCGATCTTGAACTGGCTTTTTCCGATTTGGGCATTATCGAGCGGCGCCTGAACCGGCTGAATGCTGAGATCCCCAAATTACCGGCAAAAGAGAAGGAGTTACGTACTGCCGAAAGTGACTTGCTGCAGCGGTTACGTGAAGCGCTCGAAGCAGAAACGCCAATTCGGGCGCTTGAATTAACCGAAGACGAAGCGCGGATGATCCGTGGGTATCAGTTTCTCACGGCCAAGCCGATGCTGATTGCGCCCAATATCGGGGAAGCCGACATTGCCCATCCACCGCAGATTGCCTATCCTCACCCGCGTAGTGCTGTCGAGCCGTTGTGCGGTAAAATCGAGGCTGAGTTAGCCCAGCTTGATGATACCGAAGCACGGGTGTTCATGGATGATCTGGGGATCACGGCGCCGGCCCGTGATCGGGTGATTGCTGCAAGTTATGCGTTGCTTGGACTGGTCAGTTTTCTCACTGCCGGGCCTGATGAAGTACGCGCCTGGCCTGTTCCACGAGGAACGCCAGCCGTAGAGGCAGCAGGCGTGATCCATTCTGATATTCAACGCGGATTTATTCGGGCCGAAATTGTGGCGTACAGCGATCTGATTGCTGCTGGCGGCATGAACGAGGCAAAAAAAGCCGGTCTGGTTCGGATGGAAGGCAAGCAGTACATTATTCAAGATGGAGACATCTGCCATTTCCTCTTCAATGTCTGAACGATTGTGGACGGCATCGCTGCGTTCTGCGCCATGGGGTGCGGCAGTTACCCACATGATGGCAGCAGCGCTGGCAGCGGTTGATCCGGCCCAGGCAACCATTGCCACGCTCCGTCGCGAGGGTGAGTGGTTGCTGGTTGGTGAGCGGCGTTACGACCTGCAAGCATTCGACCGAATCTGGCTGGTTGGCGCAGGTAAGGCAGGTTCGGCAATGGCGCAGGCGACAGCACAGGTATTGGGAGATCGGCTGAAGAGTGGGGTTGTGGTTGTGAAAGACGACGGCGCCCCGCTACCGGAGATTCCCAGCGTTACCCTAATGCGCGCTGCCCATCCAACACCCGATGAACGGAGCGTGCTTGCCGGTCAACGCATTGCAACGCTGCTGGCTCAGGCATCCGAACGCGATCTGGTGGTGGCGCTGATTTCAGGGGGTGGATCGGCATTGCTCAACCTGCCGGTGACAGGGGTAACCCTGGCCGATATTCAGCAGCTTACCACCGAATTGCTCGCCTGTGGAGCGCCAATCGGCGCGATCAACACGATCCGGAAACATCTCGATCAGATCAAGGGTGGCGGATTGGTGCGAATGGCAGCGCCGGCGACTCTCGTCACTCTGATCCTCTCCGATGTGGTTGGTAGTCCGTTGGAAGTCATTGCCTCCGGGCCGACGGTCGCCGATCCGACAACGTTTGCCGAAGCGCTGGCCGTGATCGAACGATACGAATTGCGTGACCGCTGTCCACCGGCTATTTTGGCTTATCTCGCGGCGGGTGCACGCGGCGACCACCCTGAAACCCTCAAACCGAACGATCCCCTCTTAAGCAAGGTTCAGAACGTCTTGATCGGCAGTAATGCTCAGGCCGCACAGGCAGCGCTAGCAGCAGCACAGACGGCTGGATTTCATACGATGATCTTGACAACCTTTTTAGAGGGAGAAGCCCGTGAGGTTGGTCAGGTGCTGGCGGCAATTGCTCGCGAGATTGTAACGTCTCATCAACCACTACCTGCCCCAGCATGTCTTATTGCCGGTGGCGAAACGACAGTAACGCTGCGCGGAACAGGGCGAGGTGGGCGTAACCAAGAGTTAGCGCTGAGTGCAGCAATTGCGCTAGATGGACTTGAGCATGCGGCAGTGATCGCGCTGGCAACTGATGGTGGTGATGGGCCAACCGATGCTGCCGGTGCAGTAGCAACCGGGGCAACGGTGAGACGCGCCAGAGCTTTAGGGTATGATCCGGTTGATCATTTGCGGCGAAACGATGCCTATCCCTTTTTTGCGGCCTTAGATGACCTGCTCCGTCCTGGCCCGACCGGAACGAACGTAAACGATCTGGTATTTATTGTTGTCGGTGGTTGATCATTGAAAACGAGAACCATCGTCGGTTACGACGTGGTGTGATCTGACCTAGCTTTTGTTCCGCAGCGAGAAATTGCCCAATCCCCGCTGTCGGGCCTTATAAGCACGTCGTGCTGGGCGGGTCGGGAACCCGCCCTACGATGCAATGGTAAGCGCTCGACTATTTGTTGTTCATGCACTCATAACTCGGCAAGTGCCTCCTCGACCGAAATGAGATGGGCCGGGCCGCCAATCGGGGCAATGACCGTTTCTAATCCCAGACCGAGATTAGCAATAGCTGCCGTCACAGCCGGTGCGTACTCACGTTGAGTAATGAAGACCACTGTCGGGCCGGTATCAGTACTCGCATAGACCGGTATGCCGCGTGCACGTAGGTCATTACACAGCCGAAACAGCGTGATGTTTTCCGGTTCCCAGCCAATAATGCGCTGCTCACGCGAACCCGACATTGTAACACCATGGAGACGCATGCTATCAAGTTCGGCGAGTTGACCGATGGTTTGCCAGTCGCCCCGTCGTACCGCGCTGATACACTCGCGGACTTCATCGCCGCGGGCCAGCATCCAGGCGCGGAAGAAGATGCTATGCGGCGCATCGTGATGTGCCTGTTCGGTTTTCAAGCCGATCCGCGAATCGATAGGTACGGTGATCAGCGCTATATCATCGAGTTCATGGTGTTGATCAAGGCGCACCGCGTAACTTTCGACGGGAGGAATGCCAGGATAGCTGAGCCAGAGCGCCAATCCGCCAGCAGCGCTGCGACAACCGGAACCGGCCAGCAGGCGAGCCAGGGTGGATAGAAAACGGGTATGACCAGCCAGTTCTGGGCCGAAGATCGCACCCACTGCGGCACAGGCCAGCGCTGCTGCTGCTGACGCACTGGTCCCCAGGCCCTTCCCTGCCACCCGCGTGCGTAGCACATTCCGCGAGACAACTCGGGCGTGGCTGGTGATACCGGCCAGTGATCGTACGGCATCGAGCACTGTTACTACCCGCTCAAGTTCACGTCCCTGAGCCGGAATACCACCGATCACAGCACTATCAGCCGGTAGGGCAGGATCAAACTCGACCAGGGTCGTCGTATGGGCGGCGGTATTGTTAAGCGATATCGATGGTAAAAAGGCAATACGTTGTGCCCAATCACTCAGTCCGTGATATTTAAGCACACCCTGCATCGGGTACGCACGGGCGGCAGCAACACCACCCACACGGGCTGGAGGAAGAGATGGCGGCGGCGGGGGAACAAGCTGATAGTGTTGCAAATCGGCCAGTATTCGTTCGTGGGCAGACCGCATTGGGGCTACGAGATCGGCAAATTCCTTCGGAATGGTAGAGTTGTGCATAGGCATTTCTAACGTTTCCTGTGAATGCTGACGTTACACGAATTGCTAAAGGTGGTTTTAACATTCGCTCTACGACAGCAGTGTACTGCCAGGCGCTACTTTTTTGCCAGTTTCTCATTGTTCTTCATTCACCCCTTCCTCCCGTTCAAGAGGAAGGGGTTGAGCGGGTTGTGAGAAAGTCCAGCCGTACCGGTTCTATCTGCTAACTACTGCCGGCCACCGTAATTCGGCGCTTGTTTCGTGATAATGACATCGTGTGGATGGCTCTCAATCTGACCAGCAGTTGTAATACGGATAAAGCGTGCATCACGCCGCAATGCTTCAATGTTTGCTGCGCCAACATATCCCATTCCAGCGCGCAATCCACCGACCAACTGATAGACAGTGTCACTCAGCGGTCCCTTGAACGGTACCATGCCCTCAATCCCCTCAGCCACCAGTTTGCGGGCCTCGGTAACATTGGTCTGGAAATAGCGATCACCGCCGCCACGTTGCATCGCCCCGATGCTCCCCATACCGCGATAACTCTTGTAGCTCCGACCTTCGTAGAGGATCAGTTCACCGGGGCTCTCTTCAGTACCGGCGAAAATCGATCCGATCATAACGCTATGAGCACCGGCGGCAATCGCTTTGGGAATATCACCTGAATACTTAATACCGCCATCGGCAATAATCGGAATGCCGTATGGCTCAGCGGCGCGAGCACAGTCAAAAATAGCCGTGATCTGAGGCATACCGGCGCCGGTGACAACGCGCGTGGTACAGATCGAGCCAGGACCCTGCCCAACTTTCACTCCATCGACCCCACGCTCGATCAGCGCGATAGTAGCGGCTGCGGTTGAAACATTCCCACCGATAAGCTGAACATGGGGGAACAATTCCCGTAACTTCACCACTGCATTGAGAACACCGCGTGAGTGACCGTGAGCCGTATCAATTACTAAGACATCGACCCCAGCGCGCACCAACTCGGTTGCGCGCTCGATATAATCGCCACTGACGCCAACGGCTGCGCCAACGCGCAGCCGTCCCATGTCATCTTTGCAGGCGTTTGGATACTCGATCCGCTTCATAATGTCTTTGACGGTAATCATGCCGCTCAGTTTGCCTCGTTGATCGACGACCAATACCTTCTCGATCCGGTGCCGGTGTAATACCTCCTTCGCCTCTTCAAGTGTCGTCCCTTCAGGAACCGTTACCAGGTTCCGTGATGTCATCAGATCGCGAATCGGACGGTTACGGTCGGTCTCAAAACGTAAATCGCGGTTGGTGATGATACCAACGAGATCACCATCAGGGGTTGTTACGGGGACGCCGGAAATTTTATATTCTGCCATCAGATCGAGAGCATCGCCAACGGTACGGTCGGGTGGTAGGGTAATCGGATCGGTGATCATACCACTCTCCGACCGTTTTACTTTGCGTACCATCTCGGCCTGGCTAGCAATCGGCATATTTTTGTGAATAATGCCAATCCCGCCTTCACGGGCAAGAGCAATAGCCAGCCGATGTTCGGTAACCGTATCCATTGCGGCACTGACAATGGGGATGTTAAGGCGAATGTTACGGGTAAGCCAGGTGGAGACATCGACAGTGGCCGGCAAAACATCGGACTCGGCCGGAATGAGGAGAACGTCATCAAAGGTCAGACCTTCCCGCGCAAATTTTTCTTCCCAAGCGATTCCCATGCAAACCTCCTAACAGTACTGATTACAAAAAACCCCCGCGGTCAGCGCAGGGGCATGAACGACTGCTGCCTTACAGTGATGTACAGAATAATTGACATGTGCAATCGGGGTCACGAGCGTCTCGCCCGTAGAGGAAAACGATACACTCCCAGGGTACAATTGTCATGCACATTGCCAGAGAACGATGTGTTGCACATAGTTTGTGCGTATCGTTCTGCGTGTACTATACTCCGAGCTGCCTGCCTCGTCAAACGTAGCGAAGGATAACGGATGCATCGCGTGCCGTTGCCTGCCAACCTATGGAGAGAACGGGAAACAATTCACAGTATAAATTCGATAACAGACATCCTTACTTTTGGGCATGACTATTCTCGTCGCCATTGTAAGATGCTATGATTTAAGAGGGACGTAGTGCATCATTGCTAGAGGAGTGATCGTATGGGCCGACGAATCTTGCGCAGTCTTGGTTTCGTTATCGCCAATGTTATTGTGATGATCATTTTACATGGTAATTCACGACAATTTTGGCCAAAGATTCCTTATCTGAGTTTACGCAATGAGAGTACCGCAGAGCACACACGATTACTGTTCAACACCATGATGGTCGTTACCATTGGTCAGGTCATGATCGGTCAATTACCGCGCGAGCGCTGGTTGCCACGCGGGATTGTGCTGGCGGTATTTCCCGCTCTCCTGCCAGTACTGATCTTCATAGGGCAACGGGTTCTTCGCCTACAGGGTGATGCTGGCGAACGCTACAATCTAAGCCTAGTACCGCTATTACCGATTGCCGCTTCGGTGCTCGAAGAAATACTCACCGCAAAGCTCAATCCACCTGCCGATGAACCACACGCAGATTACAGCCATCTCGTGTGAAGAGGAGTGTAACTACTTAGCGCCATTCGGCGAACATCACATCATTCCCACGAGTAGGGACACCGACACCACCACGGACCGGTGCACCCTGCTCGTCGCGCACGGTAAATGTCACTTCTTGGCGTGGGCGTAAGCCGCAAATACGGGCATCACCACTCGCATTGAAAACTGCGCCGAGTCGTAAACCATCTACTGAAACACTCCAGCCATTTGTATCAATACCTCTAATCTGAATCAACACACAGCGTGGATCTTCAGTCTCACTTAGCTTCCTGAACCGTAGCCGGGGAGGTTCAGGTGGAGCGGTTGGCGTCGGTGGAGGTGGAACATCGATGTTGTCGATCAACCATCGTTCAATATAGCCACTGCGCCCTGCCAGGTTCTGGTCACTGCTGGTACGAATCCGTATCCAATACCAGCCAATGGGTTGATCGCTCAAGATTTCCACTTCATCACCATTCCGAATTGGATCGGTCAAGGTACTTGTAGGTGCTGGTTCAGTATACAGACGAGAGAATGCGCCCTGGCTATCTTCTTCAATCCGACCGGTATAGCGATATTCTGCGCGCACACCAGCAACAGTTCGGATACTGATGAAGTCACGCAGAGTCACCGCCGCACCAGGCACCGGTGTACCGTTCAGTTCGAGGGTGAACGGAATTGCCCCAGCAAGGGAAGTTTTCAGGTTTGCAAGACGCAGGCGTAATTCACTATCGCTACTACCAGCAATGATCGTCAATGCAATCGGCTCGTAGCCAGCCGCACGAAGGGTTGCCGTGCGTACCGTTGATAATCCTGCACCCTGCACGGTAAATTCAAGTGGTATTGCTCCGGTGAAGAGTTCGGTTGGAATGATCCGATCAACGCGAAATGCGAGTACCGGAGATGGTGATGGCAAGGGGCTGGGGGTCATTGTCGGCGTTGGCGATGGTGTTACCAGCGGTGTTGCCGGTTCAACAACCGCTGTAGGAGATGTGACAACAAGGTCTGATGGGGGGACACGATTCAACCCAATTGCAGATGCCAAAGCAAGCAAGACAATGATGACGACGCCAATACCGACCGGAACTGCCATGTTCAGATCAGAACGCTGTTTCGTGATCGTCGATTGTGAGAGCTGTCGTTCAAGGGTGTCGATAGTTTGCATGACCTCGCCGACACGCGGATCATGGGCTGGCAATCGTTCAAGCGCACTGCGATACTCATTCAACGCTTGATACGGTTGACCCTGATCGTATAACGTAGAGGCCCTGGTCATGAGCTGCGCAACCGGGTCAGGTAAAGATGGTGTTGGCAACGACGGCGATGGCTCCTCAACCGGGGCCATTGTTGGTAAGGGCAAAATGGCCTGCCAGTCTTTCAATGGTGGGCACATCGATGGGCTTGTACTCTGCCAGAGACGATCGAGCATCTGCGCCGGGCCTAGCCCCCACCGTTTGGCTAATGCCTCGCGGAGAATATGGTAGCGTTCGGTCGGTTGCAGCAGGTCAGCGGCAGAAAAAAAACTGTTGTCAGCCGCAGCATTACGCACGGCTTCATCACACCAACTGAGCAATTCCAAGATCAGGAGTGCACCGCTGAAGCGGTCGGCCATCAAGTCGTGTGCTGGTGCGGGATGCCGGTAAGGGCTAGCTAGTGGTGGCAGCGGTAACCGCAACACTCCTGCGCCGTGCAGTGTTTCGAGATCAACTAGAGCGATAGATGCAGCGGCCCCTGGATCGATCAGGCCTGGCAACATGACATGGGCCGACTGCAGATCACCGTGTACCAATCCTCGTTGCTCCAGGGTAACTAGAACATCGGCCAGCGCACGGGCCAAGTTAAGACACTGCGATGGTGTGAGTGGACGGCGATAGCGTATCAGTTCTTGCCAGGGCGGCCCATGAACCCACGGCATCAGAATAGCGTATTCGAGTTCGGGGTAGGTTCTGATCAGAGCTGGTTGATTTTCAGCAGTAAGAATGATTCGGCGTGCCGCCTGTAAGCCGGGGATCGCACTAAGTGGCTGAAGCTGCAACGCATGCGTGCAGAGCGCCTGATCACGTATCTGAGATTGAACCTTCAAGGCAACAAAACCACTTGTACTTCGCAACTGCACGACCCGGCTGGATTGGCCCTCCTGGATGAAGGGATAACCAGGTATAGCCGGATGGGCACAGACGTAATAGCTGGTTCCCTCTATGTTCAATTGCTCATCAATATTAATCTGGAAGGGCATGGACTTGGTCTCAATCTGAGCAGTGAACAGCTAAACCTGGCATAGCGTGGTTCGTAACTCTGATCTGGATGATATGAACAGTATACCACTTCAGGATGTTAGCTTGATCAGCTCTAAACGGGTAATGGTCACCGTGGCAGGCAGCGATGCTTCCTATGTATGGATCGCATACATTCGAGCAATATTTGATCTAAACAAACAACCCGCTGATCGGGGATTGCCAGACATTATCTGGGCAAATAGTGAACAATTCTCAATTGTTGAGGTCTTGACGAATTGCGTTATGCACTGTAGGCTATATGATGTACCCCTTGTTATCTATATCACAACTGATCTGGTATGGTAGAGTTTGCGTCAAGGAGGACTGTCGATGATCGACACTGCGCCCCCCGCCCCATCACGGGCGCCCCGTTCTAATCCAATTCGGAATCGTCAAGATTGGGAAGCTCAGCGCGCCGCTGCGCTGGCCGATCCCGGCGCCTTCCATGGCGCGATTGCTTGCACGGTCATTCACTGGTATGACCCACAACACAACTGTTGGATTCGGTTTAATGAAGAAAACCAACGTTGGGAGGGGCTTGACGCTGCCACCGGTGCGCCGGTTGCGGTCGATTACCCGGTCGATTATCAGCCTTGGCAAAAGGCGTTTGATGACAGTGAAGCACCGTTCTACCGCTGGTTCATCGGCGGACTGACCAATGCCTGTTTCAATGAGGTTGACCGGCATGTCATGCTCGGTTACGGCGACGAGGTTGCATACTACTTTGAGGGCGATCGTTGGGATAACTCGCTCAACAATGGTCGTGGCGGCCCGGTGGTGCAAGAAACGATTACGCGACGGCGCTTGCTAGTCGAAGTCGTGAAAGCAGCCCAGGTGTTGCGCGATTTAGGTTTGAAGAAGGGCGATCGGATCGCGCTCAATATGCCAAATATTATGCCGCAGATTTATTATACCGAAGCGGCGAAACGACTGGGCATCTTATATACACCGGTATTTGGTGGTTTCTCAGATAAAACCCTTTCAGATCGTATTCACAATGCTGGCGCCCGGGTCGTCATCACCTCTGACGGTGCTTATCGCAATGCGCAGGTTGTTCCATACAAAGAAGCGTATACTGATCAGGCACTCGACAAGTACATCCCGGTCGAAACAGCCCGGCAGATTGTGCTAGACACGCTGGCAACTCTACCGCTGAACGATGATCAGCGTCAGGCGATTGTTAACGAAGTCGATGCAGCGCTGGCCGGCGAGATTACCGTTGAGCGTTCGGATGTGATGCGCGGAGTTGGCGCAGCGCTGGCAAAATTGCGCGATCTCGATGCTGCCGTGCAGGCGAAGATACGCACCACGCTGGCACAGGCGTTAGTTGAGTCTCCGCCACGGGTCGATGCAGTGGTGGTAGTGCGCCATACCGGCCAGGAAATTCTGTGGAACGCAAGCCGTGACCGGTGGAGCCATGAACTGCTCGATGCCGCGCTAGAGAAGATTCTGGCTAATGCCCGTGCTGCCGGTTTTGATGTCCACTCTGAGGCTGATCTACTCAATCTGCCCGATGATCAGCTTGTGCGTGCCCTCTACGCCAGTATTCCCTGCGAGCCGGTTGATGCCGAGTATCCGATGTTTATCATTTACACCTCCGGTAGCACCGGTAAACCCAAAGGCGTGATCCACGTGCATGGCGGATATGTGGCAGGCGTGGTCCACACCTTGCGGGTCAGTTTTGATGCTGAACCGGGCGATACCATCTACGTGATCGCCGATCCGGGTTGGATCACCGGTCAGAGCTACATGCTGACGGCAACTATGGCCGGTCGCTTGACGGGTGTGATCGCCGAGGGATCGCCGCTCTTCCCCTCTGCCGGACGCTACGCTAGTATCATTGAACGCTACGGTGTCCAGATTTTTAAGGCGGGTGTCACGTTCCTCAAGACGGTGATGTCTAACCCGCAAAATATCGAAGACGTGCGCATGTACGATATGCACTCACTGCGGGTTGCCACCTTCTGTGCTGAACCGGTTAGCCCGGCGGTGCAGCAATTTGGAATGCAGATTATGACCCCGCAGTACATTAATTCGTACTGGGCCACCGAGCACGGTGGTATCGTCTGGACACACTTCTACGGTAATCAAGACTTTCCGTTGCGCCCTGATGCTCACACATATCCGTTACCCTGGATCGCCGGTGATGTGTGGGTAGCTGAAACCGACGAGAGTGGGAACGTTCGGTATCGAGTAGCCGATTTTGAAGAAAAGGGCGAAATTGTCATCACTGCGCCGTATCCTTACCTAACCCGCACGATCTGGGGCAATGTACCCGGCTTTGAAGCATACTTGCGGGGAGAAATCCCACTAACGGCGTGGAAGGGAGATGCCGAACGCTTTATCAAGACCTACTGGCGCCGCGGACCGAATGGTGAATGGGGCTATATTCAGGGCGATTTCGCCATGAAGTATGCCGACGGCAGCTTCACCCTCCACGGTCGTTCAGACGACGTCATCAACGTTTCTGGTCACCGAATGGGTACGGAAGAGATCGAAGGGGCAATCTTGCGTGATCGCCAGATTACGCCCGATTCGCCGGTAGGTAATTGTATTGTGGTGGGTGCACCACACCGCGAGAAGGGCTTGACACCGGTGGCCTTTATTCAGCCTGCGCCCGGTCGGCATCTTACCGGTGCTGACCGTCGGCGGCTCGATGAGCTGGTGCGCACGGAGAAGGGTGCGGTAAGCGTTCCCGAAGATTACATCGAAGTGAGCGCTTTCCCCGAAACGCGCAGTGGCAAATATATGCGCCGCTTCCTGCGCAATATGATGCTCGACGAACCACTCGGTGATACGACAACGCTGCGTAACCCAGAGGTGCTGGAAGAGATTGCCGCAAAGATTGCTGAGTGGAAGCGTAAGCAGCGCATGGCGGAAGAGCAGCAGATCATCGAACGCTACCGCTATTTCCGCATCGAGTACCATCCACCGACAGCCAGCGCCGGTAAGCTGGCCGTCGTGACGGTAACCAATCCGCCGGTTAATGCACTGAATGAGCGTGCACTTGATGAGTTGAATACGATTGTTGATCACCTTGCCCGACGAAATGACGTGGCGGCTATCGTCTTTACCGGCCAGGGCGCCAAGAGTTTCGTCGCCGGGGCCGATATTCGCCAGTTACTCGAAGAGATTCACACGGTCGAAGAGGCGATGGCCCTGCCCAACAATGCACACCTCGCCTTCCGTAAGATCGAGCGGATGAACAAGCCCTGTATTGCGGCCATCAACGGTGTCGCACTGGGTGGTGGGCTTGAGTTTGCTATGGCCTGTCACTATCGCGTGGCCGATGTTTACGCCGAGTTTGGTCAACCAGAGATTAATCTACGCTTGCTGCCGGGCTATGGCGGTACTCAGCGACTGCCACGATTGTTGTACAAGCGGAATAACGGTACCGGTCTCTTACGTGCGCTGGAGATGATCCTGGGTGGACGGAGTGTACCGGCCGACGAAGCGTTGGAATTGGGCTTGATCGACGCAATTGCTACTGGCGATCAAGATGCACTTTCACTGGCCTGCGAGCTGGCCCGCGCTGCGATTGGCGCTGATGGACAGTTGATCGATACGGCTGCCGTCACGCAGGCTTTCCGCCATCGTCGCGAACAACTCGAAGAGTGGCGCAAACCCGATCCGCGTTTTGCTGATGATGAACTACGCTCGATTATTGCCCATCCACGCATCGAACGCATCATCAAGCAGGCGCATGGCGTCGGGCGTGATGCTGCGGTGCATCGAGCTCTGGAAGCAATCCGCTATGGTTTTGTCCATGGCTTCGAGGCGGGTCTTGAACACGAAGCGAAGCTCTTTGCCGAAGCGGTGGTTGACCCGAACGGCGGTAAGCGTGGTATCCGCGAGTTCCTCGATCGCCAGAGTGCACCTTTACCAACTCGCCGACCGTTGATTACACCCGAACAGGAGCGGATCTTGCTCGAACAAAGAGAACTGTTGCCAATTGGTTCGCCCTTCTTCCCCGGCGTTGATCGGATTCCGAAGTGGCAATATGCGCAGGCGGTCATTCGAGATCCTGAAACTGGTGCTGCTGCACACGGCGATCCGATAGTGGCCGAAAAACAGATTATCGTGCCGGTGGAACGACCACGCGCGAACCAGGCCCTAATCTACGTCCTGGCCTCAGAGGTAAACTTCAACGACATCTGGGCAATTACTGGTATTCCTGTCTCGCGGTTTGATGAACACGACCGCGACTGGCACGTTACCGGTTCGGGTGGCATCGGTCTAATTGTCGCCCTTGGTGAGGAGGCACGACGCGAGGGACGGCTGAAGGTGGGCGATCTGGTTGCCATCTACTCTGGTCAGTCGGATCTGTTGTCACCAATGATGGGACTTGATCCCATGGCAGCCGACTTCGTGATCCAGGGTAATGATACGCCGGATGGTTCACACCAGCAATTTATGCTGGCCCAGGCGCCGCAATGTCTCGCCATTCCTACCGATATGAGCATTGAAGCGGCGGGAAGCTATATCCTTAATCTGGGTACGATCTACCGGGCGCTCTTTACCACGCTGCGTATTCAGGCTGGCCGGACGATCTTCATCGAAGGTGCCGCTACCGGTACCGGTCTGGATGCGGCTCGGTCGGCAGCGCGTAATGGCCTGCGCGTGATCGGTATGGTTAGTTCTGCTGAACGTGCTGCGACACTGATCTCGGCAGGCGCCCATGGCGCGATCAATCGTAAGGATCCGTCGGTGGCAAATTGCTTTACCCGTGTACCGGAAGACCCGGCAGCCTGGGCAGCGTGGGAAGCAGCCGGTCAGCCCTTGCTCGAGATGTTCCGGGCGCAGAACAATGGTCGGCTGGCCGATTACGTTGTCTCGCACGCGGGTGAGACGGCATTCCCGCGTAGTTTCCAACTGCTCGGCGAACCGCACGATGGCCATATTCCGACGTTGACCTTCTACGGTGCCACGAGCGGCTATCACTTTACCTTCCTCGGTAAACCGGGCGCCGCTTCGCCAACCGAGATGTTGCGGCGGGCCAATCTGCGCGCCGGTGAGGCCGTACTCATTTACTATGGTGTCAGCGGTGACGATTTGGTCGATACCGGTGGCCTGGAAGCCATCGAGGCGGCACGACTCCTGGGCGCACGGATTGTTGTTGTCACACTCAACGACGCTCAGCGCGAGTTTATCCTCTCGCTCGGGTTTGGTGCTGCACTGCGAGGTGTAGTGAGCATCGCGGAACTCAAACGCCGCTTTGGCGATGAGTTCGAGTGGCCGCGTACAATGCCGCCACTGCCCAATGCCCGACAGGATCCGCAGGGTTTGAAAGAGGCAGTGCGCCGCTTTAACGATCTGGTCTTCAAGCCGCTGGGTAGTGCGGTTGGTACCTTCTTGCGCAGCGCCGATAATCCTCGCGGCTATCCCGATCTGATTATCGAGCGGGCAGGTCACGATGCGCTGGCCGTTAGCGCAATGCTGATTAAGCCATTCACCGGTCGGATCGTCTACTTCGAGGATGTTGGTGGGCGGCGCTACTCTTTCTTCGCACCCCAAATCTGGGTACGACAACGCCGCATCTATATGCCAACCGCGCAAATCTTCGGCACCCATCTCTCGAACGCTTATGAAGTCTTGCGCCTCAACGATGAGATTAGCGCCGGTCTGCTGACAATTACCGAACCGGCGGTGGTGCCGTGGGATAAGTTGCCCGAAGCACATCAGGCAATGTGGGAAAATCGCCACACCGCAGCTACGTATGTGGTCAATCACGCCTTGCCGCGCCTCGGCTTGAAGAGCAAGGACGAGCTGTACGAGGCCTGGACGGCTGGTGATCGATAACGGTGAAGGGGGCGGGTTCTGAAAACCCGCCCCCGACCTTTTTAGTTCCCGGCGTTGAGGTACGGCCTTGTCCTCACGGGTGGCCTCAACGGTTGTCCACGTGGCTGACGATTCCTGTCGGTGCCCGAACGTGGTCTCGGAGCGGGAGATATGATACTCTCAGACACCCACCATCTGCTAGGGTGCAACATTCGATGACCTTCATTCAACCGGATTTCTCGGATAACCTCCTAGCCCGTTTGGTGCTGACGTGGCTGGCCTGAAGGACACACTCGTTCGAGCCAGACAATTCCGGCAAGGGCCACGATCAGGAGACCGGCGAAAACGAGGTATGCTTCTGAAGGGCGGGCCTGGGTAATGTATACGCCAATTAAGCCGCTGGCACCTGCCAGTAGATAGCAGGTCAGAACCGCTTCACGCTTCGTCATTCCTAATGCGTGGAGGCGGTGTGAAAGATGGTCTTTACCGGCTGTGGTAAAAGGATTTACCCTTCGGCGAACACGGGCAACGAAGACTAGAGCCAGATCGAAGAGTGGTAAGCCCAGGACACAGACCGGGACCAGCCAGGTTACCAGCGGAATGTTGTTGAGAAAGCGCAGTTTGATCGCTAGGGCTGCCAGGATGAATCCGATAAAGAGACTGCCGGTATCACCCATAAAGATACTGGCCGGATTGAAATTGTAGCGTAAAAATCCGATGCAAGCGCCAATAAGAGCGGCAGCCATTGCTCCAACCAGTACCTGCCGTGGTTGATTCATAGCGGCAAGGAGCAGGAAAAAAGCAGCCGCAATCGTGGCAACCCCACCTGAAAGCCCATCCATGTTGTCGAGAAAGTTGATAGCATTAGTAATGACGACTACCCATAGTATGGTCAAAACCCAATTCAAAACCGGCCACGGCAAGAGTTGTACCTGAGTGCCACCGAGGAGCAAGACTGTTGCGGCCAACATCTGACCGCCGAGTTTGATCATTGCCGGCATGCCCCAACGGTCATCAGCTAGGCCAAAGAGCGAGACAATTGTAGCGCCAAGCAAAATCCCAATCAGCTCACGAATATAAGCCAGATCACCGAACAACAGCAGGGCAGCAACAAATGCTATATAGATTGCCGCCCCACCAAGGAGGGGAATCGGTGTCGTGTGACTGTCGCGACTACGAGGAATGGCAATAATTCCGCTACGCAATGCGGTTCGCCGCGCAATTGGTGTGACCAGGATCGAGAAGGTGAGCGCTGCTATCAGGATCAAGGCAATGTTCGCCATAACACATATTCCTGGTAGATGGATCACTATCTTAACAAATGGCCAACTCAATGCCCATCAAGAGCATGCCCCTTAGCGACGAACCTGTTCCAACACCGCTTTCAATTGCTCCACCTGCGCTACTTCACCAGTGCGACCTTTGTCTCTAAGCACTGCTAACAGGCGTTGGGTTTCGGCAATAGCGGCATCATACTGAAGCGTTTCACTCAACACCAGCGCGTATTGCTGACTAAGAGTAACATTTGCCGGCTGGATCGCCACTGCCCGAGCGTATGGCTCTACAGCGCTTGCAATATCACCAGCCTGAACGGCCAAACGGGCAACAGCCGCGTATAGTCTGGTCGCCCGATCTTCCAGCGTCGGTATCTCAATGGCACGTTCCGGTTTCCCTTTAGCATCGGCCAGTGTTCGTTCAGCATACTCAGCCTGGTCTACAAATGCCAGACGCAGTTGGTTCAGCAGATCGGGGCGACTGCTCAAAGCACGGGCAATTCGGTCGAGGTTATCTACCACTTGCTGCGGTGAGCGTTCGATTGCCTGCAAGTAGAAAGCAGTTGCTGCATCAAGATCGCCGGTACGGAAGCGTACTAGGTCACCACGTCGTAGTGCCGTATCGCCGTAGCGTGGATCAAGTTGGGCTGAGGTCTGCAACAGCTCATCGGCTTGCTGAAAAAAGGCACCTGCCTGATTAGCATCACCGCTGGTGGTAGCGTATTCGGCCAGTTGCATCAAAACCCCGGCCCGCTCATTTATCAAGGTCACATCACGGGGTGCAATTGTAGCAACCCGTTCATACCATTGAAGTGCCTTGTATAGTCGTTGCACATCACCTGTCCAGCCGTACCAAAAGGTATTAATGCGCCCAAGATTGGCATAGTGATCTTTATTCAACGGACTGATCTGGTGAGCGCGCAGTAAGGCAGCTTCAGCATACGCCAGCAACTGTATCGGTGATGAACGTTGGACAAAGGCCGTCACTGCCGGAATCCCGTCAAGCTGGAAGAGGGTATCGAGATTAACCTGACCGACATCACCAAGGGCACTCCCTTGCGCACGCAGCGTATCAGCGAGCATCATCAGAGTACGGGCAAGATGAAGATAGTAAAAATCCTCACCCGGATTAGCCCGGATAGTTGCGATATATTCGTTCAGTGCTGCCAGCAAGGCTTGCACTGACGGATTACCCTGATCAACATAACTTTGGGCCTGCTGAAATCGCATATCGGCATATATCGGTTGCAGGTTAAGCCACCAGATGAGAGCAACGGTGAACAACCCAATTAAGCTGGCAACCCCAAGCATACCGCTAGCAGCCTGTCGAGATGCGGGTCGCGACGGATTGCGACGGGCAGGTTGGCGTCCGGTTGGCTTTCCTTGTATTGTTTGCGTTTCGGTAATCGCTACCGACGCCTGAGCACTTTCCATTTGCGCTACAGCGACACTCAGGCCCAGCAACATCCAGAACATCATCAGGGTAGCAACAATCGGGATACCGGTCAATCCTTCAACCAGGTGTGCCGTCACTGCACTGAGGATTGCAATAACGAGCAGTTGATGACGCCAACTTGTTGCTGTTCGTAATTGATGCAGGCAATACATCATCAGACTGCCGATCACCCAGAGATACATTGCCAGGCCAAGCAAACCTTTGGTTACAACTTCATCGAGTAGAGCCTGATGCGAGCGATCAGGCGAAGCACCGCGCGCCTCGACATTCGCCAGCGATGGTGGATAAAAGCGATTGAAGGCTACGAACATACTTTCTGGCCCCCAACCAATGAAGAGCCTTAGAGGGTCACTCGTAATCAGGCCAATCGCACCACCAGCATGTTCGTCACCAATCCAGATCAGACGTCGCACCAGGCCAGTACCGCTCTCAACCTCAAGCAGCCTTCCCATTCGTCCAACGTAAGGAACATCGCGCAGGCGATTGAAGAAGGGAGCATCCGATAGATTAAACACGATCAAGAACCCACCAACCGCTAGCGTTACTGCAACCCAACCTGCTAACATCTGCCCCAACCGACGACTGTTGCGATGGTCACCATTGGCAGCGAGACGTTGTTTTCCAAACCAGAGGGCCAGCGAAATGAATAGAAAGAGACCGGCACCCAACCCGATCCACGGGCCACGGCTCTGACTGAAAAAGATCGTGGTCAGTATCAGTCCGAGCACGATTGCACTGGCCGTCGCTCGGAGTTGCCAGGTAAGACGTGATGGCTCTTGCGGTGCTCTCCCAAGCACACTCAGGCCATAAGCACCTACCAATGCAACAACAGCAATTATCAACCAGAGCCACCAATCGAGGGCGTTAGCCGCAACCTCAGCCGCAGCAACCTGCTGAATACCGCTAGCTGCATTGACCGCAAACGCAATACCAAAGCCGAGCAGGTAGATTAGAGTCAGCACGAGGGGCCAGCGCGGAAGAGCCGAGCTACTCGATACGGTCAGCAGCCACCACAGTGCCGATGCGCAGAGAATAGCGCCTGGAAAACACCACCAGTACCGGAAATCGACTGTTCGGATCGCTACACTAAACTTGACCGTTGCCAGAATGAGCAAAGCGCCGGCTAGCCACAAGAGCACGCGGATGATCGCCCAACGCCACTCGGCAGATGGCTGAGTCGGAACTGGCGCTGTCCGTATCGCTGCCAGGGCAGCGAATAACCGGTAAAGCGCCAGTGGGACGATCATAATCAAGTATGCAGCAACAAAAATTGAATTCCCCAACGTTGAGGCAACACGCGAGATAACGTCACCTCGCCATGGCAACGGATCGAGCTGGTAGTGCTGCATAATGCCGTAAAGAGCAACCACCGTTGCAGTAGATAGATTGAGCGAAATAAAGCGCTCGCGTTGAGCAGGAGAACGCAAGGTGGTAGCAATCAGCAAAGCAAATATGAGATACGACAGAAACGTGTACAGTCCCTGCATTCGCTGATAAGACCCCCACAGACTGGTAGCCGGTGTTACCGAGGTGATAGTCGTAACAATAAAGATCGTCGTATAACCGGTGATCGGCCAGAATAGAGGATGTTTGCGGAGGGTTGCCCAATCCCAACCAATCCGCTGCGTCGCGGTAGAACGTTGATCGACCCGACTGAGCAACCAGATTAGCGCCGCCGCAGCACCGACAAGGGCCAGTGAACGTAAAACAGCAGCCTTATCAGGTTCAAAATGACGAGCTGAATAAAGATTGAAATAGATTGGTATAAGCGTGAGGGCAAGCAACCAGCTCGCCTCGACGATACGAGCACTCCAGCGGCTGATTGTATGTTGTGAGGACATATCGATTCCAACAACCTCTCTGTTCCAACACTATAACGTGGCCGTACCGGGGAGTCATGAACGAGGGAACTTCTGTATGGTGCAACATCACGACCGGGTAAGTTCTGCCTGACGATGCAACTTCCAGGCTTGCGCTCGTTCGAGGATCTGACGAGCATTAGCCCGACTGTGATCGCCAGGAGTACCGTCGAGCATGGCGGCAATCTCTTCAACCCGCTGCTCAGGCGACAAGCGCTCAACACTGGTACGTGTGCGGCCATCAACAACTTCTTTGCGAATGTGATAATGGGCATGAGCAAAAGCTGCTACCTGGGGCAAATGCGTAATGCACAACACCTGATGACGTTGACTGATGAACCACAATTTTTGACCAACCACGTGACCGGCACGGCCACCGACACCAACATCGATCTCATCGAAGACCAGCGTCGGCACATCATCAACTTGTGACAAAATCGATTTGAGCGCCAACAACAGACGGGCACTTTCACCACCCGACGCGATCCGCGCCAGTGGTTTCAGCGGTTCACCGGGGTTCGGCGAAATTAGAAATTCAACCCGATCAACGCCGGTACGGTCGCATGCCAGCCGTCGATCATGAATCAGCGGCCCGTCAGGATCATCTTCCCAGGTAAATTGCACTGCAAAACGGATATTTGGCATTGCCAGATCGTTCATGGCAATACTGATTTGCCGGCTCAGTTCTTCACCGACTCGTTTTCGTTGTTGTGAGAGTTCACCGGCACAACGGGCCAGCTCGTCTAACAATACTCGTTCTTGTTGTTCCAACGCTGCGATCTGAGATGCACTATTGCTCAATTGCTCAATCTCGTGTTCAGCGTTCGCTGCCCGCTCGATCAACGTCGCCAGATCAACCCCATACTTACGCTGCAAATTGCGCAAAACAGTCAGCCGATCTTCAATCGCATCGAGCCGATGTGGATCAACTTCAAGGTTCGAGCGATACCGGCGCAAGGCAACAACTAGGTCTTCAAGCTGATAGTGCAGTTCGGCAGCTTGCCGAGCGATAGGCTCAGCCCGGTCATCAAAACGGCTCAGCTCATTAAGCGCACTCACAGCCAGCGCCATCGCCTCGGTTGCCGGACGCCCTCCACGTCCACCCTCACCACTATAAAGCGCTCGATAGGCGTCTTCTGCCAGGGTTGCAATGCGTGCTGCGTTCTGGACAATACTGCGTTCGCGAAGAAGTTCTTCCTCTTCACCGGGCTTGATTTTTGCAGCAATAACATCCTCACGTAACAGTTGCAACTCTTCAATGCGAGCTTGCCGACGCGCTTCACCGGCGCGTAAATCGGCTAACTGTGCCTGAACTCTGCGCAATGCAGCAAGTTGATCGGCCACCTGCTGACGTAAGGGCAGCAGTTCACCGAAGCGATCAAGCAGATCAAGATGGGTACGTGGATTAAACAGCGATTGACCCTCGTGTTGACCATGGATATCAATCAATCGACTACCAATCTCGCGCAGCGTTGCGCTGTTTACCGCCTGTCCGTTCACACGGGCGACACTACGCCCCGACTCAGCCGAAATCTCGCGTGTCAAAATGAGCTGATCATCGCCCTCATCGAGCAGATCGTATTGGCTCAGCAATGGGATGAGTTGCGGGCAATCATCGAGACTAAAAACGCCTTCAATACGAGCACGGGTAGACCCTGCCCGAACGAATGTCGCATCAACGCGCTCACCGCGCAATGTACCGAGCGCATCGATAATAATCGATTTGCCGGCACCGGTCTCGCCGGTCAGCACGTTAAAACCCTGCTCAAAGCGCAGATGCAGTCGGTCAATAATTGCAAAATCCTGAATCTGCAACTCAATCAACATATGGCAGGTACTACACTATATCTGAGCGAGCGTCTATACGTTGCGAACTTATTTCCTGGCTTCAACCCCTGCTGCCGTGTTAGAGGAGGCAAGGAGAGGAAATTCGTGCACGGCGCCAGCCGCACTTACCAGGAAACGCTTTGTTGATAATGATCACCGTCTTGCATTTTACCATAACCACATGCCCGCGGTTGGTGGAGCTTATACCAATTCTGGCACGAGGAACCGGGTCTTATCGTGCCACTCCTACGCCGCACTGATCCCATCCGTTCACCGCATTCCGTTCGCCAACGTATAAGTTTGGGAGAAGGATACCCGGCTGTCGCAGACAGAGGGAGATGCAGGTCAGCGACGGTTGTCTCCGTTTCGTGCTGCGAAGAACGCAGTGATGCTGGGAGAGGACGATAGCCGCATCGCTAATATGTTGCAACAGTGTCGGCATCGGTGCTGCGGAGCACACCTGGCGGCCCTCACCTTCCCCCTGGCCTCCTCCTCTCCCTGTAGGGAAGAGGGGAGGAACGTAGGTCTGAGAGAAAGAACGCTGAAAACCTCTCACGCTGTAGTCGCACGGGCGCCGTACATGCCCGATGAAACGTTTTTGATCAGGCGCTTAGACGTTGCATAGATGACTCTCAATTCTGTTGTGATTAACGCACCGATGAACGGATAGAGTATCGCGGCAATGCGCAGGCGCTAGTTCTCGACATTGAGACGGTGATAATAACAGTTAGTTGTCACCGTCACATATGTTGGCGACTATTGCAAATTGGTCTGTTCAGGTGATGGAATGAGTAAGGCTATCGGTCAATGAAGTGTTTATGAGGCGTGCAATTGTTACCCCCGCATACTGTATGACGCGGGCCAGAGGCCAGCGAAACGGTACAGGTCGGGGCTCGTCGTGAGCAGGAGCATGACATGCTTTAGCGCATCACGTATTGCCGAAAACTGAAAACTTTGCAAAATCCTATGCAGCACAAAAGTTCTTGACAGTCAACAATACCTCTGCTATAATTCCGAACAAGTGAGCTATCGAACCTTTGTTCTATTTTTATAGACACACTCTCTGGAGAGGAGGCCCGCAATGGCAGTGACCAGTCGTGAAATCCGCTCACCACGTCGGATGTCTTCAATTGCCATGCCCAAGCTGGCCCTCAGCAATTCTGCCTATATTGTAACCAGCCTGCTGGCAATTCTCGCTATATACGTTTTGGTGAGTGCTTTTATTAGTTGGGGTCAGACACTGCTCGACGACTGGCAGTATGGTCGGCCACGCACATTTCATCTGATCGCCGAAGTTGGTCGTCCTGAAGAGACTGTTGGTCCAACACGCTTAATTGCGATGAATCTTGATCGCCAAGTACTCATTCTAGAGATTCCAGGGGGTGACGTGACTAAGACGCGGACCATTGTAGGTCCGTACCTTGTTGGGGCGAATGAGAACCTGACGCCAGTCACGATGCGTCTAACCGATATGAATGGTGATGGAATGCTCGATCTGGTGGTTGGGATCAAGAATGAGGAAATCGTGTACCTCAATCGCGGTGATAGTTTTGGATTGGTGACGGCGGAAGAGCGGCAGCAGATTCTGCGTCAGTTGAAGGGGCGGTAAGATAGGAAATTGTTCGTCGTTGTGGCGGGTAAATTGGAGGATTTAAATGATGTCCACTGCAAAAACTCACCACGGAGCACACAGAGTACACAGAGCGTGTAAGGTTTATGAATAACATGTAAGAAAAAATTTTTTCACAACCCTATGTTCAATGAAAGATAAAATTATCTTTAGTCTCTGTGATCTCCGTGGTCTCTGTGGTGGAAAGATCACCTTTTTGCGGTGAAGTCAATGATGTTTCATCCGGCTGACCAGTGACTATCTGCTGCCTAAAGACGCGATGAACCTATATCCGACAATATCGGAGGATTAACGTATACGTCACCCGTCCGCAATGACGCCATTGCCGTGTCCCTGAATTCTCTGCGTGATCATCGTTTCGGATCATGCTCTGATACCAACTGCGAAAACTGTATTGACCAACCCGTTGCATCAATCGGAGAAGAACGGGGAACCGGCGTGACGGGCGCTACCCAAGGCTGGTAGTACAACATCTGGTTCCTTCTGATGACATCGGTATCGGCGCGTATCTGACATCCGAATCTGCCTATCTGAGCTGAAGTGGAGGTTATGGATTGCTGAAGTCATGCTTCAGCAGTCCACCCTTGCCTGAAGGAAATATGTAGCTCCACACTTATCCCAATCGTGTCTGGGAAACTCGTTTCCAATCCCACCGACTGCGTGCGTTAGCGCAAGGAAGGTGGTGAACGGATGGGATCGTTGAAGCACACATTCTTGCACGTGGAATCCTGTCTGACCCTACTCGCGCAGGTGGCTCACAGCACAGCAGCTCCTCACCTTATCCACCAGCCCCTTTCTCTGCCGCCAAGGGAGCGGAAGGAGACGGATAACCAGACCCACACCTATCGTCAGCACCACTCCCACCAGGGCAGAGGAAGCGGGAGAATGACCAGGAAAAAAAGCCTTTTTCAGATACACTCTAGGTTATTCTCTCCATCGTAGCGTGCTACACCCGGTACTTCACAAATGAGGTCTGGACCATATAGCCCGCCCGGCGTGTGAAATCCTGCTGCAAACTGTCCATTCAACACACGCTGAACAATAAGTAAGGCAGTTGCAACGGTGAGTGCATATCCTTCAGGACCAACCAGACGGCTCGTTACCCGTTGCCCACGCTCGTCTCTTACCTCACCGACGATGATGCTTTTCCCGGTGCGACGGGTTGTCTCGTCTGGTCCCTCAAGCGTCCGTCTAAACCAGGCTCGCAGTATGTGTCGTACAGGCCTGAGTCGTAGGATTGGCAACAGTGTCCGTCCTATTCCTAGCCAGGGCAGCATTCGACGCGGGATGGCCACGAAAACCTTTATGTTGGGAATACCGGTCGTATAGTACGCGGTAGCGACATCACCCCACGGGATGCTTACACATGGTTGTGGGCCACGACCGAAGTCAAATGTTCGCACATCACGGAGTGGTGGAGTCAGTATCAGTCGACCATGACGTCGTTCACGCCCTTGCCCCGCCATTGTCAACATCGTGATTGCAGTACCCCGAGAGATACTGCCGAGCGCACGAAAGGCCAGCGTTAGTTCAGTTGCACCTGGAAGTCGACGTGCCAGATAGGCAGACAGACAGTCTGAAGGGACCACATCGAAACCTACACCGGGCATCAGCATCACTCCAGCCTGTCGAGCGGCACGATCTTGCTGCGCGATTGCCTCGAAAACAGCGACCTCACCGGTAATATCGAGATAGTGAACGCCCAATCTCAAACACGCCCGTACCATTGGTGCACTGGTTTCCTGAAATGGTCCGGCACAATGGAGAACCAGACGCATACCCTGCAACGCCCGATGCAATTCAGCTTCGTTGTCTAATCGACAAATCGTAAATGGTACGTTCAACTCATTCGCCAAAGCTGTAATTTGTACCGCATTGCGGCCAGCTAATCTTGGGCGCAGACCAGCCTGTACCGCTGCTCGTGCAATCAGTTGACCGGTGTAACCGTTGGCGCCGTAGATCATCCAATCTTCCATTGCTGTTACTCCGGTTTGAGAATGGCCTATCCGACAAACATGCTCACCCGACTTAGTACAGCCCATGGCGGTGTGAGAAGGCGGTCACATCACTACTCTCTTTTGATTTTGTAGTCGAAAGAGAGCGATGCTCAGGCGAGACCAATCTCTTCGCTCGATAGAAATGACTCCGAAAGAGGACAGTCAGAGAGGTAAGAGTCTCAGTCGTGTACTACACGATAAGGGAGGGAACATTTTGGTATATCAATAACTCAGACGTCGGCATTGGTTCAATGATACTACTCCCCTACTTTCTTCCATTTGCACGTGTAGTCTGCTCGTTTATACGGTGCTGAACCTCCTTTCTTACGCTTGCATATGATTGGTTTTCAGCTCTCGCCATCCTCCTTTGCGGGGTTCCCAACCTCGCGCCCAGATTGAATACTCTCATACCAACTGGGATGCTCTTTACGCAACCGCTCGAACTCTTCTGATGTATAAACAAACAGATCGATTCCCACTGGAAAGCCAACCGGCAAAAAATCGACGGCTCGTTCATGGAAAGCCTTATCTGTCGAAGCGACGATCACGCATAGATCAACATCACTTTTAGGGGTAGGTATCCCGTTCACCCAGGAGCCAAACCAGATAATACGTTCGATTTCCGCGTGCTCGGCACGCAACCTGGCAGCGTAGTGGGCAACAGCCTGCTCAATGGAGGCACGGTCAATCGATTTGATGACGACAGAACTCGAGGATGGACTCGGCGCATTGAATGGCATATTGGGCCTCCATAGAAGTGTAGAAATCGGTCGGTGCCCCCGAATCGAAGCCGTTTGGATATCGTGTAGGAATGTAGTGTTTGTCCAGAATACGGGCATAATCTATCAGCTCAGTTGGCGGTTGGATGGTTGAGGGCAAATTTCCAATTAGCACCGTTAATGTATGGCCCCAGGCATCCATTCCCAGCTTTTGGAAAAGTGCCTTAATCGCTTTTTCTGCGGCCTGTTGTGCGGCAAAGCAACTCCATTCGTAATCTCCATCGGCGAGCGCATTGCGGGCATGGCGTAAGTCCGCTTCCGCCTGCCGCCACCAGTCTTTGTAGCGATTACCCATGTGTTATGCCTCATCGACCCAGTGTTTTCTCAGAGTCAATAATTTTCTCCAAATTACCCTCATTCTCCGATAAGGGGCAAGGAAGGAAAGGCAAGGCTCACGAAATAACCTTATACCATGGTGTGCTACAGGACCTCGTTAGACGATAGCTTAGATCGAGTTCCAATTAATTATGAGCGTGTTTCAAACACTCTTATGTTGATCGAATTTGTGCTACAGCATAACTACCAGAATATTGTACCAGCATATTACTTAGGATGCTGCAATCTTTTACGACTTTTCAGGGTTCTTAGCTTCACGACCGTTAAAAACAAAGTGACACTGACAAAGATCACACACTCGTTCACGATAATCCCCGATCCGCACGGTCTCGCCGGGAGTTTGGGCTGCTGATCACCATTCCTCACCTCATCCGCTTTTTCTCGCCGCGTGGGAGAGGATTGCGCTTGCTTGAAACCCGCTCTTCCTCTTCTCACATCATTTCCGAGAAGGGTGAAAACGTCGAAAAGCTCTGGCCTTATCCGGCATAGAATCGTCGCATCGATCCTGATTTGATATAATACATAGTCGGTCATTTGCTCGGCTGTTCATTAGCTACAGTACCCGTATGTCGCTCTCGTACCGTCTTCGTCAGTTTCGCAATGCGCTAGATTCACAGGTTACGCCAGCAGAATATGAGCTGGTTGCCCAGTTGCTGACCCCGGCTGAACAGCGGTTGTTTTTGCAGATGCCGCTGTACGATCAGCGCCACTGTCTCGATGTGTATCAGACCCTGGTAGCAGCAGGGGAGCGTGATGAGTTTTTGTTGCGGGCTGCACTGTATCACGACTGCGGCAAAGTTGATGATAATGGTCGCCCGATGGCGCTGGGATGGTACGTACTAGCAACGATTCTCAAGCGATGGCCAGCACTGTATCTGATAGCGGCTCGTTTTATTCCGGCAATTGCTATTTATGCCGAACACGCTGTACGCGGGGCGCGAATGGCGGCTGCGGCGGGTTGTCCACCAGAGATCGTCGAGACACTCCGGCACTATCACGATCCCCATCCGCAAGGACGCGCCGCTCGCCTGCAATGGGCCGATGAACAACATTGATCTATGCCCTACACGATTTCTTTACCAGAGTTTACCGGCCCTCTCGATTTGCTGCTGCGCCTGATCGAACGGGCGGAACTTGATATTACGACCATTGCCCTGGCGAGTGTTGCCGATCAGTATCTGGCCTATGTGCGCACCTTAGAAGAGGTTGAGCCACGCGAGCTGGCGGAGTTTGTGAGTCTGGCAGCCCGGTTGATTCTGATTAAATCACGGGCACTGTTGCCACGTTCGCCGAATGCAGCACCTGATCCGATTGATGAAGATGCCGGGCAGTTGGCCGCACAGTTAGAGTTGTATCGCCGCTTCAAGCAAGTGGCCGATCAGTTACGCCACTGGCAAGAGCAGGGTCGGTGTACATTTGGGCGCCTGGCGCCACCATCCGAGCAACTTATGCTATCAACGAAGGTGGTTATGAACTACCACCTGAACGATCTGCTCCGGGCGCTTAAGCGGCGAAGACAGCTTCAGTTACCGCTCGATCAACCTGAAGCGGTCGTTTTGCCTCCCCGCTTGACAGTAGCCGAAGTCGCGGCACGGATCCGCGAACGGCTCGAACACACAGCCTGGTTCGATTTCGGTGATCTGCTAACGGCGCAACCGACAACGGAAGAGGTGATTGTCGCTTTCTGGGCAATGCTCGAATTGTTGAAGCGACGGGCAATTGTTATCGAACAGACAATCCTTTTCGGTCCGATTATGATCGGGCGAGGTGTAGCACCGATAATGGTTGAAGATCGTGATGAGTAAGTGCACGACGGCACCGACGCCTCAGACGGTGATGACGATAAGGCTGGCGTGATGGGCGGATCGGTATAGGTGACCAATCTTCCGCCCCTACTATTGCCGTGAAGAAGCATCCGCCTCTGGCAATTTCCCCTCTTGCACTACCACATACCCGCGTTCGATCTCGTACTGAAAGGCAGGTGGCAGAAGCGCCCAATCGATCACATCAACCCGAATGGGTAGGTCGCTCTCAAGAAAAGCAGACCGTAGTTCGACCAGTCGATCGCATGGTTGCCATAACTGACGCGGGTTCCGCACCACCAGATCGAGATCACTGGCCTCGAACGCCCCGCCTTTCACACGGCTCCCATAAGCCCAGATGTCGTAGTCGGGGACGTACTGCTGCAGAATTGAACGTACTTTTTTCAGATAGTTTGGTGGCAAATCGAGGTTGGGTACATCGGTCATTCTTCCTCCCCGGTGAGGAGTGAGCCAGTGTGTAGTCGCTCTGCTAGGGCGTGTGCATCACGAATGAAATTGGGCAGGAGACACAGCGTCTGCTGAACGAAGGCTTCACCGTAATCGTGAGCCGTGCTATTACGATTGTCGCGGTAGGAAAACCAGCGCTCGACTTCGGCAAGCGAAAGCAAGCTGTGCTGAGCAGCAAGACGAAGAAGTTCTTTGACCGGTGTCGCTTCCAAGCGGCGACTGGTATACCCGAAGTCTCGTAACCGCCGCTTGATCAGCTTGAACGAGATCTCCTGCGCCAACTCGAACCCCTTGATGATCGCCATACGGAAAACCTCTTGTTCATTGGCAGATTGCGTGGCTGTTGCACGTTCGTACAACACAAGTGCGGTTTCAAGGGCGCGGAGTACGCTTTGAAGCTGATCGGTGTTAATGCTCATAGTCGTTCTACGTTCAATGAGGTTTTGTTATTGATGTTGTCCAGATGAATTGGTGTCATTGTACCATGGGCGAACCTGTTCGTTAATTATCACTGTCGTTGGTCAGGGCTTTTCATTTTTTGGATTTCTTTTACCTGCGCGCCTGAACCTCCCCGTCTACGTCTTGCGATGCGTAAGCGGAACAAGCGCAATCGTTAGGCCCCGCAAGAGGGTAAGCTGCCTCTATCACCGATTCCAAATGACTCCAATTCGCCACTGTTGGGCAAGGAAAGAGCTTTGAAACGCCCTATCGGTGGTGTATCATAATGTAAGCGGGATGGTGTTGTGATGATAATATAGGACCTTGCCACCACTTCGGGTGACAATGCCAGATCATTCGGAAAGAGTACACTATGACCGGTTCTTCGCACATGGCAACCGCTGCTACTGATCGCTCGCTCCCATTGGGAGATCTACTGGCATTTGGTGATGCGTTACGAGCCGATGATACTCCTGAAAGCCTGCTCGGTGAAGTGGTCGAAACGTTACGCCGAATTGTTGGCAGTCCGTCGGTGTATGCACGTTTACACGACGCCGATAATGAGACACTCTATGCAGTTGCCTTTGCCGGTATTCAGCCATCTTTGATTGATCAGTTGCGCACAACACCAATCGGGCCGACGATCTACCATCCGTTGCTGCGTCCTGAGTATCGACAGAGTAGTTCGTACCTGATACCAGCGGCTGAACTGCCACCTGATGTACCCGATACGGCAGCCATTGCCCCATACGCAGCATTGTTAACCCCCTTGCGCGGTCGGGGTGGTCGGTTGATCGGCGTGATTGTCCTGGCATGGCCCGATCAGCTTGATCTGACCATGGTACGAATGGTGGAGGCGATTGCCCGTCAGGCTGCCTTGGCGGTAGAAAATGTGCGCCTGGCCGAGCGGAGCGCCCGGTTGCTGGCAAAAGAGCAGTTGCTGGCTGAGTTGGGCCGCGCCGTTGGAGCGACCCTCGATCTGAACGTCATCTTGCACCAAACTGTTCAGCGTTTGGCAACAGCGTTTGGGAGTGGTCTGGTAGCTCTGCTTGATGATCAGCAGGGGTTAACGGTTGCCGTGGCGGTGCCTCCGTTGATCGACTTCATCGGTAAGCAGTTACCGCTTCACGATAACCCGTTGGCATGGGTAGTGCAACGTTGTCAATCGTTTGTAATGGATGATTGTCGGGCAAATGCTCCGGAAACGGTTTTGTTTGGCCCTGATGTTGCATCGTACATTCTTGCGCCCCTACGCAGCGGTGGGCGCGTGATTGGAGTGTTAAGCGTGGTGCATCAGCAGGCCGGTGCATTCAGCGACGAAGATGTAGAATTACTCGAAGCAATAGCTGCTCAGGTGAGTGGCCCACTGGTTAGTGCCCGTCTTTACGCCGAATCGCAGCGACTAGCGGCGCAAGTGCAGCGTCGCGCCGATCAGCTAGCAGTCCTCAATTCGATTGCCCGTATCATCACTGCTACGCTTGATCTGCGTGAGTCGCTGCCGCTGGCAACTCAACGTATCCAGCAGGGCTTTGGCTATCCACAAGTCGACCTCTTCTTGCTCGATGAGGATGCCAGTGAACTGATCCTGGTCGCTTCAGCCGGACGTTATGCACCGGAACGGGTTGGCTATCGGCAGCACATTAATCTAGGGCTAGTTGGGCGTGCGGCACGTAGCGGTCAAATTGTGCGTGCCGAGAATGTTGCAGCCGAAACAGACTATCTAGGCTTAAGTGAGCGGCTCGATATTCGCTCGGAGTTGTGTGTGCCTCTCGTCACCAATGGTAAAACTCTAGGCGTCCTCAATATAGAATCGCCGCAATTAGCTGGCCTGACCGAAGAAGATGCTGCGGTTTTAGAAACTGTAGCCGATATGCTGGCTGGTGCAGTCGAGAATGGTCGACTGTACCAGCGTGCACAACAGGCAGCCGTGATCGAAGAGCGTCATCGCCTGGCGCGCGAACTTCACGATAGCGTAAGCCAGCAGCTCTTCAGCATGACTCTAACGGCGCAGGCGGCACGGGCACAGTTTGAGCGTAATCCGGCGCGAGTGCCGGTGCTGCTCGAACGATTGCACGAGACAGCTACCGCTGCACTAGCCGAAATGCGGGCCCTCATCTTTCAGTTGCGACCACCAGCCTTACGCGATCAGGGGTTGGTTGCGGCAGTGCAACACCATGCCCAGCATCTTGCACATCGTGAAGGTTTGCGGATAGAATTGAACGTCATCGGTGATGAGCGCCATGTGCGGGGGATAGAACAACCGCTTTTCCGTATTGTTCAAGAGGCGTTGAATAATATTGTGAAACACGCAGCGGCCCGCAATGTGCAGATTTTGCTTGAACTGAATGCTGAACACGTGCGTATTCGGATTACCGATGATGGGAAGGGTTTCGATCCACAGGCCCCCCTTTCTGGCGAGGGGCGTCATTTCGGATTACTCGGTATGCGCGAGCGCGCTCTTGAACTCGGCGGTTCATTTACGGTCAATTCCCAACCCGGCGCCGGTACTGAAGTAGAGGTGGTGGTGCCTCTACACAAGCGTAATGTTGGTGATGAACGATCAGAGTCACCGACACCCCGCTCATCTTTGTAATGTGCGTCAGAGCTCCTGTACCCATCTGACCAGGAAAAGCTGAATGTCTTACCCGCACTAAGCATGTGAGCGCCATCGTTACGGTAATTTCTCAAACTAAAGGAGGTGAGCGCATGGAGAAGATAACCGTCCTCCTGATTGATGACCACCGTGTGGTCCGCCAGGGATTACGTGACTTTCTTGAATTACAGGCCGACATCGAGATCGTGGGTGAAGCCGGTAGTGGTGCAGAGGGGATTGAACTGGCACGAGAGCTGTTGCCTGATGTAGTCCTGATGGACCTGGTGATGCCCGGTATTGATGGGGTTGAGACAACCCGGCGCTTGAAAGCGGTTAGCCCATCTTCGCAGGTGATCGTATTGACCAGCTTTGCCGACGATGACAAGGTGTTTCCGGCGATCAAGGCTGGCGCCATTTCCTACCTGCTGAAAGACATCTCACCCGAAGAGTTAGCTCACGCGATTCGCGCTGCGTGTCGCGGCGAAGCAGTCTTGCATCCTGACGTTGCCGCCAAATTAATGCAAGAGTTTAATACACCGCGTCCAAACGAAGCGCCGGTTGAGCAGCTCACACCCCGCGAGATGGATGTCTTACGCCTGGTAGCAAAGGGTATGTCAAACAAAGAGATTGCCGAAACGTTGATCGTCTCTGAAAAGACCGTCAAGACCCACATCAGTAATATTCTATCGAAGTTACATCTGGCCGACCGCACCCAAGTCGCCATTTATGCCTTACGTAAGCGCCTAGTGCCAATTGATCAGGAAGAGTAGCGTTATGACCGCACGAGTTCTACTGCTCGGAACAGGTACCGGCTTGCCCGACCCTGATCGAACCTATACCCATCTGGCGTGGGATGGGCCTGTCTCTTATACACATCTCCGA